>JBCCIR010000003.1:0-124687 GCA_039028175.1 Verrucomicrobiota bacterium
CCGTCTCGCGGTTCTCCATCCCCTCCCGCCATAGGTGCGAACCATAACGTCCCACCCCTGACCAGCCCCCCCCAACCACGCGTTCACAATCCTCCTCCCTCATCCAAACAAATCAACCCCGCGGAATCAATGTGTCAATAACGTCACATTTCCCCTCTATACCCACCTTTGCCTCTCATGTAATTGAAACAAATTCGCAACCTATGTGACACCAAATCTCCCCAGTCCCACCCACCCCCCTGACAAATCCGACACATCAGGATAAAAACCTAAAGCCACCATAACAACTGAAGCCATTCTCACCTCAATATTGACACTTATCTGAACAAATTAGTACTATCCGACAATTCACATCTCCAAAGTAAATTCGCTCCAACCGTCCACCATGAAACCCATCCATTCCACACCGCACCTGCTCATCGCCACCCTCGCCGTCCTGATCGGTATCACCGCTCCATCCGCTTTGGCAGGCACCGCTATCCCTCACGAAGCCACCATCACCACCGGCTCCGAAAGCGAAGAAGCATCGGTCCTCGATAAAATCTGGGCCCTCCCCGTCCTCTACGAAGGCGATGACCCATACATACAAAAAATCGCCATCATCGGCCGATACCAGGGACAATACGCCTGGGCCGATTCCAATCGCGGCGAATACAACGACTGGATCAACCGGCGCTTCCGTCTCGGCACGAAGATCAACTTCCTCCAAAATTTCGAGTTCGAAACGCAGCTGAACCTCAAACGTGTCTACTCCCGTCCCGGTCGCTTCTTCAGAAATTTCGACACTCTCTTTATCACTTGGGAACCATCCGACGACTTCTACCTGCAGGTCGGTCAACACAAACCAAAGGTCACGCAAGAATACGCCACCTCCTCCAAATACATCCTCACTTTCGAACGCTCCCTCCTCGTCGCCCAAACCATCCCCGCGAAAATTGGAGGCGTCACCGTCGGAGGCAACTACAAGGGATACGACTACAGCCTCGGAATCTTCTCCGGTGCCCTCAGTAGGGATTGGTTGCTCCCGGAATTCACGGGAGGCATCGCCACGCTCGCCAGCCTGGGACGCGATGTCTCCGACGCCACTAAAATCCGCGGAGACTGGTTTTTCACCGACGGATCCTCCGGTAACAACGCCGTCCGCAACACCAAACACCTCATCTCGCTCAATTCGACCAACGACTGGGGCGATTGGGGGCTCAATACGGATTTCCTCTACTCCCGCACCCTCGACTCCGAAAACCTCTACGGCATCGTCCTCATGCCTTGGGTCAATCTTACGGACAAAATTCAGGCGGTCTTCCGATATCAATTCGCCGCCAGCGGCAACGACACCGGTATCCGCTCGCGCGCCCTCTACGAACGCCTCACCATCGATGACGGCGGCTCCGATCGCGGCGACCGATACAACGCCTTCTACGCCGGCCTCACCTACTACGTCGGCGGCGGAATCTGGGAAGGCAAAAACAAACACCGCCTCAAAATCATGAACGGCATCGAATACGCCGACCTCAACGGCCCCGGTTCCCAAAGCACTTGGACTTATATCGCAGGAATTCGTACTTTCTGGTAAGATTTGTCACTTGGTATTGCGACCAAATATCGCCGGTCCGGCGGTTTTGACGAAAACCGCCGGACCGCGCTTCCCCTCCTCAATCAAAACTCTTTTTCACATCTTCAAGTGACGCCACCGTCACATTCGACCTCCCCTAGCCGATTTCCTTACCGCCACACTCCTCTTCCTCGCCCCTTTCCTCCCGCTCCGTGTCAGAATCGTCACCTGAATCTTTTTTATTCCTCACTACTCCAAAGTACGGTTGCCGCAGTTGGCGACTTAACCGTTTCTCGCTAACCAACAAACCAAACCAAATCGCAAAATTGATGAAAAAATTCACAGCTTCTATTCTGTGTTCCTGCCTGCTCGCCGGCGTTGCCTACGCTAATCCGAGCGTTGACGAAAACCTGCCGACTTACGAAACCGTCAGCGGAGTGTCCGGCAATCTGAACTCCATCGGGTCCGATACCCTCAATAACCTGATGACCCTCTGGGCCGAAGGCTTCAAGGCCATCTACCCCAACGTCAATGTCCAAATCGAAGGCAAAGGCTCTTCCACCGCGCCACCCGCCCTCATCGAAGGCACCGCCCAGCTCGGCCCCATGAGCCGCGCCATGAAAGACGAGGAAATCGATCACTTCGAAAAGAAAAACGGTTACAAACCGACCCAGATCAAAGTCGCCATCGACGCCCTCGCCGCCTTCGCAAACAAAGACAACCCGATCGAAGGACTTACCCTCAAACAACTCGACGGCATCTTCTCTTCCACCCGTAATTTCGGCGGAGAAGACATCACCACCTGGGGACAACTCGGACTCACCGGCGAATGGGCCAATCGCCCCATCTCCCTCTACGGCCGCAACAGCGCGTCCGGCACCTACGGCTTCTTTAAAGAAAAAGCCATGGGCAAAGGCGATTTCAAAAGCACCGTCAAGGAACAACCCGGCTCCTCGGCCGTCGTGCAGGGCATCGCCTCAGACCTCTACGGCCTCGGATACTCCGGCATCGGATACAAAACCTCCGGCGTCCGCGTCGTCCCGCTCGGCACCGAGGACGGCACCTACTACGACGCCACGATGGAAAATTGCCTCAGCGGCGACTACCCGCTCGCGCGCTTCCTCTATATCTACGTAAACGAGAAACCCAACGAACCGCTCGACAAATTGACCGCCGAATTCCTCAAATACGTCCTCTCCAAGGCCGGACAGGAAATCGTCGTCAAAGACGGATACTACCCCCTCCCGGAATCCGTGTCCGCAGAGGGCGTCGACGCCACAAAGTAAACAAGACCTCTTACCCGTCATTGCCGCCCCGGCGGATACAATGACCCTTCAAGCATTGACCCAGAGCGGGCCAGGCCGAATCAACGGTCTGGCCCGCTTTGCCTCTCCACCCCACAATCCGTGACATTTTCGCCACTTTGACCGCATTCTTTTGTTTCGTCATCGCCATCGGCCCACTATAAAAACACGGCGACACCGTTCCCATCCAAATGCCCGAACCGGACTCCCAGCACACCCCCTCTTCCTCGCCGGACTCCGGAGGCTCCCCAAAACCCGTCCCCGCTCGCTTCCAAGTCGCCCCCGCAACCCTCCGCCTCGACCGCTTCATGACTCACGCCATTAAAGTAGGCGGGGTCACCATCATCGTCGCCGTCTTTGGCATCCTCGTTTTCATCCTCTTCCAAATTCTCCCACTCTTTAAAGGCGCCGCCGTCGAAGAAATGACGCGGCAACAAATCGCCACTGAAAACCCCTGGATCATCGGCCTCGACGAATGGTCCGAACTCCCCTTCACCTACTCCGGGGGCACCTCTGTTCTCTTCACCGATCTAAAAGGCGATCGCGGTTCCTTCGAAATCAAACTCCCCTTCGATCTCGAACCCGAAGAAGTTATCTCCGCCGCCCGCTTTCACCCGCACAAACAACACCTTGTCGTCGGCACCTCGAAAGGCCGCTTCGCCGTCATCACCATCAAGTATTCCCCCGCCTTCGGCCCAAACAACGAACGCACGATCAATGCCTCCCTCGACGCCGGCGACCTCTACCCCATCGGCCAACCCGGATTCCCTATTGTCAATATAGACTACGGCGACTCCGGAGACGCCAAACTCGTCGCCGCCATCCAGGAAACAGGCACGGGCACCGAACACCACGTCGTCACCCTGAAACAAAAGCAAACCCTCCTCGGTGCAGGAAAGATCGAACCCGATAAAGCCTTCGACCTGACCGCGGACCTCCCCGAAAATCCCCAATACCTCCTCGTGCCCGCCCAAGCCAACGCGGTGATCGTCTCCTCTGCCTCCGGCGAAGTTGCCTACTCCTTCCTCGACCGCGGCGAATTCTCCCTCCGCCAAACCTTCTCCCCTTTCAAAGACCTCGACGATCCCGGCATCGCCCGTGTGGACTTCGTCTTCGGCGATGTCTCCCTCGTGTTTAGCGGAGTTAATGGCGAACAGCGCGTCTTCAGCCTCTTCCGCCCTGAAAACGAACCCGATCGCATCTTCGGCCAAACCAAATCCTTTCCCCCGCTCCCCGGTCCCGCCACTTTCTTCGTCGCCAGCCAACGAAATAAAACCTTCATCTGCGGCCTCGATAGGTTCGCCTCCCTCCGTAACAGCACCACCGAAACCGTCCGGTGGCAGGATACCCTCCCCTTCGAAATCAACGCCGCCGCCCTCGATCGCAAAGGGGAAACCCTCGCCTTCCTCGACGACGCCGGCGTCCTCCACCTCTACGACCTCCACGACCCCCACCCAGAAGCCGGCTGGAAAGCCTTCTTCGGAAAAATTTGGTACGAAGGCGCCTCCGGACCAGATTACGTGTGGCAATCCGGCGGCGGCAGCGATGACCTCGAACCAAAACTGTCCATGGTCCCCCTCATCTTCGGCTCCCTCAAGGGCACGCTCTACGCCATGATCTTCGCCGTCCCCATCGCCATCCTCTCCGCCATCTACACCGCCCACTTCCTCCATCCACCCGTCAAACGCATCGTCAAACCCACCATGGAGATCATGGCCTCCCTCCCCTCCGTCGTCCTCGGTTTCCTCGCCGCCCTCTGGCTCGCCCCCATCATCGAAACCCGCGTCCCCTCCATCATCCTCATCCTCCTCGCCCTCCCCACCGCCGCCATCGTCTTCGGCCAACTCTGGAACCGCCTCCCTATCCAATACCGCAACGCCGTCCGCCCCGGCCACGAATACCTCATCTTTACCCCCATCATGCTCCTCATCATGTGGGCCATGTGGCAGCTCGGACCCGCCTTCGAAAAACTCCTCTTCGTCGTCACCGATCCCGAAACCGGCGCGAAAACCGCCGACTTCCGCCTCTGGTGGCCCGAGGTCACCGGCACCCCCTTCGATCAAAGAAACTCCCTCGTCGTCGGCTTCATGATGGGCTTCGCCGTAATCCCCGTCATTTTCACGATCGCCGAAGACTCTCTCTCAAATGTCCCCCCTTCTCTCACCGCCGCCTCCGCCGCCCTCGGCGCCTCCCGCTGGCAAACCGTCCGCACCATCGTCATCCCCATCGCCTCCGCAGGCATCTTCTCCGCCCTCATGATCGGATTCGGCCGCGCCGTCGGAGAAACGATGATCGTGGTAATGGCCACCGGAAATACCCCCATCATGGATTGGAACATTTTCTCCGGCATGCGCACGCTCTCCGCCAATATCGCCGTCGAACTCCCCGAAGCCCCCGTCCATTCCACCCACTATCGAACCCTCTTCCTCGGCGCCCTCGTCCTCTTCGCCCTCACTTTCGTCCTCAATACCGTCGCTGAAATCCTCCGCCAACACCTTCGCGAAAAGTTTAAACTCGTATGACCGACGATTCCGCCACATCGCCAAAGGCCAAACCAATCGCCCGCACACGCCCGATCGGCGAAGGCCGCGTTTGGCTCTGCGGCCTCGGCCTCGCCCTCGGCATCGCCATGATCGTGTTCCTCCTCGGTCTCATCCTCGTCAAAGGAGTCGCCGTCTTCTGGCCCAAACCCGTCTCCGCGATCACCTTCACCCAACAAAGCGCCGACGCCCCCGGCGGGATTCCCGAAATCGCCGGCGAAATCGTCAAAAAACAACCCCGTAACGACGGCAAGGGCCTCGAATGGCAAATCTTCACCGGTAACAAAGACGCCTACGGCTCGTCCTTCCGCTTCATCAACGCCGATACCATCAAATCCACTGCACTCTCCGAGGACCTGATCGTCGCAGAACGCATGGAATACGGTGACTCCATTTTCGTCCCCGTCGAAATCAAACTCGCCGACGGAACCGTCATCCCGGCTGCTTCCCCCGACTTTGAATCGCAGCTGGCCTCCCTCGTCCGCGAGGCCGGACAACGGCGTAAAAACATCTTCAAACTCGAAAAACGACAGATCGGCGCCATCAACGCCGACATCCAGCGCAACCAACGCTCCATCCGAAAACTCGACCTCAATGAAAACCTGACCGACACCGAACGAACCCAAGGACAGGAAAAATATCAAACCAACATCCAAAAACTCGAACAGGATTACCAAGCCCTCGCCAAACAATCCCGGGCCCTTCGCGAAGAACAAAAAGCCGACACTCTCACCTACCGCCTCCTTTCCGGCGAAGAAAGAACCAATGCCATCGGCGATCTCGTCAGCTTCTATTACCCGAATCGCCTCACCTTCTTCGGACGTCTTGGCGTCGCCTTGAAACACTCCTGGACCTTCCTGAGCGACAACCCGCGCGAAGCCAATACCGAGGGCGGCATTTTCCCCGCCATCTTCGGGACCTTCGTCATGACCCTCATCATGAGCGTGATCGTCGCCCCCTTCGGAGTCATCGCCGCCATCTACCTCCGCGAATATGCCCGGCAAGGCCTCCTCGTCCGCTCCGTCCGCATCTCCGTCAATAACCTCGCCGGTGTCCCATCCATCGTGTTCGGCGTTTTCGGTCTCGGCTTCTTCGTCTACTTCGTCGGCGGCACCATCGACTCCGTGTTCTTCCAAGCCAACGAAGGCCCCACTTATGGCACCGGCGGTATCTTCTGGGCCTCCCTCACCCTGGCCCTCATGACCCTTCCCGTCGTGATCGTCGCCACCGAAGAAGCCCTCGCCGCCGTCCCCCGCGGCATCCGCGAAGCCGCCCTCGCCTGCGGCGCCTCCAAATGGCAAATGACCCAGCGCGTCGTTCTCCCCTCCGCCACCCCCGGCGTCCTCACCGGCATCATCCTCGCCATGGCCCGGGGCGCCGGCGAAGTCGCTCCCCTCATGCTCGTCGGCGTCGTCAAACTCGCCGACTCATTGCCACTCGATACCATCGCCCCGTACGTCCATCCCGAACGCAAGTTCATGCACCTCGGCTTCCATATCTACGACCTCGGCTTCCAATCCCCCGACTCCGAAGCCGCCAAACCCATGGTCTTCGCCACCACCCTCCTCCTCATTGTCCTCGTCGTGGTCATGAACCTCGCCGCCATTCAACTCCGCAATCATCTCAAGAAAAAGTACACCGTCGGAACTTTCTAGCCTCGCGCCACACGCCGCCACAATGGCCAAAGACACGTCCACCACCCCAGCCAAAGCCGCTCCCGCCTCCCCGCCTCCCGACGAGGAGGAAGGCCTCGCACCCGATTACATCAAGGTCAAAGACTTCTCCTTCTACTACGGCGATGCCCAGGCCCTCTTCGATATCTCCATGGATATCCCCGAAAAACGCATCACCGCCCTCATCGGTCCCTCCGGTTGCGGAAAATCCACCCTCCTCCGCAATATGAACCGCATGAACGATCTCATCGACGGAGTCCGTCACAAAGGCGATATCCTCCTCGATGGCTCCAGTCTCTACGACCCCAATGTCGAAGTCATCTCTCTCCGCAAACGCGTCGGTATGGTCTTCCAAAAATCCAATCCCTTCCCCAAATCCATCTACGAAAATGTGGTCTTTAGCCTCCGCGTCGCCGGCCGCAACAGACGCAAACAACTCGACGAGGTCGTCGAACGCTCTCTCAAAGGCGCCGCCCTCTGGGACGAAGTCAAAGATCGCCTCCACGAAAGCGCCTACAGCCTCTCCGGCGGCCAAATGCAACGCCTCTGCATCGCCCGCGCCATCGCCAATGAACCCCAAATCCTTCTCATGGATGAACCCTGCGCCGCCCTCGATCCCGTCGCCACCCTGCGCATCGAAGAACTCATGGGCGAACTCCGCAAAAACTACACCATCGTCATCGTCACCCACAATATGCAGCAAGCCCTCCGCTGCTCCGATCGCACCGCCTTCCTCTACCTCGGCCAACTCATCGAGTTCGACGATACAATGACGATCTTCAGCAACCCCGCCGATAAAAAGACCGAGGCCTACATCTCCGGACTCTTCAGCTGATTCGCCGTTGCATGAGTGACGAAAACGTCACATTCAATGGCCCCCACATTTCGCGTTCCCGCCGTAAGTTCGGCTGACTCCATAGCGATCACCCACCCGATACTGTGAACTCCTCGTCCTTCACATTTACAATCCTTCGCATCCTCGCCGTCGCGCTGGTATCCGGCTCCGTCCTCTCCGCGCCTCCTCTCGCCAACGCCCAGGAATACCGAGCATCCAGCGACGGCCTCATCCCGTGGTTCCGCGACAAACTAAACAAAACCGAGAAACCATCTCCTCAAAAACCGCAAAAGCGTTCCTCCAAATCCCTCCGCATCCCCAAGGGCGGCACGCTCGTCCTCACCGAACAAGGCCCCCTCAGTCCACAACAACTCGCCAACCTCCAAGCCAACCGACCCGTCGTCGAATCCGGAATCTCCTCCCCCTCCAATCAGCCTTCTCGCCATCCCGACCCATCACCCGCCCCTTCGCCTTCTCCCCCCTCATCCCAGTACTCGGCGGACCTCCCCCCTCCCCAAAATGATCACCTCCCCGAATCCGAACTCGAACGTCAGAAAGCCGAACTCGCCGAACGCGAAAAGGAAATCGCCAGACGAGAAGCCGAAATCCAGGCAAAGATCGAAGCCGATCGTGCCGAACTGGAACGAAGGGAAGAGGAACTGGTAAACCAAAAGGCAAAAGAAGATCTTCTCCAAAAGGAACGTGACCTCGCCATCCGCGAAGAAAAACTGTCCTGGAAAGAGGTCGAAGCCGACCTCGTCGCCGAAAAACTCGATTCCCTCTCGCCTTCAAGCTCCGCCGAACCCGTCGATGCCCTCGATACCGCCGAAATCGGCATCAAAAAATCATCCATTCCCGCTCCCGCCCAATTCAAGGACGCCAAACCGGAAGAAAACAGCATCCCACCACGCCCAGCCGGCGTCCCGGACAATTCTCCTCTCGCCGAAGCCGCCCCCGCCTCCTTCGAGACCATTACGCCGGATAGCAGTTCGAATCTCACCCCACTTGCCGGCGATGCCCCACCTGCCCCCGATACGGACACGACCCGGCCTGAAGAACCAACCGCTCAAAATAGCCAATCGGAAATCGTCGCAGATGCCGATCCCCTCTCGGCTCCACCAAAAGAATCAGCACCCCTCGCCCCACCAAACGCCCCTCGCTATCTCATCGGACGGGACAAAACTCCCCTCTATATCGAAGGCCCCACCCAGATCACTCCCGCCGACGTCTACCTCGACGGTGGCACTGCCGTTTACCTCCTCTCGGACGAAGAAGCCTGGAGCAAAGTTCGCCTCGAATCCGGTGTCGCCGGATACGTCGCCTCAGATTCCCTCACATCTGCAGACGCTTCTCCCCCCGAACTGCCCCTGCCGGAAAACAATGCGGAACCCGGCTCCCAACCGGCATCCCAAACCGCCGCCCGCAACCCGCTGTTGCACTTCTGATCCAATCGCCGCATGCCGCCCCCAAATACCGAAGACGAGCCGTCCGTCGTGGACGCCAAGGGTTCCCGCGAAGGCCTGAGCCGAGATCAAATCTTCGAGCACGGAAACTTCGAAGAGATCGCGCTCAATGACGAAGACAACGATACCGAGTCCTCGGAATCAAAAACGTCCACCGCTCCAATTATCCCTCCAAAAAAGAATTCGGCAGAGGCTCCTCCAAACCCCTCGCCGGACACAATCGAAGAAACCACGGTCGAATCCACCAACGAAGAAGTTCACCGGCCTCGTAAATACAAAGATCGGCGCATCAAACCCGTCAAGAACCCCACATTAAAAAGTCGCCTCGCGTCAACCAACCTCAACGGCACTCCAAAATCCAAAACCGATCCCGAAGAACTCCGAAAGCAGTTCGCCCGCCTTCCAAATCCCACCACCAAGCCGGCAAAGAAACCCATCTTCTCAGTCAGCTTCCTCCGCAAAAATCTTCTCACCACCCTCGGCCTTATCGTCCTCGGTGTCATCGCCGGCATCATCTTTGTCGTCTACCAGGGCATTAACAGCTTCTACGCGCTCGTATTCCAAAAATCCGATCCGCCACCCGCCCTCGTCCAACCCGAAGTCAACGCATCAGGCTTCATGCTCGAAGATACCTTCCTCACGAGCGATATGGAAAGCGGCGCCTTGGCCGCCATTCGCGACTACCTCGAGGCCGACGGATGGGAAGCCAAACTCCGGTTCGTTCGCAACCCCGACGCCCTCCGCCCGCTCATGGAACGGTATTACTCCGCATCCAACCATGACGGCCTCGATGCCCCCAGCGAGGCGGGAGAAGTGATCATGCGCAACGAAATGATGGATAACGATCGACTCTTCATCAAACTCGCCCTCCCCATAGCTCCCGACCAAAACATCAAATTCTTCGCCGTCGAACGCACCCCGGACAACGAATACAAAGTCGACTGGGAAGTCTCCGAAGGATACCAGGAAATGCCCTACGCAAAGTTCGTCGAAGAACGCCCCGTTGAACCCCGACGCTTCCGCGTCCTCGCGAAACGGGGTGACTATTATAACTACCAATTTGACGACCCACAAAAACACCTCTGCCTCGAACTGCGCTACCCCGGCAACCCCAACTTCCTCCTCTACGGTTACATCGATCCCGATAGCAATTTCGGAAAAAAAATCGCTCAAGCCGTCCCCTATGGCATGGAAGCCAGCATCATCCTCACCCTCGCCTACCCGGAGGACTCCAACGACGAAAAACAAGTCGAAATCTGGGAGCTGATCGCCGACACCTGGTTCCTTTAAACTAGTGGAACATTACCTGCGGCGTTTGACGTAATCCTCCAAATCCTCGAGAAACTTCCCTACCGCCACTTTGGGATCGATCTCCTGCGCTCGCTTCAATAGCGGGATCGCCTCCGCAAACTGCCCGTCCGCAACCAACAACTCCGCATGGCGCGTCTTCGCCTCCGCCTCAAACTCCTCCAAGTTCGCCGCCCGGCCGTATTGGAACCCCGCCTTCTCCATCTCTCCCAACGCCTGGTATATCCCCCCCAACATGATCAAGGACTTGCCATCAATCGGATCCAAATCCACCACTCGCACCAATAAATCTCGCGCCCCTTCCAACTCACCCTCCGTCTCGCTCATCTTCGCCTCCAACCGCAACAACTTAGCCATATCCTTGTCCTCCAAATCCGATCCCGCCATCGCCCTTACTTCCGTCAACAACCGGCGCGCTTGATCCATCGCCTCCCGGTCCATCAAAATCTCCGCCGCCTGCAACGGCCCTTCCACCTCGCCCGCCGTCCCGTTCCGGTAAGCTCGCAAATACGTGTCCGCCGCCAAATCATACAGCCCCTCCTGCGCGTAGATAAGGGCCGCCTGCTTCGACAGTTCCGGACTCCCCATCCCCAAGGCGTCCATCATCTCGTAATTCTTCGCCGCCTCCAAATACTGCTCGTCCCTCAAATACGCACTCGCCTGCATTTCCCACAAGAGCCTCTCCGACGGCTTCTCCGCAATCATGTTCCCCATCAACGAAACCATCTCGTCAAATTTCTCCTGGTTGTACAATGCCTGCGCCAAGCCCTGCTTCCAGTTCGTCGATTGCGGACCCGATGGACTCAAGATCAACGCCATCCGAAAAGCCGATTCCGCCTCCACAAAACGCTCCGTCCCCACAAACGCAAACCCCAATAAACCATACAAAACATGCGACGCCGCCCCCAGCCCGATCGCCTTCGTAAAGTGCGTAATCGCATCCCGCGGACGCTCCGCATCCACATACAAT
Organism: Verrucomicrobiota bacterium; assembly: GCA_039028175.1. Classification (GTDB taxonomy): domain Bacteria; phylum Verrucomicrobiota; class Verrucomicrobiia; order Verrucomicrobiales; family DEV007; genus JBCDBW01. Next base: position 11,646 of record JBCCIR010000003.1, read on the forward strand.
GTCCCCAGTATCTTGTGCGCCTCCCGATAAGTCGGAAAAGCATCGATCGCCTTCAGCAAATGCTCGATCGCCAACGCCTTCTCATCCTCCTGGAAATACACATTGCCTAGCAAAAACTCGAACCGCGGACTCACCCCTTCGATCGCCGTGATCTCTTTCAAAGCCGCAATCGCCTGGTCCGGATCATCCTGCATCAAGTTCACGATCTCGTCGTGATAGACCCGCTCCTCCTCCGTGAAGCCCGGCTCAATGTCCGCCTTGATTCCATAACTCCCCACCAACTCCTTCTGAAACACCGGATTCCGCCACAAAGCATTCAATGCCGCCCGTCCACTCGTCACTCCCCCCTGCGGCACAACACGCCGCTGCCCCATCGCCGATTCCAACAGCAACATCCCCAACACAAAGAATACCAAGCAAACGCGCACCATATTTCCTCTATCCCAACGAAAACCGCACCGGGATCAACATCTTGAAGGGCACCTTCACCCCGTCCCGCATTCCCGGTTCAAACTTCCACTGACTCACGGCACTCACCGCCGCATCATTGAACAACGGATGCGGCGACGAAATCACCCGCGGATCACGCACCCGGCCGTCCACCCCCACCACCGCCTCAATCTTCACCACGCCCGCCACCCCTTGCTTGAACAAGTCACGCGGATACTTCGGCGGCGGCTGATAGACCGGCCGCGGCTTCTTCTCAATCGACACCGCCGAAAAGGCATCCCCCGCATTCTTCATCGCATCGCTCAATGCCTCATTGATCAACTGCCCACCCGATCCCCCACCACCGCCCGGATTGATCAACGCCGATAAATCCGATAGCGACAAATCCGGCGCGTCCTGCATCTCCGGCTCGGGTTCCGGCTCCGCTTCCTCCGGCGGAGGAGGCTCTTCAATGATGGGCGGTGGCGGCGGCGGCGCGATCACCGCAACCTCGCGCACCTCCAGCTCCTTCTTCCCAAAATTCGCGACGATTTGAAGAAACGGCAGCGCCAAAAATACCAGCAACGTCACCCCAATCCCAAACGCATGGCGCGCCAGAAACTTCAATACTCTCCGACCAAACTTCTTCATCACCCCCTCACTTCTGCGTCGCCAAACTCACATTCACCGCCCCGCCCAGCTTCGCCGCATCCAATACCCGGGCAAATATTCCCAATGGTGCCTTCTCGTCCCCCTGGATGATCACCGGCATATCCTCATTCTTCTGCGTCAACCGTTTCACCAAAGGTTGCACTCCCGTAATGCCAATGTCCTGCCCCCCATACACCACCTGCCCTCCAGCCGTCACCGCAATTAAGATGCTCTCACTCTCCAAATCCGAAGCCGATGCCGCCTGCGGTTTGTCCACCTCCACGCCCGTCTCCTCGACAAACACGGTCGTCACAATGAAGAAAATCAAAAGAATAAACACGCAGTCGATCAGTGGCGAGATGTCGATCTCCGATTCTTCGGCTTCATCGCCTCCAGCCGTGCGAAAACGCTTCATCCAATGCTCTCTATGCCGGAGCTACAACCATTTCCCCGGCTTCCACCCCGACTTCTCGTTCCTCGTGACCTTCCGATACCGGCATCTCCACGGTCACATCCTTGGCGGACTCGGTAATGATCTTCTGCGCGCAGGCCGTCTCCATACCAAAGAGAAAATTGCTGAACGCCTCGCGCTGTCGCGAGAGAAAATAGTAAAAAAAGTATCCCGGCAATGCGACCATCAAGCCCGTCTGCGTCGTGATCAAAGCCTCCGATATCCCCCCGGCAACATTGTTCATCGTGTCGTCGCTGCCCCCGCCACGCGCCAAACTATCAAACGTAATCAACATTCCCGTCACCGTTCCCAATAAGCCCCACAACGGCGCCGCCGACATCGCCACCTTCATGAATTTCAGGTTCCGGTCCACCGGAGGAAGCTCCTCCGCCCGGACTTCCGCAAATACCGCGGATACCTCGTCGCCCGTCGCCCCCTCCCGCATTTCAATCCCGCGTGACTTCAAATAACCGCGCGCCACCGCCATTTCCTCAGCCCCCCCGGATGACCGGCTCCCAAATTGCCATTTCGAAGACTTAAAATTCTTTTCCCCCAATTGCATGCGAATCTCCGCCGCCTTCCCATACAAAATCAATGCCGTCAGCCCGAGCGGAATCATTGCCCAACCCCCTTTCATCCATAAATCCACACCCGATTCCAAGGCGCTCCGCAAGAACGGTATCCCGTCAACCAAACTGAGAACACTTTCAATCAAAGACTCCATAGAGGATGAGCCCCACCGACTCGTCCGAAGCCTCGACTACTTCTCTCCTCCCTTCGAACCCGCTTCTGCAACAATATTGTCACTTTCCGCTTCATCCCGTTCCCCTACCGCCCCGCCGTCCGGCAAGACCGGAACTCGCACATCTTCTCCCCCCGCTCCTCCATCATTCCCCCCGCCAGGCCCAGGCTCGCTCCCAGCCTCGTCTTCTTTCCTCTCAATACTGGGTAGTGAGTTCATAAAGCTGATCCCGACCTTCTCCATGTCGTCGATGACCGCCTTCGCCTTGCGCGACAAGAACGCCGCCAGCAACAACGTGGGAATCGCAACAATCAAACCCCACTTCGTCGTAATCAACGCCTCGGATATCCCGGCCGAAAACGTAGAGGCATCCCCCGTCCCGAACACCATGATCAATTTAAACGTGTTAATCATCCCCGAAACCGTCCCCAATAACCCAAGTAAAGGAGCCGCTGCCGCGGTGATCTTGATGAACGGAATAAAACTGTTCAGCTTCGCTCGGGTGTGCAGCACATGCTCAAACATCAACTCTTCGAGCAAATCCCGTGGGTCGTCATAGTGCTCAATCCCAACGCGCAGCATCTTGCCGATCGGCCCCCGCACTTTAAACGCCTTCGCATGCGCCTCCTCGCGATCCCCCTGGCGCAAGTCTTCCATGATCCGCCCAAAGCGCCGCGGTCCGATCCGCTGCGCCCGCGACAACTGAATCCATTTCACCAACGCGATCAGCAAAGAAATCCCCGCCAAGAACAAGAGCGGATACATCACCGCCCCCCCCTTCTCGATCTCGGTCACGACCGAGGTCTTCACCTCCGCCAGCTTGATCGCGTCGCCCAATGTCGGATCCAAAGGAACCGCTCCCGCCCCGCTCCCCGACACCTCGCTCACCCCCGCCTTTTCCTCCAACGCAATATCCACAAGCGACGGCTCAGGCGAATTCAGCATCGTTCGCACCAAGCCCGTGTCATCCCCGCCCGCCACCAAATCCCCGTCCGCAAAATACGTCACCGGCCCCAACAAAATAAACCGCCCTTCCGCTACCACCCCGCTCTCGTCCACCGCCGTCCCCTCAAACACCGCCCCGCCGATCGCATCCTCAATTCGATCCAAACTCAAATCCAATAGCGCCATCCGCGCCTCAAACTTCTCTCCCAAAGACTTGTTCGCGTTGAGCGCATCGTTCTTTCCGGCAGTGATCGCTTCCCCATACCGCTGCTGCTCCGCGACCTGCAACTGTGTCTCCACGTTCCGCACATACTCATCCAAAAGATTGGTCAGATATTCATTCTGCTTCTCCTTTGCCAGAATCTGCGCCTTCAAATTCGAAAGATTCAGCGTCCGATTCCCCTTGGTCTGCAAAACCTGGTCGTATTCGCTCCGCACATCGACAATCTCGCTCTCAAGCTGGTTCAACTCCCGCGCCAACGGCACCTGCTCCGCTTCGATCTCCGACTTCAACGCCGCAAAAGCCCGCGTATCCGCCGCCAACCGCTCCTGCAATTCCCCAAGGATATCGTCCATCGACTTCACCGGCGCTTGCCCGAATGACACGCCTCCCCCAAGCCCCATCAGTCCGATCGCGAATAACAACAACACTCTCACAACGAAACTCTTCTCCCTTAAACTCACAGCCACTTACTCAATCGTCACGGGTATCACCACAAATGCCGCCGGGTTCTTGCCCGCATGCACCCCAATCAGCTCCCGGATCGCGTTTCCCAATTCCGGCCGCTCCGCCCACGCCCATCCCGTCGGCCCCACCGTCCCCACCCCCGCAATCTCCGCCGTCTCCCCTTCCCCCGCATAATACGCCTTCGCCAATCCCACATACATCGTGTCCACCTCCACCTCCCGCCCATCCGACGCCTTCCGTCGCTCCCTCACCACATGAATGTCCGTGTTGAACTTGTTGATCTCATTCAAAATTCCCAACACGGTCTGATACCGCTCCGAGACCGATGCCTTGATATCCTCCGCCTTCGTCGCCGGATCAGGCAAACGGTCCAACAACGGCTGTATCTTCACCTTCAACACCTCCGGCAGCCGCTCGGAAACATCCCGCACCCGCCGTTCATAGTTGTCCACGTTCTCCTTCTGCATCGCCTGCACCGTTTCCAAGGCCTCATTCTCCGTCACCAACTCATCCGTCTCCTTGTCCGCCTCCGTAATGGACGCCTCCTGCTCCGTTGTCTTCTCCTTCAACCCGTCAATCTCCGCCCGAATCAAATTGATCCGGCTCTGCAGCAGATCCATCGTCAACTGCCGCTCCCCCTGCGCATCCGATATCTGACGCTGAATCTCAAACGACTGATCCAATACCTGCCGCAACAGCTGCATCTTCTCCGCCACGTCCTCTTTAGTCTCCACCGGCGCCCGTCCACGCTGCCCAAAAAGGTCACTTGCCCCCACTGACACCAACGCAGCCCCCACTAGAAGCACCGGCAAAAACCGGCCCCCTCGCAATCGATCAATCATTCTCATTCTCTTCTGCAATTCCCAAGCCATAGTCCTCACCTTGTGTATCGCGGTTTCTCCACGGCACTCGTCACCAAGCTCGCCAAATCCTTCATCGGTGTCACTTCCGCCACCGGCGCCAGATTCGCTGCCGCCTCATCAACTCCCTGCGACACCCCCCACACTTCCGCTACCCCCCACAACGCATGATCCTGGAAATCCGACGGCAACCCCAAAATAAAATCCGTCACCGCTTCCGGAACGCCCGTTTCCACGGTTCCCAACCACTGGTTGATCAAATCAAACGCAATATTGTCCGGCATCCCGTCCAAAGCCTCTCCGACAAATCCCGGTGCCTCCGCTGCCAAACGCTCGAACGCTTCCGCCACCGCTGCATAATCCTCCGGCTGCAACCGAACCTCTTCAATCGTGCCACCGCCTGCACCCAATTCCCCACCCGCCGCCACGCTTCCCCCAACTCCGCCCCCATATGACGGCGATACCGTCACTACCTCAGCAGCTTCAATCAAGTCTTCGTCCACCATCCGCCGAAAGACCTCCTTCGCTCCTTCACCGTCCGCCCCCGCATAGCGACGCACATAGTTCGCTCCCTTCACCAGCCGGTCCGATGGGTCCGATGCACCGTCATACGCTCTGCGAGCCGCCGCCGACTCCTCACTCTCCTTGGTCCGTCCCACGGTCGAACCTCTAGAAACCTCATCCCCTGGCATCCCTCGCACAATCCCGGCTCCAGCCTCCGACATCGCCTTCCCCGTCAAAACCGCGCTCCCGCCATCCATACGGGGCGCCACCTCAGTTCCGGTGCGCTCGCCACTTCCCCTCCCGGCATAAAACCAAACCGCGATCGCAATCCCCCCGAACGCAAGCATTCCACTTATTACTAGCTTCTTATTCATCTGTTATTCCCCAAAATTCTCCAAACTCACCATTCCTTCGAAAACGAAACCGAGTAAGACGTTCCCGCTGTATCCAATTGATAAAGCGGCGTCCCCGGCCCGTCATATACCCGCGTCAAACCCGAACGCGTCAGGTTGTTCGCCCGCAACGAAATCTCAGAATTGCCCTTTAACGGAATCTGAATCACCGCGTTCAAGGTCGTCCGCGGTAATGCCACAATGTCCGGCAAACTCGACGCCCCCAACGCATCGATATACGCCCCCGTCACATTCAAAAACAGCCCCATGAAAATCCCCGTCACCGGATGCTCATAGGAAAAATTCACATTCAACAGATACTCCGGCTGCCCCTGCAAACGCCGCGTCCGACCGAAATTGCTCGCCACCGGCCGCAAGCCCACCGATCGAATATAAGAATAGTTACCCCCAATGGTGAAACCCCGAAGCGCCTCGTTGAGCGCCCCAAGGTTCTTGTCCGCCTCCAATTCAAATCCCCACACCTGCCCCTCACCTGTATTGGCAAACTGCTCCAGTTCCCCAAAACTCACCCGCTCAATCGGATCTTCAATCCGCTTCGTAAACCCACTCACCGCAAAGAATCCGCCCGAGTCCGGAAACCACTCCCAACGCACATCATAGTTGGAAATCTGCGATTCCACCAAGCTCGAGTTCCCCGCAAAGAAATCACCTGACTCCGCATCCCGAATCAAAACCGGCGCCAACTCCTTGAACGTCGGGCGCGCAATGGTCCGGCTGAAAGCCGCCCGCACCGCCATTGTATCCGTCAGATCATACTTCGAAGAAACCGCCGGCAAAATATGCGTCTCGTTGATGTTAGCAAATCGCGCGCTCTGAATGTCCGCGTTCGTCCGGCAAGCCTCCGGATCAGCCAAATCATTAATGTTCTCCTGCGTCCGTAACTCCGGAGGCAGCAAGGCAATCGCCAACACCTGTTCCTCCACATTGCAGATGTCCGATGCCTCGATACTGATATTCGTCTGCTCGACCCGAAAGCCGAATAAGGTGTTCAATTTCGAAGTGATGTCCGTATCAAACATCACAAATCCCGCGGGAATAATCTGATCCGCCGTGTAGAACTCGACCGGCGTAAACCGGTATAGGAAATGCCCCAGCCGCGGTACCCGTGCATCCACATTCAACGGGTTGTTGTAATTCCACACATCCGCCCAGGTCGCCCCCGGAAACGGGCTCGGCTTCAGCGCCGAGGGAAACGCCAGCAAATTGTTAAATCCACGGTCGTTATACGCGAAGTTGTCCGCCCGATAATCCCGATGCGACGAATCAAAACTCCCGCCGAATTTGATCTTCGTGAGCCTCTCCGCATCGGAAAACAAAACATCCTCAAAATCCAAGGCCGCATTCCACCGCTTGTCGAAGAGCTCCCGCCAATAGCGCCGAAACAACGGTACCGGCGTCACCGGCGGAGGAAAAAACTGCGTCAGATCAAAGCTCGCATCCGCACTCACAAAGCGATGATCCGGCTCAAACTGCTGCGACTCATTATAGCTCGCCGACCACGTGATCGTCGCCGGATCCTCACCGCTCTCCAATGTATGCACACCCGAACCCTGCAAGGCCCACAAGCGCCGTTCAGTATACGTCAAAGCCTCCCGCAAACTCGTGTCCGCTTCCTCGATATCAATGTCCCCAAAGGGAGCAACATCATCTCGGTTCACCCGAAACGATGCTCGGTCGTCCGCCGTCCGGTTCCCAAAGAACGTTACCTTCACCTCGTTCTCCGGCTTTGGCTCAATCGCCGCAACCGCCAGAATACTCCCCCGCACCGATTGCCCGCCTCGGTTGATCGTGGTCCGACGCGAGGCAATCACCGGCGTTCCATCCGCCAAAAATTCATACCGCCCCTCGCGCCCATCGTTGTACCGATGCCGCTTCCGATAATCCACACCAAACAAAAAACCCGCCGGCTTCCCAAAAAACTCTCCTCGCTTCCCAAAGGTCCACTCCGTCCCGAAATCAGGCCCCGGGTCCTTCCGCGAGGTCCCCATTGTCCGCGGCAAGGTCGCGTTGATCTCGTCTCGTAACTCTTGGTCCGCCAAGCGATTCGGTGGCCCCGCAATACCACGCGGCAACTCCGCATTCCGAATGAACCCCGGCAACTTCCGTGAGTTGTAACTGCCCCACACCCCCGTCCCCGGCCCATTGTACGTCACGAACTCCCTGTTCCCCGTCGATTGGGTCTCATACCCCGTCCCCACCTTCACTTTCAGAAAATCCTTCTCGGGAATCGACTTGGTCACGATATCCACCGATCCGCCCGTCGACTCCCCCGGCAAATCCGGCGTAAACGTCTTCGAGGTCTCCAAGGTGCGGACGATACTCCCCGGGAACAAATCAATATCCACCGCCCGTTTGTCGGGATTCGAACTCGGCACTCCCGCACCATTCAAAACAATCGAGTTATACCGGTCCGCCAACCCACGCACCACCACGGTCTCTCCTCCGATCACCGACACCCCGGATGTCTTCTGCAAAGCCGCACCCGCATCCGAAGCCCCAATCTTCGAGATAAACTCCGCCCCCACCACATTCTTGAAACTCAAGGCATCCTGCCGCAACTCCACCGGTGCCAACGCCCCCTCCTCCAGCAATCCGGCCCCCGGCACCACAAACTCGTCCAGCTCATACAAATCCTGCGCCATCCGGATCATCGCCTCCCCAAAACCGCCCGCATTCACCACCACCCCGCTCACCCGCTCCGGCACAAAGCCATCCCGCGTTGCTTCCAATACATACGTCCCGGGATCAATATCCGTGAACGTAAACTCCCCCTCCGATCCCGACTGGGTCACCAATCCTCGCCCCTCTAGAGCAATCTGAGCATTCGCAATCGGTGTGTTGAACTCCGCATCCACCACATACCCCCGAATCCCCCCTTTCAGTGATTGCGCGCACAATTCACGCACACCCGGCGCCATCCCGAAAAACATCAGGCAGCAAATAAATAGCCAAACCCCGCCACGCCGTTCCAACGGTCGGGCTTCGCTTCCAATCACGCATTCATCCGTGTTCGGATAAGCGCTCGCGTCTGGTTGAGGGATCGTAACGAGTCTAGGTGGGTTAGGAATTCTTAAGACGAGGAGTACCGGCGTAGTACGGGTCTCTCACGATGGATTTCGCCATCGCCTCCAACTCCGCGCGAACGGAATCAGGCACGTCCAAATCATTCCGCAAATAGGTCATCAAGACATTCAAGGCCGCCATCGCCCGCGCACGGTGATGCGGATGCTGCGCACAAAACCGCAAGACATGGGCGCAAGACTCGTGAAAAAGCGCCTCTTCACCACGCGTCAAATACGCTTCCGCCGCAAACGTCCCCCCCCGGGAATAATTGACCATGTCCAATCCCGCGGTCGTGTTCGGAATCGCTTCGAGCAATGCCTCCGCCGCCGTTGCCTTCCCGGACAGTCGAAGCGCGTCCGCCGCTAACGCCATATCTCGCGCCTTCCAATAAGCATTCACCGAAATCGCGTTCGCAAGAGACTCACACGCCCCCGCCCACGATTGCGCCTCGACCGGTTTCCCTAGTTCACTCAGCAACACCACGCCTCGATGCAGCTTGGGCAGGGTCTCCACCGTCGGGGCCGCCGCAATCAAAGGCAATCCCGCCAATACGAGTTCCAATGCCTCCTCGCGCCGCCCCTCGCCCGCCAGTCGCTCCGCCGCACCCAACGCAATCGTCCCACGCATCTCGCCCGGTAAGCGCTCCTCATCCGCCAAAACCTTCGCCACGCGGTCCGGCAAAGATTCCACATCGTAAAAATCAAACAAATCGACCATCGCCGCCTGCTTCCAACCCGGCGCTTTCACCTCGGACAACTCCCCCTCCGCCCGATCAATCTCTCCGATCGTCGCAAGCGCCCGATTCCGCGCCAAAAAAATCGGCTCCATCTCCCGCTCACGCATCGCCACTGGAATCGCCTTTGCCCGATCCATAAACTCCTTTGCCCCTCCAATATCGCCCGCCTCTCCCAGCTCAGCCGCTATCAAATTCAGCGCCACCGGCTGCCGGAAGCCTTTCATGCCTTCCGTAATCTCCTTTGCCGCTTCCAATTCGCCGGCGGCCAACAAAATCTCGACCGCCTCCAACGCCATCAACGCTTGCTGATCACGGTCCGTCTTCAGCATCCCCAGGAAACGCTGCACTTCCGCGGGCTCACTAATCGGACTCTTCGCCCACAAAGACGTGCCAAGACCAACTCCAACAACCCATATCACAGCCAAAACTCTCAATCTATTCATTGTCGTTACTGAAAAAAATCGATTCTTCTAGAAGGCAAGAGAGCGGTGCCCATCCTCGGGCACCGCTCCAACCAAACGCACTAGGCATTCAATAGTGGTCTTCGTATCATCCGCAGATTAAAGCGGGATCACCCGGTAATACACGGGCGTGCCCGCCGTCACCGTCGCACCCGTATCGGTCACCGTGATCGCCGAAGCCGAGGCATCACCGTCATTGAGGGCAAACGTACTGGCGTTCTTGTCCATCGTTCCGGCTCCGTCGTTGTCACTCACGACACCGACCACCGTCCAAGTCTTCTGATCTAATGAACGCTCAATCGAGTAGATGATCGGACGACCGCCGAGGCCCGTGACCGCCGGCCACGAAACTGTCGGATTCGAGCCGCTCACGCCAATCGTGCAACTCGGACGAGCCGGCTGCGTCGTCGCGAGCACCTCAAGGTCAGTGAGGATCGTATGCGTCATCATCAAGCTGTCCCGCATGCAGCCCGCAAACGGAGCCGGATTCCAGCCAGAGTAAGGATAGGAGTCAACGCGGTCCGCCGGCTGCGCAAAACTCGCCGGGCTCGGAGCAATCGTCGAAGCCGTCAGACGCGGGTCCAAACCATTTTTGGTGACGCGACCGGCGGCGACATAAACCGCCGTGCCACCGGCATTCGTTACGTTCGTAGGAGACAAGCTCCCACCGGCGGTAACGACTGAGCCACCCAAATCGGACAGAACAACGGAATCGGCATCCGAAGTGTTCGGATTGTCATTGCGAAACGCATCGTCGACAATGTCCTGCATCGATCCGTTGTTCCATTCACTGGAGTTGCCGCGACGCGTCCGGATCCCATCCGTGCCGGAAGCTTCACTCGGAATAATGCTATAATTCCAGGCATACATGTCCGTGTTCGGTTGCACCGTACCGTCCTGCACGCTGCCTTCCGAACCGTCCCATTCCCAGGCATTGTCACTGTCGCTCGATGCCGTCCGGCCACTTTGCAGAAAGTTGCCCGCACCCGAGTATCCCGAAAGAGCTGAGGTGGTGTTGTCACCAATGTTGAAGCAGTGCTGCAAGGTTCCGTTGAAACCTTGGTCACCGTCAAACCCGTCATCTCCTTGGTAAAGAGCGAAGAGATAACGGAAATGCGTATAGCCCCCGAAGAACTCAAACCCATCGTCCGAGTTGTTGTAAGAGGTGCACCAGTCACAGTCAAAACCCGTGCCCGTGCCACCAAACGTAATCCCGTTCAGCTCATTGTCCGCACCCAGGTTAAACCCGCCAAATCGGCTCGTCGCAAATCGCAACACGCCGTTGTTGTCCGCACGGTTCAATCCGCCATAAACGCCGCCGATAATCGAACCCGACGCCGGCGCGTTCGTCGCCCCAGGAAACGGATCCGTGTAGGTCGCACCGGCGATCGTCGCCAGCTGCGCACCTTCAATCAAGGCCACGGCAACACCGTTGCCGCTCTTGATGTCAGATCCCACCCCCGCATAAGCACCCGTCGGATAGTCCGGCGTGTCGCCTCCAAAGGTGTTGGTGCCCGGGTTGTAAGTGAGATCACCCGGGTCCTGACCGTCAAAACCGATCGGCCCTTCACCAAGCAAGACAATGCCGCCCCACTCCTGGTCGTAAGCGAAGCCGTTGTCCGTGATCCCGCTGTCTGGCTCGTAACTCCGAGGACCACCGATCGCCGTATTCACGTTCGTGCCGCCGACAGTCGTCGGCACAGAGGCCGCGCCGCCCGTCACAAACGGATCGTCGATCGACGTGAAGTAAATTGGCTGATCCGCGGTGCCATTCGCGATCAACTTCGCGCCACGCGCCACAATCAAGGCGCCCGGTTGCTGATCACCCGGCGTCTCATCAAGACCGCTGAGGTCATCAACACCCCGAATAACGGTCCCCGGCTCAATCGTGAGCACGGCCGGCGGCACGACGTAAATCACGTCGCGCAGAATGTATACGTTGTCACGCGTCCAACGAGTGTCCTGCGTAATGTTGTCGTTCTGCTCGACAAAAGTCGGGGCCGCCTGGGCACCCACCGCCATCAAAATGGCCGCGGCAGAAGCTGCTATAAGAATTCGTTTCATTGTATATATCTTAATTGAATTAGTTTCGCTGTTCTCAGGTCACCTAGGCGATCCGGCGCTGACGACGCAGTAGCATCCCCAGCCCGCCGATGAGTCCCAAGAGCCCAACGGACGGCTCCGGAACAATTTGAGCTAGGACGAAGACATCCGAAGGAGGTCCAGGGGCACCCTGGCCAAACGGGGAGCCTCCGTTAACCGCCTCAAAATCACCCGCTAAAGCCGACCAACCCGAACCAGTAGATGCAATGGCAGTCGGCGAGTTGATCGAGAGCGCCGATGCCGGAAAGTCCGATCCGGTGTCGGCTATACCCCAAGAAGTCGGCGCTCCGCCATCATCCAAAACAAAGAGATAAATGTCCTGATTCTGGAAGTTGTCGTAAACCTGATTGGCACCGTTGACCGGCGTGGTCGCGGTGTCGCTCACGTTCGCCGTCAATACCTGCGTATTCCAAACTCCAATTCCCCCGAAGGTGCTGGATTGCAATGCAAGAGCATCGCCCAGGGAATTGAAATCAGCCTGCAGAGCACCGAGGTTCCCGGAGGCTATGTTAGCCGCCACGTCACCGGGATTGCTGAAGAACCCGATCTGCACATCCATATTGGCGCTGGTAAGCACTGATTGCCCCGGTCCGGCAAATCCAGACGGGAATGAATTGACGATCGAAAAGACATCGTTCGTCACAACAACTGCTTGGGCAGCGGGAATGGTAAGGAGTAGAGCCGATAAGGCACTCAATAGTGTTTTCTTTTTCATCTTATTTAGCTGTTAAGTGGTTAGTTAAATTCTCGTTTCGTCTTTCTGGTGCGCGAATGGTCTACTCGGCAAATCTCTCAAGAAACACGAGCTCCTTGGCACCATCAGCCGTGAAGACAAACCCGGCGCCGCTGGGATTCAAAGTGACGGCACCTTGATCAGGGCCGAACCCCTGCTGCGCCACCGTGCGCCAGAAGTTGACGCCCGAGTCAAAGTAGTACTCGACTCCTCCAGCAATGATGATGTCAGCATTCAGAGTGCTAAAGTTTCCTCCGTCGACAGAATCGGAAAGGCCACTCTCATCGAGCGTGACCTCACCTGCATACGGATAACTCAACAGGTTCACTCCGTCGGCGACCTTGGACACCGTCCGCGTGGAATTCGCAACACCGCGAACCGTCGCTGAACTCGTGGAACTCGAAACGTTTTTGGTGATAAATAAACCTGTGCCTTCCGGAATCACTACATCGTTTTGCGAGGGACCAAAACCCTGCTGCGCTACCGTGCGCCAGAAACCAACGCCGGTGTCGAAGTAATACTCGGTGCCACCCGCAATCACGATGTCGGCACCAAGAGTACTGAAATTCCCACCCGCGAGACTAAGCGGAGGAGAACCAAGTGCAGATTCAAGTGTGTTGAGAGGAACGACTTCAAACTCGTCATCCGTAGTGAGCGCCGGAAGACTTCCCGCCACTGTAATCACCGTGGCAGTGTTCGAAGAAATCGGATAGGTCTCACCATAGTCAGCGGTGGTCAACAGTCGAACGACGTGAGTCCCCGAAAGGGTTCCGAACGCGGCGCCCGTATCATCTATCGTATTTCCACCCCCACCGGCAGCAGAACTTACCGTGTGGCGCGATTCGGCTTCACGGGTAACCGGCACTCCTACAAGAGTCGGAACTCCGTTCGTGAGTGAGGCCGGAGCCAACACCGAACGTACGCTAACCGGCAACTGGGCATCGACCGGAAACACGCTCGAAACGAGCGCCCCGGCGGCAACCAGTAATGTCATATTTGTTTTCATCATTTTCTTAGAAATCCCTTCAGAAGGGTGTGTTGATTTGTGGTTGTAGTTTTTCGTGTGTGTTTGTTTTGTTCTTCTTTGGTTCGTTAAGCCGGGGATTGCGCCGGGATACTCTTCCCAAGCGGAGCCCAAAGTAGTCGGGAGCAGCCATTTAGGAATATTTGCTGTGTCACGTTTTTGTCAGAAAGGTGCTACCCCCGAATCCCGTCTCTCATCCATCGCGATCCCTTGCTTCCACAAGGCTTCCCGCCACCGCTTCCCGCGCCGCCACCAACTCCTGGTGCCGCCGCCACGCTTGCCGACCCTCCGTTCGCCGACCTTCCGCCAGGTGCGCATGCGCCAAATTCTGCCACGCATGCGGATGCTCCGGCTCCACCTCAATCACATTTTTAAACGCCACCACCGCCTCCCCGTGATTCCCCCGCGCCGTTTCCATCAATCCCAAAAAGAACCACCCTTGCGCCTGCCTCGGCTCAATACGCAAACTCCGCGCCACCGCCGTCTTGGCCGCCTCATAATCTCCCATCCGCGAATACGCATACCCCAAATAGAAAAACGCCGCCGCGTCACGACTGTTGATCTTCACCGCCTGCTTCAAAACATTCACCGCGTCGTCATGCCGCTTCTCCGACAAGTAAACCTGACCTAACATCAACCAAACCCGACCGTCTCCCGGTCGCTCCATCGACGCCTTCTCCAAAGCCTCCCGCGACACATCAATCATCACTTCACCGTCCTCCGATCCCGTCTGCGCCAGCCCGTTCACCCCTAATTGATACCACGACTCGTCCAAGCTCGGATTCAACGCCACCGCTCTACGCTGACACTGCAACGCGTCATCCGTCGCCCCTAACTCTTTGCTGGCAATTCCTAACAAAGCCCAACACTCGGCACTGCGAGGATATATTTTTGTGAGTCTCAAAAGTTGACTGGCGCCCGCACGCCAACGCTTCGCTTCCAAATGCGCATACGCCGCCTTGAACCGCTCGTCGCTGAATACTCGTAGCGTCAAACTTCCCGACGACAAATCACTCAACACCATCGCGTCCTCCGGCAACTCATTGAACCCGTCCAACGCCAATGACACCGGCACCGCAAAATTCATCCACCGGTCTAACGGAACCTTCATCGAGACCATCGCCACCACTTTCCCCTCTCGCGAAATCACCGGCGACCCCACCGCCCCCGGCGAATCCTCGCCGCTCAAATTCAACCACCCCTCCCCACTCGTCGTCTCGTCCCGCCAAATCTCCGCGTCCGCCAGGATCAACCCCCGCGTCCGGTGCACCGCCAAAACCGTAACCGCCTGCCGCTCGTCAAAGGTCGCCTCGGAATCCATCTCCACCGTCGGCACCCCCCGCGCATCCGTCTGCAACAACGCCACTCCGCTCGTCACATCCCGCTGCCAGACCCCCGTCACCAGATGATGCTCCCCCAACCCCGTCGTCGCCGTAATAAAATCAATCCGCCCCGATATTTCCGGATGAATCACTTCCACATCCGTCAACACCATCCCTCCCTCACTCACGAAAAATCCGGAGCCCGATGCCAATTCCACCCCGAACTCATCCCAAACCCGCAAAGTCACCACCGCCGGCGCCACCCGCCGCGCCAATGCCAACAAAGCCTCCTGATCCGGCGTCCGCTTCTTCTCCTCAGGCGCCGCCTCAGGTAAGCTCCCCTGATCGATCGACCACAAACCCTCGTTCCACCGCCCAAAGGTCCGGTCCGCATCCGGCAAAATCGTCACTCGCTCCTCCCCATCCAACGCCGCCACCACTTCCCCTTGCTCCATCCCCGCAAAAAGCGGGTTCGCCTCAATATAGGGGGATCGCGCCTCAGCTTCCTTCCCACCCCCATCGCCATCAACCACCTCCGCCCCCTTCCTCACCACGATCTCCACGGGCGCCTGCCGATCTCGCACCCGCTTGTGTACCAAAATCTCATGCAACGCCACCACATCCTGCGAAACCATCGCCATCAATTCCCCCGACTTCCCGACCTCCACGCCCCGCGACTCTCTGAACTCCCCCATACCCACCCACAATCCCGCCCCAATCGTCACAAGGACAAAAAGACGCAAAAATAAGCGCCACAAAGATATCTCACAAGGACGGAACGACATGCTGGCTGAGGGTGGGCCTCACCCTTGCACCCTATATCCCACGGGCGAAAGAAGGGAGATGTGACGAAATCGTAACTCCTTTTCACTACGCAATCAGTCACTCACTGCTAAATGAAACGTGGCGTTCTTTCACAAGAACTCCTACCCAACTCAACCGTGCCCCATTTCGTCACATCCACCTCGACCTCCCGGCCCCTTCCCCTCCGGGTCCTCGCCGCATTGGCCCTGCTCGCCGCCGTCCTTACCCCAGCTCAAGCCGGTGAATTCGACCTCAAAACCATCAATTCCATCGCCCCGGAAAAGAAAACCCGCAAAGGCGAAGGCCCCTACGTCGCTCTCCAAGGCGGCACCACCTCCGACCAATCCGTAAATTTTGAAGTCGAAGGCTTCCAATACATGTCCCGAGACCGCGACGGCGACGCCATCTTCGGGATCGAGGTCGGTAACCGCTGGCGCGATAAAAAATTCCCCCTCGACTACAACGCCGAGTTCCAAGCCATGTTTTGGTCAGGGGAACTCGCCGGATACCTCCCCCCGGACGAAATCCCCTTGCTCCCCAGCGATTCCAATCTCACCTCCTTCATGACCGATTTTTTCGCCGCCAGCTTCCTCGTAAATGGCGAAATAGGCCTGAACCTCCGCCAGTTCCGCCCCCGCATCGGCAAATTCTTCTCCAGCTTCCGCCCCTTCGTCGGCGGCGGTGTCGGCGGCACGCAGCTCTGGTTTCGTGACCCCACCCTAGTCACCCGCGGCGGCGACACCGCTCCGCCCACCTCCACCCTCTTCGCCACCGACACCTTCGTCTTCACCTACCAATGGTTCGCCGGGCTCGAGTTCATGATCAATGACAACTTCTCCGCCTTCTTCGAACACCGACGCGTCATCACGGAAGACTTCGACGATAGCGTAAACGACTTCAAAACAAGCTCAAATCAGGCCGGCATCCGCTTCCTATACGACAAAGAAAAAGAAGAGTAAGCCTCCCCCTCTCACACACACATCTCAATGAAACGATATCTCAACCTCACTATCGCAAAGGCGACAACCATCATTGTCCTTGCGAACACTCCACTTGCGAACGCCGAGGAAGTCTTCTTCGACACTGTCAGCACCGCTAAAGCATCCCGATCGCAAGGCGCTTACTTCGGTATCTTCGGAGGCGGCGCCTACCCCAGTGACGCCGACTACCGCGGCCGCCTCGGCGGACTCGGACTCGACCTCGACGGCGACAGCGGCTGGCTCGTCGGCGCCGAACTAGGCTACACTTGGGACACCGCCACCCCCCTTCGCCCCGGTATCGAAGTCGAATTTATGTATCTCGGCGATAACTCTCTCGATGCCAACGGCACCGGCACCAATAGCTTCGCCGCAGATATCAACATCTACACCCTCATGTTCAATGGCATCCTCGCCCTGGACCTCGATCAACATCGCGACGACGTCGGCGATTTCATCGCCGCCCTTCACCCCTACGTCGGCGCCGGCCTCGGCTGGGCATACTCCCGTCAGCGCGGCGGCACGCTCACCACTCCCACCGGGACCTCGTCCTTCCCCCGGAATTCCGATAACTCCTTCGCTTGGCAGTTCTTCGCCGGCCTCGAAGTCGATCTCACCGAGCGAGTCAGCGTCTACGGGGAATACAAATACCTCGTCCTCGATAAAGCCGCCGGCGACAATATCAGCGACTACAAGCTCGACCTCTGGACGATGGGTGTGAAGGTCGAATACTAAAACGACCCGTCCCTGCCCTCCGCTTTTCCTCCCAATGAAGACACGCCTGCTCCTCGCTTTCCTCGCCCTGTGCCTCAGCGGGACCCTTCTCTCATCCTGCTCCTCCCTCTACACCCGGCACATCACCTTCGAACGCCACCCCATAGCTGTCCGCGTCGTCAGCGAGGTCATCGATGAGGATGAACCCCTCGAATACCGCGTCGTCTTCCGCAATGTTGGCCGCCAAGTCATGAGCTTCGATTACACCATCGGCGACGAACCCGGCATCCCCCACGTCGATATGGATGGACCCAATTCCGGCCTCATCGAAAACCTCTACCCGGGCGAAGAAAAAGAGGTCCTCAATCCCATGAACAAAATGACCATCTGGGCCACGCTCGGCACGGTCACCTACGGAAAACAAACCAAGGAAGAAATCGAGCGAATCTACAAAACCGACCAAGCGATGCTCGCCGCCGATGTGCAAGCCCTCCCCCAGTAACCCCGCCTCCCCCAAAAAATTCGGCCTTCTCGCGCTCGCCGTCTTCTTCTCTCTCTGTCTCTCCTCCCTGGCCACACTCAAGCCGATCACCGACGAGGAGAAAGCGCAGGACCTTTACGACCGCGCCCAGGCCCTGATCGTAAACGGTCGCCTCGGTGAGGCCGTCAACAAATTGGACATTATCGTCGATCATTACCGCACCTCGCCCCTCGCCCCGAAAGCCCAACTCGAAATCGCCCGCCTCTACGACGATAACCGCGAGAACGCCCGCGCCTTCGATGCCTACCAGCTCCTCTTCGACCACTTTCAAGCCACAGACCTCTACACTGAGGCCCTCGAACGCCAAATGGCCCTCGCCATGCGCGTGATGGAAACCTACGAACTGCGCGAACGCAAAGGCACCGAAGCCCGCACCGAACCGCTCCCCAAAAAACACCTCGCCAGCCGCATGTTCGAAATCATCGTCATGAACGGCCCCTTCGCCAAAACAGCGCCCGAAGCTCAGTTCCAACATGCCGTCGCCCTCGAGAAAGAAGAAAAACCCCGCACCGCCCGCGGCCAACACCAAATCTTCCTCGATCGCTACCCCGACCACCACCTCGCCGATGACGCCGCCTTCCAAATCGCCTACATCGACTACAAACTCTTCACCCAAGGCAACGAAGAAGCCAACCTGCGCAATCGCGCCCAGCTCGAGCTCGAATACATGCTCCAAGCCTACCCCGAAAGCGAGAAAGTCCCCCAAGGCCGCGCGCTTCTCCGCAAGCTAGACCTCTCCGAGTTCGCCGGTATGATCGACACCGCCCGCGACTACGAAGATCGCGATCGCCCCCAAAGCGCCCTCAAATACTATCAGCAAATGGAAAAACAATTTCCCGCCGATTTCGAAAATCACCCCAACATGGTCGCTCGCCTGAAACTCCTCCGCACTCTCTACCCTGATGTCCCAGCGGAGCCCCCACCGCTCCCGACCTCACCCCGCTCCTAATGCCACACCGCCGGATTCACTTCCAAGCGCTGTCTCCATACCCCCCGGTATAACCACCCTCAGGCTGCACATACGGGGGTGTCATCGTCGGCACCTGAATCTGACGCTTCACGCAACCGGTCGTCACAAACAACCCAAGTCCGGCCACTACCAAAACCATTCCCCGTATCGCTCTCATAACCTTGTCCTTGTCCAGTCCCTATGGCGATGGCGGCAACACATCCGGACGCGATCCGTAATTGTCCGGCCATCCGTTCTCCGTATACGACGATCGCCGCGCCATCGGACTTCCCACGTTCTCGCTCTTCAGTCGCAACCGCCCAAACCACTTCACATCGTATATGTCGTCAAAAAATCGCTGATCAAACGCGAAGTTCGCCTTGTATGGATAATCCGTGAACGTGTTCCGCATCGCCATCCGCATCCCCACGTCCGTCCCCGGAAATGTGAACAATGCGTTCCCGTCCTTCGCATACTGAATCGATTGAAAATGCAACTCATCCGGACCCACCCCAAACTGACTAAATACCGTCGCCTCAAAGGTCCCAAAACCATCCGAATAAAAGGTGATCTTCGCCCCCTCCTTCATGATCCAGTTCCCATACTGCCAGTTGTGCGGCAATATGAATGTCTTCTCCGATGCCACCGCAGATTGACTCACGGCGGCGTCCAACCGCTTCGGCAGCGCCACTGCCAAAGGCGTGATATAGGTCGTCGTGCAGCCCGCCACTACCCCCGCTGCCAAAAATAGCCCAATAAGAAGCCCGTTTCGTACGCTTTTCTTCATCATATGTGTCGATTGATCCACCGCGCTGATAGGCGAGAAGCCTTGTCACAGCAAGAAGTTTCCCTGTTTGCAACGGAATTGTCACAGATCCCAACCTTCCGCCGGATTCAATTTTCCTTTTCGTCTGGATCAGGCCACAATCAGAGAGTATGAATGCCTCACGGTCTTCAACCATGTTCTTGGATCAATCTTCCACGGGCCTCACCGCCAACTCCGATCACGTCGACGCTTCGAATGAAACAGCCGACGACAGCGATACGGCCGCTTCCCCTTCGGGCACGCTTCCCAATCCAATCATCGAAACGGTCGACCTCGATTTCTCATACGGCCCCGTTCGGGCTCTCAAAGATATCAATCTCAAAGTTCCAAAAAACCAGGTCACCGCCTTCATAGGGCCCTCCGGATGCGGAAAGTCCACCCTCATCCGATGCTTCAACCGAATGAATGACCTCGTCCCGGATGCCCACATCTCCAAGGGCTCCATCTCTATCGACGGCGTCAATATCTACGACCCAACGATCGATGTCATCGGCCTCCGAAAACGCATCGGAATGGTCTTTCAAAAATCCACCCCCTTCCCCAGATCAATCTACGAGAACGTCGCTTACGGCCTCCGCATCGACGGCGTCAATGATAAGCACCGTCTCGACGAAGCCGTCGAATCCAGCCTCCGCGCCGCCGCCCTATGGGACGAAACCAAAGATCGCCTCAACGAGAGCGCCTTCGGCCTCTCCGGCGGACAGCAACAACGGCTTTGCATCGCCCGCACCATCGCCGTCGAACCCGAAATCATCCTCATGGATGAACCCTGCTCCGCCCTCGACCCCATTGCCACCGCCAAAATCGAGGAACTCATCTCCAGCCTCAAAGCCAATTTCACCATTGTCATCGTCACCCACAACATGCAACAGGCCACTCGCGTCTCAGACCGCACCGCCTTCTTCTACCTCGGCGAGCTCATCGAAGAAAACGATACCGTCACGCTGTTCTCCAAACCCGCGGTAAAAGAAACCGACGATTACATTCGCGGCCGCTTCGGTTAGGCACTATATTTGTCCTCGTCCCGATTTCTTTTTCCCTATGAGTCATATCCTCGGCAATTTCGAAGCCAGCCTCCTCGAATCCCGCGAAAAGGTCCTCACCATGGCCTCCATCGCCCAGCGCAATCTCGCCAATGGGATGAAAGGTCTCTTCGAGCGCAATCTCGAACTCTGCAACCAAGCCATCGCCGATGACGAAGACGTCGATGTGCTTGAGAAAGAAATCGACGCCGAAGGCCTGGAACTCGTCATGCGCTTCCAACCCGTCGCCCATGACCTCCGAGTCGTCCTCTCCACCATGCGCATCTCAAAGGACCTCGAACGCGTCTCCGACCAGGCCTGCAATATCGGACGACGCGCCCGAAAAATCCTGAAATACAAAGAACTCGATGAGGTGAAACTCGTCGAACCCGTCTACGACATGGCCGCCGCTATTCTCGCCGATTCCGTCAAAGCCCTCGCCGAAAGCGACACCGACCTCGCCCTCTCGCTCAAAGAACGCGACCGCGAACTGGATGCCGCCGAACGAAAGCTCGCCAAAAAACTCACCAAGCAGATGGAAGAGTCCCCCAGCAATATCAAACCCTACCTTCACCTCATCTTCATCCTCCGCTCGCTCGAACGCATCGGAGATCACGCCATCAACATCTCCCGCGATACGGTGTTCATCGAACAGGCCGCCTCCATCCGCTCCGGCGACCCCGAAGAACTCGAACAAGAACTCGCCAAAGCCAGCGCTTCCTCGTCCCCAACTTCTTAATGCTACGATGAGCAAGAGCGTGCCTCTATCGAGGTGCCGCCAGCACGAAGACCGAGTCCCACATCATATTGCTGTCACAGGCAACGCTAATCCTGATCTTGGCAAAAAATAGGGGACTGGTTAACATTGTGGGCAGATTATTGAACCTAAGTTTCAATATCCGGTCGAAAACCTTGTAAGATTGCATTTCGACGGCAATCAGCTAACAGACGTTAAATGGAGAATCCCGCCCAAAAAGAGTGGAGTCGCCTCGCCAAACGAACGGTGGCCCTTATCAACTTTGGCTGGTGGACCGATATATTCGCCCCGGTAATCGTATCTCTGGGCCTGACTGCCGCAACCGCCCTACTGATCCTCCGATCTCATGTTGAAGCTGTCCCCACCACGTATCTCATCGCCGGCAGCGTAAGCCTTTTCCTTTTGGGCGCCCTCATATCATTTCTCCGGGCCCGAAAACGTTTTGCGCCCGTGGAAAGTGGGTTCGTCCGCCTGGAAGAACACCTCCGACTCCACAACGCCCTTACCGCTGCTCGCGACGGAGTCCGCCCTTGGCCTCGCCCGCCTGAGTCCCGGGCACAACACAACGGCCTTCAATACCAATGGAGTCGTCTCCTTGTCCCGGTTTTTCTGGTCTCGGGAGCAATTGCCGCCGCCCTTCTTGTGCCAATCAAAATCACCGATCCCGCGGACCACCTCGCTCCCAGCGAACCGCTTTCCTGGTCAAAAATGGAATCATGGCTGGATGAACTGGAGGAAGAGGAGGTTGCCGAGCCAGAGGCGCTGGAAAAAATTCGCGAGCAAGTTCAGCAGCTTCGCGATCACGACAACAATGAGTGGTTCAGCCATAGTAGCCTTGAAGCCACCGACAATCTCGCCGAGCAGCTGCGTCAATCAATCAACGAATTGGGAAAAGACGCCCACACAGCGGAACGCACTCTGTCCTCTCTCCAAAATTTTAGCGATGAACTGTCGGCAACGAATCGCGACAATCTCATCAACAAATATCAGGAGGCCCTCAAAGGTCTTGCGTCCAACCAGTTGTCACCCAATTTCGAACTCCTGAAACACCTCCAGAATATCGACCCCGCTCAGCTGAAACAACTCAACCCGGAAGAACTTCAGCGCCTCTCCCAACAACTCAAAAAATCCGCGGGCGCATGCAAACAATGTCTAGGTATGGGCAACGGCGAACTTCCTTACGGATGGGAAACCGGCCTTGACCTGCTCAATATGGGAGAGGCCCCCCCCCGCGCCGGAGGCCTACGTCCCGGAAGGGGAGGAATCACCCGTGGCCCGGGAACCGCCCCCATCACACTCAGCGATACTCCTACTGATCTCCGCACAAACAACCCTGAACAAGTCCAAACCAACGACTATTCCCGTGCCTCCTTGGGAGATACCTTGTCGATCACCGACGGTCAGCATGAGATCGACGAAACCATCACCGGCCCTACCACAGCCGGTAGCATTGAGTCAACAGGAAGTGGCGGCGATCGCATCTGGCGCGATTCACTGATGCCCGATGAAAAAGAAATTTTGAAAAGATTCTTCGAATAGCAGGCCTTTGCACACCCATACACCATGAATGCGACCGAGTCAGAAGTTGAGAGCACCTCGGAACAAGTCGAGGAGTTGCTGGGAACCTTGAACAAGGTCCTTTTTAATCAAGAATCACTGATCGAGACTGTCGTCGGCGGACTCTTCGCCGGAGGACACATGCTCTTGGAAGGCCTGCCAGGTCTCGGCAAAACCGAACTCGTCAAAGGCTTGGCAAAATCCCTCGAGCTGGAAACAAATCGCGTCCAGTTCACCCCCGATCTTCTTCCCGGTGATATCACGGGAAACCCCGTTCTTCAAGAAGTTGACGGAAAACGAGAATTCGTGTTCTCGCCGGGCCCACTTTTTACAAACCTGTGTTTGGCCGACGAAATCAACCGCGCATCGCCGAAAACACAATCCGCCCTGCTCGAAGCCATGCAGGAACGAAAAGTGACCGTTCTCGGTACCAGTCACGCTCTGCCCAATCCCTTCTTCGTCCTCGCTACCCAGAATCCCATTGAACTGGAAGGCACTTACCCGCTTCCAGAAGCGCAACTCGATCGCTTTCTCTTTAAAGTGGAAGTCCTTAGAAATAACGCATCCACCTTGGAGCAAATCGTTCTAAATCGCGAACTAGGGGTGGAGCCTGAAGTCGAAACCGTTATGTCTCGAGATCAATTGAATGAGATTATCGCGATTGCCCGAAGAATATATCTCCCCCCCGTCGTCGCCAATTTTATCGCCCGCCTCGTCGACGGCACCCATCGTGGCCAATCCGCCACTTCAGAAAAAATTCAATATGGAGCCAGTCCCCGCGCGGCAATAAGTATGGCCGCCGCATCGAAGGCGCGAGCCCTCATAAAAGGACGTATCAACGCTAGCTTCGAAGATGTGAAAGCTATAGCAGTTCCGGTTCTTCAACATCGAATCGTGCTCGAATACAGCACTCGAATCGACGGAGTCAGCAATCGGGAAATCGTCGAACAACTCCTCGCCGAGATTCCCGCTCAGGAACTTGAAAAACCGAATTCTGTCGCGGTCGCTAGTGCTTAATGACCACCATCCGACTACCAGCGCTCAAATCAAAAGATACGGCCGCCGTCAGCAAACCTTCCTCGCCGTCCTCATTTGCCTCCCATGCCTCGCATTTGAAATTCCTCTCTTCCCTTACCTTTCTCTCTCTCATCCTCGTCTTTTCCGTCGATGCCGCCCGCATAGTTGACCGCATCGAATACCGCGAGGCGCCGGGCACCAAGGTCGTCTTGAAGAGCGTGTTCGAAACCGTTCCCGCCTCGGGCTTCGCACCGATTCTGGTCGAAATCGTCAATTCAACCGACCGCGATCGCCAATGGCGCATCCATTCATCCTCTCAAGACCCCTTCGGCAACCTCATCCTTGAATCTTCCTTTCGCCTTCCCTGCAAAGCCTCATCGTCCGCGGTTCACTCAATACTTGTTCCCATCGCAGCGAGCGACGAAGGCTACGGGCAAAGCATTCGATTTACCATTAGCGAACCAAGCCTCGGCCGGCAATCCGCCAGCTTCCAAACTTCATCCAACAATCAATGGCCCAGCATAGCAATTAGCGAGAACCTTTCCGATGCCCACCTGAAAGCATTTACCGACGAAGTCGATCGCGTGTTGAGAGCCCGAGGAGGCACCCCCCATTTTGGTCATACCTTCACCCCTTCGGAGCTTTTCTCAGATTGGCGCGCACTCTCCGGGTTCGATGCTTTGATGATCACCGTGGCAGAGTGGGAAAATCTTCCGCCGCCGCCCAAAAAAGCAATCCTCGAGTGGAATCGGTTGGGAGGCAATATTCTCCTCTACCCAACATCCTCGCCAAACGATTCCCAACCAGTACGACTGGACGACAACACAAAACTGGTACCGGGACAGCAACTATACCGCTCTCTGGGTAAGGTCCAACTACACAAGAATGAAGCCCTGGATGTTGAGGAAATAATTGGGGCCTTCCGGAAATATGTACCAAAGACGCATCATTTCGATACCGATTATCGCGCCGGATGGGGTGTTCTTTATGATTTCGGCACCCGTTCGTTCAATTCTTGGATCGTCTTCCTCGTCCTCGTCGCATTCGGAATCGCCGTAGGTCCGGTCAATTTTTGGATTCTTGCGAAACCAGGCCAAAGACACCGGCTCTTCGTCACCACCCCCCTCCTTTCTATCGGCGCGAGCATCCTTCTCGGTCTCATCATCCTCATTAGCGACGGCATCGGAGGAAAAGGATTGCGTTTTGTCGCAATCAATCTCGAGCCCACGAGTGGCGAGCGGCGAGCTTACATAACCCAGGAACAACTCGCCCGCACCGGCCTTCTCATAAGAACCGGTTTTGAAGTGGAAGACAATACCATGCTCACCCCTCTCCGCTTGGAAGCCACAAGGTGGAGTCACTTCGACACCAATCGCTCTCGATCCAATGAACTCGAAATACACGGGCGTCAGATGGCGGGGGAATGGTTCAGGAGCCGCAGTGAATCTGCCCACCTTGTCCAAGCAGCCCGCCCGACCCGCGCAAGAATCGAACTCCTGAGCAAAGGCTCGGACAATGACAAGCCTCCTAAACTGTTCTCAAGCCTGGGCTTTGATGCAGACGAGCTATACTACGTGGACGATGATGGAGAATTCTGGCGCTCCGCTTCACCCGTCAAAACTGGTCGTCCCGTCATCCTCGAAGCATGCACCCGGTCGGATGCAGATAAATGGTGGTCCGAAGAATCGTCGCACGCCTCGAGAAACCTCGCGGATCGACTTCAACTCATCCTGGATAGAGGCAAAAATACTTTTCTAGTATCAACGAAAGACAGTCGCGCAAACCCAATCGACGCCGGAGATTTCGTTCGATGGTCAAACTCGAGAATACTTGTTTTCGGATCACCACTATCGGTCGATGAACCGCCATCTCCGGAACCTGGCGTCACCCCGGCTTCCACCGCCCGGACCTCTCTCGAACTTCCCGACCCCGCATCGTAAAATGGTTTCTTCACTGAGCTGTCCAGACAAAAACGATGCCGTCGTCATCGAGAATCTCTCCCGAACTTTCGGAGAACTACGCGCTGTCGATGATATCTCTTTCTCTATCCCTCGGGGCCAGGTCACTGGATTTGTCGGTGCCAATGGAGCAGGAAAAACGACAACGATGCGCATCCTCGCAACTCTGGATACCCCGACACATGGTAGCGCACAAGTCATGGGCTACGAC
The DNA here is from genome assembly GCA_039028175.1 of Verrucomicrobiota bacterium. Taxonomy (GTDB): domain Bacteria; phylum Verrucomicrobiota; class Verrucomicrobiia; order Verrucomicrobiales; family DEV007; genus JBCDBW01. Next base: position 38,104 of record JBCCIR010000003.1, read on the forward strand.
GTGGTCGAAGAATCAAATAAGGTGCGCTCCTTGCTAGGTTGGATGCCTGACAACTACGGCTCCTACGAGAATACAACCGTAATCGACTACCTCGACTTCTTTGCCCGCGCTCAAGGCATCCGCGACAAAGAACGCATCGCAAGAGTTCGCGACGTCATGGAGTTTACGGAGCTCTCACCCATCGCCGATCGACTCATCGACAAACTTTCCAAAGGCATGGGACAAAGACTCTGCCTCGGGCGTGCCCTTATCCACGACCCCGAAGTTCTCATCTTGGATGAACCCGCAGCAGGCCTTGATCCGAAAGCTAGGGTCGAACTTAAACACCTGATTCGCATCCTTGCGCAAGACGGCAAATCTATATTCATCAGCTCGCACATACTATCAGAACTCGAGGAAATGTGCGACAGCCTGCTCTTAATCAACCAAGGGCGCATAGTCCACTATGGCAGCGCGGAAGAGCTGAAGCGCTCATCGAAAGAGTCGCTCCTCGTCCATGTCGATATCGCCGGAGATACTGGTTCCCTTCAATCTTGGGCCGAAATGACACCTCATGTCGAATTTGTCGAATCCACGAAACACGGCGGTCAGATTGCCCTCGACTCCGCCGAAGACGACGTTCTCGCCGATACCTTGCGCCGAATGATCGAGAGTGGTCTTAGAGTCACCGAATTCAAGCGCATCGAGCGACGCCTCGAAGATGCGTTTGTCGATATCCTAAGCGACCTGAGCCAGTCCGATTCCCCCGAACCACCACCATTGCCAAACAATCCCAATTCCCCAGTTTCAGGAAGGGATTCCCTCTAATGAATTTGCCGAAAGACTTTAGCGACCGTCTGAGCCCAATGCTTGTAAAAGAGCTCCGGCAAGGGCTCCGCACACGGACTTTCACGTCCGCATTTCTTCTTCTTCAAGCCGTATTGGTATTTACAATGGTCGTAGCCTCGGCCGCAGGCCAAGCTGGCGAAGTGCTCGATGGCTTTTTCTGGTTTTTTCTCGGACTGGCCCTCGTCTTTATAATGCCCCTCCGGGGTATAAATGCCCTGTCTCGAGAGCAAAAAGAAAACACGCTCGAACTGGTCTCAGTCACACAGCTGTCCGCCTATCGCATCGTTTCGGGAAAATGGGCCGCGCTTTTTTGCCAATCACTTCTCCTTACCATAGCAGTCCTGCCCTACGTCGTGCTCCGCTACTTCTTCGGTGGTGTAAACCTTCTCCAAGACCTCATCGGTCTCGGCTTCCTCCTCCTCGCCTCTTCCGCCTTCACCGCCTTCACCGTCGGCATCTCCGCCTTCCGCTCGCTGCTTCTGCGGGGATTGCTCTTTCTCGGCATCGGGTTCCTCGTGCTCAGTGGGTTCCAAGGCATCTATACAATGCTCCGCTTCGGCGGCATCATGCCGTCCACACTCATATCGGGAAATTCGATCATCATCCCGAGTTTGATCACCATCTTCATCCTCGGCGTCTTCTTCACATTCTATTTTCTCGCGATGGGCGCAAGTCGCGTAGCCGCCGTCTCGGAAAACTACTCTACCACCAAACGCCTCCTTTCCCTCGCAGCCCTGATTCTCACATTTCTCCTCCCCCTGATCGGAATCAGCGAAGAACTCTGCTTCGGATTCGCCATCGTAATTATCACACCGGTCCTCGTCGATGCCCTCACGGAAAAGGCAGCCGTCAGTCGAATCGTCTTGCGCAATTTCGCAAACTCTCGCTTCCTCCCAACTCGCGCCGCCTTCTTCCTCGCCCCAGGATGGCACACAGGAATATTCTACTTCCTGATTGTTGCCACAATCTTCATCGTCACCTGCTTCGCGTTTCTGTTTCCACCAATCTCTGGTGAAGACGAGCTCTCCGCCATCCTCATCACTTATTTCTCAGCACTGGTCTTCCCAATGCTCGTGATCCACCTGTCACGACGTCCCACAGATGGCGCCTTCAAAACCTACATCATTATCCAAATGATCTGCAGCTGCCTCACCGCGATCATTGCCATGCCTACCGCTTTGCTCGGCACCGACACCATTCTGTTGGCCCTGTTTTTCTTGCCACATACCTCGCTCGTTCTTCTGATGGATTACACTGACTACTCTCCACTCCTCGGCTTTTTCCAAGCCGTACTCATCATTGCAACAATCATCGTATCCGCAGTCCGGGCCCGCCCACTTTACACTCAGATGTCTTTGATCGTGGGCGAACTGGAGAAAAGCCAACGGCCCCCAACGGACGATGATGATAAGCAGTCCGACTCCCAATCAAACATGCACCACTCACCCTCGTAAGGGACCCACTCCCCGCCGATCACATCCCCTTCCCTGCTCCACCTGCACAATCAAACAACACCAACTCATGCCAGCCGCCGATCCCAAACCCCTCGACCAGGAAACCGGCTTACTCGAAACGATTAGCTCAGAAGCGGAGGCAATCACCAAAGTTCTCCGACTCCCCTTTCACAAACAAGTGTGGCGCGGCCAAACAGGAGACTTCGCCGGTAGCGGTGCCGGAAGCTCCCTCGATTTTCAAGACCATCGCGCATACTCGCCCGGCGACGATCCTCGCCACATCAATTGGCAAGCCTATGCCCGCACCGGAGACTACAGTATGAAACTTTACCGAGAGGAAGTGCGCCCCCTCATCGACCTCGTCTTCGATGTCTCGAACTCGATGTTCTACGACCCTAGAAAACGTCGCCGCTCCCTTGAACTCATCTACTTTATCATCCATAGCGTGCAACATAGCGGCGCCTCATTGACCGCCCATCTAGTCAAGGGTTCGCATCATCGCACAATGGCAACGGATGCACTCCTCGCCCATGCATGGCTCGACCATGTCGAGGATTTCGACCAAGCCCCCGCCGCCGCACCCCCAAATCTGGGAGCTGTCCCCATTCGCGCACAAGCTATGCGGGTCCTTGTGAGCGATCTCTTGTTTGACTCCCCACCTGCAACCACTCTCCGATCTCTCGTCGAACGTAAAGGGCGAGGAATTATCTTCGCTCCATTCGTCAACGACGAAGCCAACCCCGACTGGTTCGGCAACTATGAGTTTATCGACGCGGAAGACCAAACTCGACATCCTCACCGATTGGAACCGCCCGCCCTCAAGCGCTACCTCTCCGCCTACAAGAATCACTTTGCCCTCTGGAGGAGTCAATCCCGCCGCTTTGACGTGCGACTCGCCCGCGTCCCATCGGAACCAAACTTTATGGATTCTCTCCGGAGTGAAGCGCTCACATCGGAAGCCGTCGGCCTCTGGACCTGAACTGCAATCAAGCTACAGCACATCCCAACTTGGAAATCCTATTCACCAACCTCGCCGGCTTCTGGGCGCTGCTCGGAATCCCTGTAGTTCTCGCCATTCATCTCCTCCAAAGGCAGGCCACACAAGTCACCATAAGCACTCGCTTTCTCCTCGAAAAAACTCGATCTGAAAGTACCGAAGGCCGCCGCATCGAAAGGCTTCGCGCTTCGATTCCACTTTGGCTGCAACTCCTCCTCGTCCTTATTCTTACGTGGCTTCTCGTCGAACCACGTTGGCAAAACAACAATGCCGTTCAACGGGTCGCCCTCGTCCTCGACAGCTCGGCCTCCATGCAGGCCTCCAAACAATCCCTCCTCTCCAGCCTCCCGGAAATACTCGACAATATCGGCTCCCCCGGCGTCCGTGCCGAGTTCGTCGCAATCGATTCCTCGCTCCGAAACGAAGGCATCTATCACGGAGATGACCAATCAGATTTGATCAACAGCATAGATCGTTGGGTTCCACTCGAAGGGGAACACGACCCCGTACCTGCGTTGGAAATCGCTCGTAGCCTCGTTGGTAAAGATGGTCTTGTCGTTTTTGTCACCGATCATGCAGCCCCAAACCTTCCGTTTGGAGCCCACTTGCTTGCCGTAGGCAAGGTGATCCAAAATGTCGGTTTCACCGGCTCCAGCCTTTCAAACGAAAAGGGATCACTGCAATGGAAAGCTCTCATCAAAAATTACAGCGACGCCCCCCAGGAGAGACAGTGGTCTGTCTATATAGACGACAATCCGCAACCCTCGCGCCCCATAAGTCTGAAACCAGGGCAGACCCTGACGGTCGGCGGCGATTTCCCAGATCAAATCGAACGTTTCTCACTGGTTTTACAACCCGACGAATTCGTCCTGGATGACCGCTTGCCCATCATCCGACCATCCCCAAAAACTATCACCGTCTCCCTCGGAAAAGACACCGATGAAAACAATCCATTCGCCGCAGTCCTCGCAAGCCTCGATGGCATAAATACAACCCCGCCAGCCAATGCTCCTCCCGATGTTCTCATCGCTACCTACAATCCTCTCGATCCCGCAATTCCAAATCAAAACGCCATCGTCAGCATCTCCGACCGTTTGGGCAAACAAGAGGCCTCCCAAGGTCAAATCGTCGCCGTAAATGATCCGTTGGTCCGAGGCCTAAATTGGCAGGGACTCATAGCCCGATCGTCACTGAAAATCCCTAAACTAGAAACTGATAATGTGCTTCTTTGGCAAGGTGACAGACCCCTGATCCTTCTGCGAACAATCGGAGGCGTCCAACGTCTGATCTTCAATTTCGATCTCACCGCCTCAAATGCCAATCGCCTACCGGCCTTCGTAATTCTGGTAAGCCGCTTCATCGAAAAAATTCGCAATCAAAAAATCGGGCTCGCAAACCTCAACGTCGAAACCGGTCAAGCCCTCCAATTGGCAGCAAATTCCGGGGAAGAAGCACAGAATCTGACGGTCCGCTGGGACTCTTACACCGCCAAGCACGAAAAAACACTACCTCTCGCCCAGCTCTCTTCCTTTCGCGCGCCCAACGAACCAGGCTTCTTCGAGGTCTCACAGGGCGACAAGTTCATTCTCAAAGGAGCTGCCTCTTTTGCCGATACCCGTGAAGCCGATTTCCGCGATGCCGTCACCGTGTCCTCATTGGACTCAGCAGCATCCAATCTCGTCCAGTATCATACGCGCGAGGATCCGTACTGGAAAATATGGACCATTCTGGCGACCGCTGTCCTTCTCCTCAATTGGCACCTGCGCTCCAGGCGCACAATGTCCCAAGACAGATCGCTCTCATCTTCGTCGCCGACATGATACTAAAATCACCCGAATGGCTCATCCTCATCCCCCTCCTCGCCACACTTGCATGGTTCCTTCCCAACCTGCAACTCTGGCGGCCCCTTCGCGCCCTGATTCTCATACTCGCTGTGTTGATACTTTCAGAACCACAGTTGAGACGTCTTTCGAAAGGCATGGACCTCTGGGTCCTCGTCGATCGATCCGCTTCCGCCGAAGAAATGGTCGTCCAAAACATCGATGAATGGAAACAACTCCTCGAACAAAGCAAACCAACTTCCAACGATCGAGTATTCTACGTCGATTTTGCGAATGGAGTAATCGACTCAAACGATTCAGACCTCAATACCGAAGCAGGCAACTTGGTAAACACGCTCTCTCGCACCAACCTTGCTATCCATCACACCTTGGCACAAATCGACAACGATCGACACTCCCGCCTCCTCCTGTTTTCCGATGGCTACAGCACCGAACCAATCGCCAGCTCCAGTGATAAACTCATCGAAGCCGAAGTCCCTTTGGACTATCGCCTTCTCACGCCCGAGGATGAGATCGACGCACGCATCGCCAACCTTAACGTCCCTTCACGTCAAAAGATCGGAGAACCATTTCTAATCGATGTCGCGGTGGTTGGCACTTCAATAGGGCCGGTGCCTCTAACCGTCTTTCGAAACGGACAACCCATCGCAAAAACAAACATCGATCTTTTCGATGGATCCGGTGAAGTCCGCTTCACCGACCGTCTTGAAAATACTGGATCATATCTCTACGAAGCGATTATCACTCCGGAAGAGGACGCCCACGATGGCAATAACCGCTACCAGTCTTGGATCGAAATTGCAGGCGGACCAAGCATTCTCCTCATCAGCAAGTATCTCGATGACCCCATCGCCGATATTCTAAGTAAACAGGGATTCCACGTTGAATTGGTTACCAACGCCCGCTCCCTGAACACTGGGCGGATCTCCGGCGCCGAAGCGATCATCCTCAACAACGTGGGCGCTTTTGAAATCAATGACAGCTTCCTCGAAGCCATCGATTTCTACGTCCGCAACCAAGGCGGCGGGCTACTCATGTGCGGCGGTCGAAACAGCTTCGGCTCAGGCGGGTATTTTGAATCAGCCATCGATGAACTTCTTCCGGTCTCACTAGAGTTAAAAACAGAACATCGCAAACTCGCAGTAGCGATGGCCGTCGTCATGGACCGATCGGGAAGTATGAGCATGACCGTCCCGGGTGGTCTTTCAAAAATGCAACTCGCTAACGAGGGCGCCGCTAGGGCAGTCGAATTGCTGGGCGATCAGGACGTGATCACGGTGTTTGCCGTAGATAGCGAGGCTCATTCAATCGTTCCACCCCTTGAAGTCGGCGCGCACAGACACGAAATAACGTCGCGAATTCGACGAATCGAAAGCATGGGAGGCGGTATCTACGTCTACAACGGACTGAACGCCGCTTGGAACGAGCTTAAAAATGCTGAACTCGGACAACGCCATATTATCCTCTTCTCCGATGCCGCCGACTCAGAACAGCCCGGGCAGTACAGATCGCTGCTGCGATCAGTGACTGCCGATGGCGGATCCGTCAGCGTCATCGGGCTCGGCGACGAAGGTGATCCCGACGCCGCCTTTCTAAAAGATATCGCCTCACTGGGAAACGGACGCATCTTCTTCACCCGAGAAGCCGGAAATCTCCCGAACATTTTCGCCCAAGAAACAGTGTCGGTGGCCCGTTCGACTTTCGTCACCGATCCCACGGGGACACAGCCCACTGGAGGCTGGTTCGAACTTTCTGCCGATCCACTTTCCTGGCTGGAAACGGTGGACGGATACAACCTCAGCTATCTCAGAGAGAACGCCACCAACGCTCTCATAACAACAGACAGCTACGCGGCCCCTCTCGTCGCATTCGCCCAACGCGGAATCGGACGCTCCGCAGCAGTCTCCTTTCCTATCGGCGGAGACTTCTCCAAGGCGGTCTACCGATGGGACAAACTAGGCGACTTTGTCCAAACGCTCACTAGATGGCTCATGGGTGACGAAGTCCCTCCCGGTATCGGGGTTCGCACGGAAATGGTCGGCACTCAGCTCGCCATCGACCTGTTCTACGATGACGACTGGAATGACCGCTTTGCAGAAGACCCCCCACGTTGTCTTATCAGCTCTTCAAACTTAAAGGGCAATCTGGATTCCCTGGTTTGGCAAAGGCTCTCGCCCAGTCACTTTTCTACGACCCGCCACCTAGACCCCGGAGAAACCGTTCGAGGCGTCGTGCAGGTTGGATCCCACGCCATCCCTTTTGGACCACTCGTGGTAGGCTCAAGTCCGGAATGGGCATTTGACCCAAGCCAAATCGAAAAACTCCGGGAGATTTCTATTGCTAGCGGCGGTCGCAACTTGGTCGACCTCGGTTCGGCGTGGCTCAAACCGACACGGAAGGATTTTCTGAGTATTCAAAACTGGTTGCTATCCTTCCTGCTATTCTTGGCGCTCGCTGAAATACTCCTCTCGCGCCTGGGCTGGCGCATGCCGGTGATCAACCTGACCAGTTTTCGACGCCCTCACATCCAACCTCACGCCAAGAAAAGCACACCTGCCGCTTCCCCTCCACCGAAGCCCACTGCCACCAAGGATACCGCATCGCCAGAGGAAGTTGACGAGCACGCCTATGAACGTTCCAAAGACGATCCCGAGGAATCTAGATCGCGATTCCAACGTGCCAAAAATCGAAAGTAGCATTTCGTTGAGTCCCGCAGAAATACGTGGAAATTTCGAACACCGAATTCTAAATTGGACATCGACTCCATCCTTCGAGTCCTATTTCCCGCAGTGATTTCAACATGGATCACCATTACCTCCCTGCTAGGAGTGATCGCTCTCGTCGCAGGCGTGTTCTTTCTCGAACGCCATCTGAAACATCGGAGACGCCAAAACCTCAAGAATCTCCCCCTGCCCGAAGGCTGGCCGCCCATTCTCGACAAAAACTTCCCCCTATACCGCCATATCCCCCCCGATATCAAATCCCGCCTCCACCAATACATGCACGTATTCCTCGCCGAGAAATCCTTCGAAGGCTGCGGCGGCCTCGAAATCACCGAAGAAATGCGCGTCTCCATCGCCGCCCAAGCCTGCCTCCTCCTCCTCAATGATCGCGGCAACTTCTACCCCGCCCTCCGCTCCATCCTCGTCTACCCCGACGAATACGTGAACCGCCGCGGCCTGTTCCTTCGTTCCGATCACGACGAACGCGATGAACGCGTCCTCATCGGCGAATCTTGGGAGTCCGGCTCCGTCGTCCTCTCATGGAAACACGTCCGCCAGGGCGGAAAAATTATCAACGATGGCGTGAACGTCGTCTTCCACGAGTTCGCCCATCAACTCGACCAAGTCAGCGGCAATACCGATGGCGCCCCCGAACTCGCCGGGCAACACCGGTATGGCGCCTGGTCCGCCACCATGAAAACCGCCTACGAACGGCTCAATCGCCGCATCGACAGAGGCCAACGCACCCTCTTCGACGAATACGGTGCCACCAATCCCGCCGAATTCTTCGCCGTCGCCACCGAAACCTTCTTCGAAAAAGCCCGCCGCATGAAAAAGGAATACCCCGACCTCTATCGCGAGTTCGCCACCTTCTACAAACTCGATCCCGCCGATTGGCGCCCCCCAGACACCGAATCCTGAATCACTGCCGGATGTTCACCCCCTTCAACCGCGTGCCCCCCTCGAAAAGATTCCCTAAAACCCGCATGTTCCGCCCCTCGTAAACATCCAAATCTAATCCCCCGTCCCCCGTCCCGCTCACAAGACAGTTCGACACCACGCTGTCTTCGCACTCAACAAACACCATCCCGTTCGAACAGTCCCGAAAACTACACGCGTTCACGATCACCCGCTCGCACTGGTCAAAAATCAACGCCCCGTTCGGATTCCGAATCCCGCCGAACTGCATCCCGTTGAAAACCAAATCCCGGCAAAAAACAAACGCCGCGCCTCCGATCGAATCGCTCTTCCATTCCATGTTTCGAGGATCAAACTGATTCCCGGTAAATACCGCGCGCTCACAGCGCACCATGAAAATATCCGCCGGCTGACTGGTAAAAAACACATTCCCCGTCACCGCTAGCTCTCGAACCTGGTCGAAATACAACCCCAGCTTCGAATCACTCATCACGTTGTTCCCTATGGTCACGACGTTGATCGGATAATCCTCTCGCCCCAGCAAGCGAATGTTCGCCCCCGCCGCCGCCACGCTGTTGTGCTGCAAAGTGCACCCCGTGATCGCCACTTCCGCGACCGATTGCTTCTCACTCCCGTCCGAAACATCAATCAACACATTCGCCGCGCGCGTCTCCGCAGCCTTGGGATCATCGGGCATGTTGCTCTCCAGATCACAGTTCCCAATGTGAAGATTCCGCACATTGCCATTCTCCACGACTACACCCCCACCGGGATTGTAGCTGATGTGACAATCACCAATGTTGATCTGATGCAAATCAACGTCGTCCAAAAACACCCCGCCCCCGGAGTTCTCATACAAATGACAGGCCGCAATGATCACGTTCCGGTTCCGGTTCACCAACCGAATCCCATGCCGCGCCTTCCGCACCACCACTCGGGAAATGGTCGCCTGCATCGTCTTCTCCAACTCAATCCCGTCCGCTTCCGGATGCATCCCCAGAATCTCAATCCCATCCACCAACGGCATCCGCTCCAACCACGTCTCCTCCTCAAAGGTATCCGGCCCCGCGCGGCCCTCATGCGAGCCCACAATCCGGATCGCCGGCCCCGGCCCCGCCATCTCAATCGTCACCGGCCCCTCCGCTGAAATCGAGGTCGCCCCCGTTTCCGCCAGCCGAATCTCCAGCGTCTCTTCAATCCGATACCGCCCCGCTGGAATCACCACCCGCCCGCCGAGCGCCACGGACGCGATATCAAAAGCTGCCTCCTCAGCCGGCCCGTCGCTCTCCCCCGCCCGCGAGCATCCACAAAGCAACACCATCAAGCCGAAAACAACGACAAAACCGACCCGGCCGATCCACGGCTTCATGACACAATCATTCCCTAACACCCGTTTAATGGTGGCCATACAACCATGAAACGCTTCCTCTTGCCAACCTTTGTCTCGATCGCGGCATTCTGCCTCGACACCCCCCTCGCATCCGCGGAAAAAACGCCGCCCAATATCGTCTTCATCGTTTCCGACGACCAAGGATACAACGACCTCGGCATCCTCCTCCCCGAACTCAAAACCCCCAACCTCGATCGCCTCGCCAACGAAGGCGTCCGCCTCACCTCCTTCTACGTCGCCTGGCCCGCCTGCACCCCGTCGCGCGCCGCCTTCCTCACCGGACGGTACCCGCAAAGAAACGGCGTATACGACATGATCCGCAACGAGGCCCCCGACTACGGATACAAATACTCCCCCGCCGAATACGAAGTCACCTTCGAACGCATCGGCGGAATGGACACCCGAGAAATCATCCTGCCCCAGTATCTCAAATCAGCAGGCTATACCTCCGGCATCTTCGGCAAATGGGACCTCGGCACCCTCAAACGATTCCTCCCCCTCCAAAAAGGATTCGATGACTTCTACGGCATCGTAAACACCGGCGTCGACTTCTACACCCACGAACGATACGGCGTCCCCAGCATGTATCGAAACAACGAACTCACCGAAGAAGACAAGGGCACCTACTGCACCTGGCTCTTCGAGCGCGAGGCCATGCGCTTCCTCAATGAGAACCACGAAAACCCCTTCTTCCTCTACCTCCCCTTCAACGCCCCCCACGGCGCCTCCTCCCTCGATCCGAAAATCCGCGGCGCCGCCCAAGCGCCCAAAGAATATCGTGACCTCTATCCCATCGAAGGCCCGCGATACGAACCCGGAGCCATCACGAAATACTCGCCCGTATCCGAATACTTCGGCGAACAAGAGCGCCTCACCAAACCCGCCCGTCTCCAGGAATACCGCGCCTGCGTCACCGCCATGGATAAATCCATCGGCTCCGTCCTCGATTTCCTCGACGAAAAAAACCTTACGGACAATACCATCGTCATCTTCTTCTCCGATAACGGTGGTTCCGGCGGAGCCGACAACGGCCCCCTCCGGGGAAAAAAGGGCGATACTTTCGAAGGCGGCACCCGCGTCATTTCCCTCGTCCGCTGGCCCGATCAAATTCCCGCCGGCTCCGTGTCGGGCGAGTTCCTCACCTCCTTGGAAATCCTCCCTTTTCTTCTAAACGCGGCCGGCCTCCCGATCGAGTCGCGCAACGGAAAAAACTTCGTCAAATCAAAGTCCAGCGTCACGCGGATCGATGGCTTCGATATGCTTCCCGTCCTCAAGGGCGACGCCGAGTCTCAACGCAAAGACATGTTCTGGAAACGCAAAGATTCCCTCGGCGCCCGCGTCGGCCCGTGGAAGTACGTCGTCATGAACGGAAACGAATACCTCTTCAACTTGGAAGATGATCTCGGAGAGCAAAACAATCTCGCCACCGAAAAACCCGAAGTCCTCGCCCGTCTCAAAAAGAACTTTGCCGCCTGGCTGAAAGAAATGAACGCCGCCGAACCCCGCGGCCCCTTTGAGGATTTCTAGGTTCTCACTCCTTGGCCCGATCCGGATCCACCTCCGGCACCTCATACTTCTTTCGCAATCGCGCCAACTCCTCTTCCAACTCCTCGCGCACTGCCTCATACTCCGGATTCGCATACTGACTCCGCATCTCCTCCGGATCACTCTCCCGGTCAAACAACTCCCACTCCCCGAGCTCATAGTAGTTCGCCAGCTTGAACCGATCCGTCACCACTCCGTAATGACGCGGCACATTGTGCGCCGTGTTCGTCGCCGGATCGGCGTCCCCCTCATAGTAATGATAGTAGAATGACGTCCGCCAATCGTCCGGTGTCTCCCCCTTCAACAAAGGCACCAAACTCCGCCCCTGCATGTCCTTCGGAATCTTCGCACCCGCGATATCCAAAAACGTCTCCGCAAAATCCAAATTCGATACAATCGCGTCATTAACCGACCCCGCCTTCGTCACCCCCGGCCAACGCACCGCCAACGGCGCCCGCAAGCTCTCCTCGTAAATCCATCGCTTGTCGAACCACCCGTGATCCCCCAGGTAAAACCCCTGGTCCGAACTGTAGATTACCACCGTGTTCTCCGCCAACCCCGCCTCCTCCAAATAATCCAACATCCGCCCCACATTCTCATCCACCGCGGTCACACAACGCAGGTAGTTCTTGATGTATCGCTGAAATCGCCAACTCATCAATTCCTTGCCCTCCAATCCCGCCTCCGCTAACGCCGCGTTCCGCGGACCAAACACCGCCTGCCACGCCGCCTCCTCTTCCGCATTCCGGGTGCTCTTGTTGTGACGATACCCCGTCCCCTTCGCGTCAATCATCCGGTCAAAATGCCCGTCCGGATCATACGCCCGATGCCACTTCATGAACTCTTCCTTCGTCAATCCCGGCGGACTCGTATACTGCGCCCGATCCGGCCCGAAACTGCTGACAAAGTTCATGTCCTGCCCCGCCGCACCCGACGCCCGCCCCTCATAATCATCAAAAAAGTTCGCCGGCTCCGGTATCTCCACATCCGCATACAGCTCCAAATGACGAAGCGCCGGCTCCCACTTCCCGTGCGGCGCCTTGTGCTGATACATCAAAAAAAACGGCTTCTCCGTGTCCCGCTCCTCCAGCCATTCCAGCGCCTTGTCCGTGATCATATCGGTGGTGTATCCCTCGTTCTGAATGGTCACCACTTCCCCGGCCTCGTTCGTCGTCTTCGTCGGGGTGTTGTAATACTTCCCCTGTCCCAAAAGCACATCGAAGTGATCAAACCCCGTCGGTGTGCTCTTCAAATGCCACTTCCCAATCACCGCCGTCTCATACCCCGCCTTCCGCAACAACTTCGGCGCCGTCTGCTGACTCCCGTCAAAGGTGTCCGCATTTCCCAGGAACCCGTTTAAATGACTGTGTTTCCCCGTCAAAACCACCGCCCGGCTCGGACCGCAAATCGCGTTCGTCACCAAGCAACGATCAAACCGCATCCCCTCCGCCGCCAACCGGTCCAGGTTCGGCGTCTCATTGATCTCCGACCCATACGCCCCCATCGCGTGCCACGCATGGTCATCGGTGAAAATAAACAAAATGTTCGGCCGCTCCGCACCCAGGCCCGCACCGGCTGCCAAATGCCAAACCACCCCTATCCATATAACAATCCGTTTCATTTTTTCTGTGGCTCTGGCGCCGGAATCTCACCCTCATCCGTCCGGAAAGGCGACGCCAATAACCCCTCCGCATTCACAAAATTCGGATTCTCCGGATTGTTCGTCCACGCATACCGCACCGCCACCGGCGTCGTCACGCCGTCCCCCTTGACCACCACCCGCTTTCCCTTGATCTCCGCCGTCGCCGGCACAAACTCCATGTCCTCGCCCGCAATCTCAAACCACCGCAAGGCTTCCCCATCGGAACTCTTCAACCCGCCTCCCGCATGATCAAAACTCAATGCCGCGGTATCCCCCTTGACCTTCAGCCGCTTGAACACCGGTCCCGAATAAACAATGTCCTCATCATAGGCATCTCCGCGTGCGAATATCGCCAGCCGCTCGCCCACCGGCATCTTATTCTTGGGATGAATGTCCGTCGCATCCCCCACATCAATGGTAACTACCGTCCCCATATTCTCCCCGTCCTCCCAAATCTTCATCATCTGCTCCCGAATCACCGGCCAACCCCACTCGTCGCCGTTCGCAAAATTCGGCAACTGCACGACGTAAAACGGAAATACACCGGACTCCCCACCCACCGCCTCCCAATCCGCCCGCCAGCCATCCACCAACGCCAACATCAAATCCCGGTATCCATCCGCATAGGGTACCCGCGAGTTCGCCTCTCCCTGATACCAAATGGCACCCGCAATCGCATAAGGCTGCACCGGCGCCACCATCGCATTGTAATGTCCCGTCGGTCGCTTGACATGATTCGGTCCCATCGGTTCCCCCGGCGCACGGCCCTTAACAGGTTTCCCCGCGGCTCGTAACGCTTTCGCTTTCACATCCCACCTCTCTCTCGCCGCCTTAAATCGTTCCATCGCCGCAGGGTGGGCCGCCACGGCCTCCTCAAAAAGGTGCCGGCTCTTCTCGGCCGCGTCGTCCTCACGATACGTTTCATTGTTAATCCACGAATGCGCGTTCGTCCCCCCATTCGCAGCCTGAATCAAGCCGACCGGAACTCCCAAATCACGATTCAATGCCCGGCCAAAATAAAATCCCGTCGCCGAGAAAAGACCCGTCGTTTCCCCGTCACACAGCTCCCAATTCGCATCCACAGATTCCCGCGGCTCGTCGGCACCATCTACCGGAACCTTGAATAAACGCAAATTCGGATACGCTCCCGAGTCGGCTTCCGCCATCGCCTCCACCCCATCACTCGTCTTCTTCAAGGTCATCCCCATGTTCGATTGCCCCGAACAAACCCAGACTTCACCCACCAAGACATCCGAAATCACCACATCATCGATTCGTAATTCCCTTCCCTCCGCACTCGCCTCTAACGGTTTCAATTTCACCATCCACTTTCCGTCGCCATCCGCTTCCGTCTCCACCTTTTGCCCCGCAAACGCCACCTCTACGGTCTCACCCGCATCCGCCGTCCCCCAAACCGGCACCGCTTGCCCTTGCTGCAAAACCATGTGATCCCCAAACAACGCATGCGGCCGCACTTCTGCCCAAGCAGTCGCGCCCAAAACAAACAATCCGCCGAAGACAAAGGAATATATCGCTTTCATAGACTCACAGAGAAACAAGGTAACCTCTAAAACAACGAACTACTTCACACCTTCTTTCTTTCCCTCCCAATACAACGCAATTCCGTCCGCATTCATCGCTGCCGGATTGTGCACCTCATGCGCCCGCCATCCTTCTCCCCCAGCCCCCTGCTCCATCGCCATTCTCCCCAAAAACTTCTCATAGCCATCCACAATCTCCCCCCGCGTCGCCCCCCGCTCCACCTCGTCCCGAACCACTTCCGAAGCACCCTCCACCAAATCCCGATAGCGCTCCAAATGCCCGCCCACGTCCTCGACCACCCCGAAATGCGTCGGATATATCTCTCGCAGTTCTGCGCCCATCAACCGATCAATCGATTCCCCATACGCCACCGGATCAAACTGCGGCGGCGCCGCCGCCACACTCACATAGCTCGACCCGGGCAGTTTCACCCCCGCCACATCTCCCACAAACGCCACATCCTCGATCGCCCAACAATGATGATGCCGCGCATGACCCGGCGTATCCCATGCCGTGAAAACCAAATCACCCACCCGCACTTCCTCCCCATCCGCCACCGCCTTCACCCGCTCTTCGGGACACGCCAAGGTCTCCCCCCACAATTCCTCCATCCGATCCCCATAAATCTCCGCCGCTCCCGCTAACAATTTCGTCGGATCAACCAAATGCCGCGCCCCCCGCGGATGCACGTAAACCGTTGCCCCACCCCGCGCCCACCATCCCGCACCCCCGCTATGATCCAAATGAATGTGCGTCACCAAAACATCCCGCACGTCGCCCGTCGAAAATCCCAACGCCTCAATCCCACTCCTCAACGCCTCCCCCGTCGACGCCGGCCCCGTCTCCACCAACGCCAACCCACTCTCCCCCTCCACCAGGTATCCCGCAATCAATCCTGGCTCACCAAAAAACCGAAGGTCGATCGTGTGTATCTTCATCCACCCGCCGCGTCGTCTTTCTTCTGATTGCGCTTCTTCTTGGGCGCGTCGTTTTCGTCGCTCTTGTCCTTGGCTCTGCCTTTTCCCTTCGCCTCCGTCTTCCAGAGCACAATCTCATCCACATCATTCTTCGCCACTGCCCCCTCCGTGCTCCGCCCGCGCGCCACATCCTCCTCCAACATCGCCAACAACCGCGCCACCACCTCCGGCTGACTCGCATACAAATTATTCGTCTCCGCCACGTCCGCCTCCATGTCGTAAAGCTGCCCCTTCGGCGCCCCCTCTTCCGCCTCCCCTTCCTTCGGCGAGGTCCACCCCCCCGACGCCCGTGCCAATGCCAGCTTCCACTTGCCATGCCGATACGCAAAATGCCCGCTGATCGAGTGGTGAATCACCCCGTTCCGCGTCGATACAATCTCCTCCCCGGAAAACGCCGGCAAAAAACTCACACTGTCTTCTGCCGCCCCCTCTGGCATCTCCACTGCCAAGATCGCCGCCGCCGTCGCAAACAAATCCACATGACAGATCAACTGATCACTCGTCGATCCCGCCTCAATCTTCCCCGGCCACCGCGCAATAAACGGCACCCGATGCCCCCCGTCCCAAATGTCCGCCTTCGAGCCCCGCAAATGCGCACTCACGATATGCCCCTGCTCCGCCATGTCCTCGATCTTCGCCGCCTTCGAACACCCATTGTCACTCGTAAAAATCACGAGAGTATCCTCCGTCAATCCCGCTTCCTCCAAGGCATCCGACACCACCCCGATCACCGCGTCCGTCTCCATCACAAAATCACCATACGCCCCCAGCGGACTCTTACCCTGCCACGCCGCAGATGGCACGATCGGCGTGTGCGGCGAGCCCAACGGAATATACAAAAAGAAAGGGCGCTCCTGCCCCTTCCGCGACAAAATATACTCCGCCGATTTGTCCGTCAGTCGCGGCAACATGTTGATCACATCATCATGCGCGATCACCTCGTCATCCTCGATCACCGCCTCCATGTTCCGCGCATGGTGAAACCCATGATAGTAGTCAAACCCCCGATGAGTCGGCCCGTCCGGAATCTTCGCCCCCACCGGCGGAGACTGGTGCTCCTTCTGGCTGTATCGCTCCCCCGTCTTCGGATCCAAATACTCGAAATCCAAATGCCACTTCCCGATGATCGCGGTGTCATAACCGTGCTCCTTCAAGAAACCCGCCACCGTCGTCCGGTCCTCCGCAATCAAACTCGGCGCAAATCCCGTCACCACACCACTCTGCAATCGCGTCCGCCAACTGTATCGCCCCGTCATCAACCCATACCGCGTCGGCGTGCAAACCGATGATCCCGAATGCGCATCCGTAAAAATCATCCCCTCGCTCGCCAACTGGTCCGCACAAGGCGTCGCTATTTGGCAGGTCTCCGGCGCCATGCAGTGAATGTCCCCGTACCCAAGGTCATCGCACAGGATGTAGACAATGTTCGGCTTGTCCGCCGCCCAACTCAGCCCTATCCCCGCCACTCCCATAATCACCGCCAAAAGCACTCTCATTTTCATCACAATCATTCGCTCTCGTATCCCGCGTTTCACACTCGCGTCCCCTCCAAACGGACCCGATTCCCAAATTTCATCACAAAATAACACGCCTGTCCCCATTTCCTCCACCCCCCCGCCCTTTGAAATTCCACCGCCCCTCGGGTAAACTCCCCCCATGGACCTCTCCGACCAACGCGAACAATACGCCAAAGAAATCCTCCGAAAGGTCACCCTCGATGAAAATCCCTTCGAGCAATTCGCCGATTGGTTCCAAACCGCGCGCGAATCCGGCCTCCCCGAACCAAACGCATTCAGCCTCGCCACCGCCGACGCCGACGGCGCCCCCTCCGTCCGCACCGTCCTCCTCAAATACTTCGATCAAGACGGCTTCGTCTTCTTCACCAACTACGGAAGCCACAAAGCCGGCGACATCGATCAGAACCCCCAGGTCGCCATGTGCTTCCCATGGATCACCCTCGAACGCCAGGTCATCATCCGCGGCACCGCGTCTAAAGTCCCCGCCGCGACCTCCCTAAAATACTTTCTCAAACGCCCTCGCAACAGCCAACTCGGCGCTTGGGTCTCCGATCAAAGCCAAATCATCTCCTCACGAAAAATCCTTGAAACCAAACTCGAAGAAATCAAAAAGAAGTTCGCCGATCGCGATATGACCCTTCCGCCCGCCTGGGGCGGATACCGCATCAAACCAAACTCCTTCGAGTTCTGGCAAGGCGGTGCCGACCGCCTACACGACCGCTTCCTCTACGAAAGAGAATCCTCCGACTCCAAATCCTGGTCCCTCGAACGCCTCGCTCCCTGAACAACCTGGCTAGAGGCCTACTTCATGATCGCGAACCGCTTCTTCAGCAGTTCCGCCGTCGTCGCCTCGCCCACCTTCTCACGCGCACTGTCAATCCACTGCGCTTCAAGGTGATTCTTCGTCGGCACGTCATCCTTCTCGATAAACACCCCGAACTTCCCGGGATGCGTCAGCGAAGCCAAAGCATACGCCGCTTCCTCATTCGTCACATCATGGCGCTCCTCGTCCTCAGGCGTCCCATCCCACTTCTTCTCCTCAACCAACTCAAACTCACCTCCCTTGCGTGGATTCCCATCGTCAAAAGCCCCCTTGTGAAACACCACACACTCCGAAAGCGTCTCCACCACCGAAAACCCGGGGTGCAATATCGCCCGCTCAAACATGTCCATCATGTGCTTCACCTGCGCCGCATGCGTCCGCGCCACAAATGTCGCCCCGTTCGAAACAAGCTTCTTCATAGGATTGATCGGCCGGTCCACCGCACCTGCCGGGTCCGTCTTCGACTTGAACCCAATCGGCGATGTCGGTGAGGTCTGCTTCTTCGTCAGCCCATACACCTCGTTGTCCATGATCACATACGTAAGATTCACATTCTTGCGCGCCGTATGATCCAGGTGATTCCCCCCGATCGAAAATCCGTCCCCGTCTCCCCCAAACGCAAACACATGCAAATCAGGTCGCGACAAACTCACCCCGCTCGCCAACGGCAAGGCCCGGCCATGAATGAAGTGCAATCCGTGACTGTTCACGAAATACGGAAACCGCGAGGAACACCCGATCCCCGCAATCGTCACAATCTTCTCATGCGGAATCTGCAACTTCTCCAATACCTTGAAAAACGCGGCCAACACCGCAAAATCCCCGCACCCCGGACACCAAGTCGGGTGATCCGCGGTAAGGTCTTTCTTCGTCAGCTTCTCGTCAGTCTCGGGAGTGGTGGGTTGCTTGGTCGTCGGCATGTGAGGATAAACAATTTCGATTAACAGTGGCTACCGGGCAAGCAGATCATTTAGCTATTTCACGCACCCGCCTGCAACGGCTGAATACCGGATAAAATCTCCCGTATACGGAAATTTAACCCGTCCGTCTTCGTCAAACTCGTGATCTTTTCATCACAATAACGAGCCCGCAATAACGTCGCCAGCTGCCCGTTCCCATACAACCCCTGGTCGTTCAATTCCACCACACACACCCGCTCAAACTTCTCAAATATCTTCGGCAACCCGTTCGGCAACGGATTCAAATGCCGCAAATGCACCGCCGACACCGCACGCCCCGCTTCCCGCTCCCGCATCGTCGCTTCTCGAATCGGACCCCAGGTCGATCCCCATCCCACCAGCAAAACCTCTCCGCTGTCCCCGCCGAATACCTCCGGCTCCGGAATCGTGTCACCATACCGCTTAATCTTGTCCCGGCGCTTGTTCACCATCTTCTGGTGCGTTTCCGGATTCGCAGACGGATGCCCCCACTCATCATGTTCCAAACCCGTCACGACCGGATACTGCCCTCCCTTCATCTTCGTCCCCGGAGGCGCATGCTTCGTATGCCCATCAAACGGATACGGAACAAAATCAGCGTCCCGAGGCTGCGTCTCCAAGGTCGGTTCCACTACCAAAGACTCAAAATCCGGCTCCTCAAACGCCTCAATCCGCGTCGCCAATGCCTGGTCCGTCAAAATAATCACCGGCGTGCTGTATGCCTTCGCGATATGACACGCCTCGATCGCCGTATAAAAACAATCCTCCACGTTCTTCGGCGCCAAAATCACCCGCGGCGTATCGCCATGGCTCCCGTAAATCGCCTGCATCAAATCACTCTGCTCCACACTCGTCGGCAATCCCGTACTCGGCCCCCCACGCTGCACATTGATCACCACCAACGGTAACTCCGCCATCACCGCGTAACTCAACGCCTCCATCTTCAAAGACAACCCCGGTCCCGAACTCCCCGTCACCGCCAGGTGCCCCGCATATGCCTCCCCCAATGCCATCGAGATCGCCGCCAATTCATCCTCCGCCTGCAAAAACATCCCGCCATACTTCGGCAACTCCGTCCGCAACGTCTCCATGATCGGCGACCAAGGCGTGATCGGATACCCTGATCCCCAGCGCACCCCGCCCGCAATCAACCCATACGTCAAAGCCGTGTTCCCGTCCGTCGTCACCCGGTGCTCGTCCGTCGACTCGCCGCTCTTTAAATTAAAGGCCCGCCCCAAAACATCCCCCAGCGGATACGAATAACCCGCGTCAAACGCCAACATCGCGTTGCGCAATACATCCTCACTCTTCTTCCCAAACTGACGCTCGATAATCGCCGCCAGCTTCGCCCGGTCCAAATCAAACAACGCCGTCACCAACCCCAACACAAACATGTTCTTCCCGCGGTCCTTCGCGGTCCCCCCAATCGATTCGATCGTCGTGCTCGTTATCGGCACCGCCACGTAATGCACCCGCTCGTCGCCTTCCACCGGCTCCACGTGATCCGAGTCATAAATACAAACTCCCCCGTCCTTCAGAGACGCAATGTGATCGTCGTAACTGTGCTGGTAAAATGCCACGAGGAAATCCGCCTCATCCCCCGCCGATAACACCTCGCCCGACCCCAAGTGCACCTGGAAAATCGACGGCCCGCCCGAAATCGTCGACGGAATCGTCATGTATGTCATCACCTCACGCGCACTCCGCCCCGCCAGTCGCGCCAAGAACCCGCCGATCGTCTGAATACCATCCTGCGAGTTGCCGGCGAATCGAATCACCGCGTTGCGGAGGTCTTCCTGTGCGAGCTGCGCATCGTCCGGGGAGGCTGGTTCCTCTTCGACCGAGGAAGCCGTGGATGGTGTCGACATGGTAATCGTTACAATCGCGTCAATTAGCGTGAAATCAAGTAGCACGCCTCCCGCAAACTACCAAGCAATTTGTCCGCCATTTCGACCATTTTTTTCCCGGCACATCCTCACCCTCTCACCTCAAAAAATCGCCCCCGCTCACCCGCCCGATTCACTTTCTTCTGGCGCCACGTGCGCCTCGTCCATCAATGCCTCCAGCTCCTCCACCAGCTCCGGATGCTCCAACGACAGATCCCGCTCCTCCCCAACATCTTCCACCACATTGTAAAGAGCGATCGGTTCCCCCGGCTTCCGGATCGTCTCCAATTGAATCGCCTTCCAGTCCCCCCGCAAAACGGCCCGCTTGCCCCCTTTCTCCAGAAACTCCCAATATAAATAAGGATGCGCCTCCTGCTCCCCCTCCCCCGTCAGGGTCGGCACCAGCGATATCCCATCCGTCTCCTCCGGCGCCGCCACCCCCGCCAGCTCCGCGCAGGTCGGCAAAAAATCCTGGAACCCCCCAATATGCGCCGACTCGCTCCCCGCCGCCACCGTCCCCGGCCACCACGCAATCGTCGGCACCCGCAGCCCCCCCTCCGTCAAGTTCCGCTTCATCCCCCGAAACTCCCCGTTCGAATTAAAAAACTCCATCACATGGCCCCCCTCCTCGTGCGGCCCGTTGTCACTCGAAAAAATCACCAAGGTATCCTCCGCCATCCCCGTCTCCTCCAGCTTCTCCAAAATCGCCCCCACCCCGCGATCAATGTCCACGATCATCTTCGCAAACCCCTTCTCCGGCCCCGGCCACTCCTCACGCTTCGCAAACCGCCCCCAATCCGCCACCTCCATCCCGTCACCTCCCTCTTCCGCGCGACCCGCCTCGTTGTTCGCATGCGGCACGTTCAACGCATAATACAAAAAGAAAGGCGTTCCCTCCTCGTCCGCCCCCCGCTCATCCAGATACCCCAACACATCCTCCAATAACAAATCCGGCACATACTCCACTTTCTCATCCGCCACCCCATACCCCTCCCTCTCCAGCGTCGCCCCACGCTCCTCCTTCCACTTGTCCGCCACGACGTTCTTCAAAGGCACTTTCTCCCCGTTCCGATACAAAAACTCCGGGTAAAAATTGTGCGCATGAAACATGTTCACATACCCATAAAAATGATCGAACCCGTTCCGCGCCGGATCGTCCGCCGGCGGAGGATTCCCAATCCCCCACTTTCCAATACACGCCGTCGTATACCCCGCCTCCTTCAAAACCTCCGCCACCGTCACATCCTCGTCCTCAAGTTGCCCCGGCCCATTCCCCCGCACCCGGCAGTGCCCGGTATGCAATCCTGTCATCAAGACACATCGCGACGGCGCACACACGGTCGATCCCGCATAAAATCGCGTCAACTTCATCCCCTCCGCCGCCATCCGATCCAGGTTCGGCGTCTTCAAACTCGCCTGACCAAAACACCCCAAATCCCCATACCCCAAATCATCCGCCAATATAAAGATCACGTTCGGCTTCTCCGCCCCACACAACCCGCCCGTTGCCCCCACCAGCACCCACAAACCCACGAGCCATACCAACACTCTCATCACCTCCCAAAATCCTCCCGCACCCGCCTCATGACAACCCTAAAAGTCCCCAAAGAAAACACACTTCCCGTATGTGCCTCAGCCTATATCATCAATAGAAACAACAAAAATCTCCGCCCGCTCCCCGCACCCGCCTGAATGACTACCGAAATCGCCGCCGTCCTCGCGATCCTCGCCGTCGCTATCTTCCTTTTCATCATCGAAAAGCCCCGCATGGATGTCGTCGCCCTCCTCGTCATGGCGACCCTCGGCGTCACCGGCCTCGTCTCTCCCACCCAAACCCTCGCCGGCTTCAGCAACCCCGCCGTCATCACCGTCTGGTCCATGTTCATCCTCAGCGCCGGCCTCAGCAACGCCGGCGTCGCCGATGCCCTCGGTAAGAAACTCCTGAAGGTGTCCGGTAAATCCGAACCCCGCATGATCGCCGTCATCATGCTCTCCGCCGGCGGCCTCTCCGCCTTCATGAACAATATCGGCGTCGCCGCACTCATGCTCCCCGTGGTCATGGACCTCGCCCGCAAAACCGGCAACAGCCCCTCACGCCTCCTCATGCCCCTCGCCTACGGATCCCTCCTCGGAGGCCTCACCACCCTCGTCGGCACCCCGCCCAACCTCGTCGCCGCCTCCTCCCTCGAGTCCGCCGGATACGAACCCTTCTCCCTCTTCGACTTCACACCCGTCGGCCTCTTCGCCCTCGGCGGCGGCACGCTCTTCATGATCCTCTTCGGCAGACACCTCCTCCCCAAAGAAACCCTCGAAGAATCCGCCGATAATTCCCCCGGCCAAAACGGAGCCGCCACACGCTTCGACTACAACCTCGACGCCCAACGCTTCCTCCTCCGCGTCGGCCCCGAGTTTCCCGCCGAAGGCCGCTCCCTCAATGACCTCGGCCTCGGCACCATCCTCGGTTTCCATATCCGCGAAATCACCCACGGCCCCAATCACACCGCCAATCCCGGTCCCGATACCCTCGTCCACCGCGGCGACCAACTCGTGGTCCAGGGCGATCACCAACAACTCCAATCCTTCCTCGCCCTCAAAGCCTTCGACCTCGGCGCCTCCCGGGAAATGATCGAGCTCTTCCGCTCACGCGACCTCGAAACCGCCACCATCGAGATCGCCCCGGGCTCCCCGCTCGACGGACTCACCGTGGCCGAAACCGACTTCCGCAACCGCTTCGGCCCCCACATTCTCGGTATCAAACGAAAAAAACGCCTCTTCCTCCCCAACCTCGCCCACATCACCCTAAAGGAAGGCGATCAACTCATCCTCCACGCCCCCCGTAAAGTCCTCCAAGAACTCCCCGAACTCGATGACTTCAAAAACTTCAACCCCTTCTCCGATGAAGAATTCAAAGACCTCTTTCCCGAAGACGACCGCCTCCTCGAACTCATCCTCGGCGATGAAGCCGATTTTGCCGTTGGCAAAACCGTTGCCGAAAGCGGACTCGTTCAACTCCTCGGCCTCCGCGTCATCGGCATCGCCCGCCAAAAAGAAACCATCATTCTCCCCCGAGGCGACGACCGCATCCAAAAAAACGATATCCTCCTCGTCCAAGGCTCCAGCAAAATCCTCGATCAACTCCAGGAACTCCCCGCCTTCGAACTCGATCGCGAAAACGTCCCCGCCCCCGACGCCGACCAACACCCCGGATCCGCCACCATCGAAGTCACCCTCGCCCCCGAAAGCAGCCTCGCCGGTCGCACCCTCAGCGAAATCGGTTTCCGCGCCCGATACGGCCTCTCTGTCCTCGCCATTTGGCGCAAAGGTCGCGCCTACCAGTCCTACCTTCGCAATATGACCCTCCTCTTCGGCGATGCCTTCTTCGTCTCCGGCCCACGGGAAAAACTCGAAGCCCTCGCCCGCGATCCCGATTTCCTCGTCCTCAGCGAAATCCCCCAACACCTCGCCGCACCCCCCGTCCCACGCGCCAAAAGCATCGCCGCCGTCGCCATCATGGGAGGCGTCGTCGGCCTCGTCCTCTTCGGCGTCCTCCCCATCGCCATCGCCGCCGTCTCCGGCGCGGCCCTCATGGTCCTCGCCAAATGCCTCTCCATGAAGGAAGCCTACCGCTCCATCGACTGGAAATCCGTCTTCCTCATCGCCTGCATGATCCCCCTCGGCACCGCCATGCAGGAATCCGGCGCCGCCGCCTGGATCGCCGGACTCACCATCGACCTCGTCAGCCCATACGGCCCCTGGGCCCTCATCGCCGGCCTCTACCTCGTCGTCGCCTTCGCCACCACCATCGTCCCCACCGCCGCCCTCGTCATGATCACCGCCCCCATCGCCATCCAAGCCGCCAATGACCTCGGTATCTCCCCCTACACCGCCATGATGGCCATCGCCATCGCCGCCTCCGCATCCTTCACCAGCCCCATCTCACACCCCGCCAATGTCCTCGTCATGGGCCCCGGCGGTTACCGCTTCATCGATTACGTCAAAACCGGCGTCCCCCTCGCCCTCACGGTCTTCCTCGTCGTCCTCCCCGCCCTCTACTTCTTCTGGCCCCCAAATTGAAACAGCTCTCAGGTCCCGCGGCATTCACCACAGGCTGCGCGAACCCGATCCACAAAAACGAGGAAGAAAACAGAGGCTTAGCTCTCCGCCACTTCGATCTTCGTCGCCGTCAAAACGGAGTTCTCACCCACCTTCGATACCGCACCCGTCGCCGTGACCCGTTCGACGTCTTCGTTGGCATCACCCTCGAAGAACTTCTCCACGACCGCCCCGTCCAGGAGATAAGCCGCGTCCTCGGTCTCCAGGGCCGTCGCACACTTCGATTCGATTCCCAAGTCACAGTGCGCGCAAACCAAATCGCCCGTCACCGTGACACTCTCTTCAGCCACCGCCGTGGACAAGAACCCGGCTGTGGCACCCAATGCAATGATACTGAATAGTGTCTTCATCATATTCACCTACTTGGTCCGTTCACTCTACGTCGAGTGAGTGCCTCCAGATCAACCTACTCAGGCGAAAAACTCAAGCTTCTTCCCCGCCCACCGAAACATCCACCATCATGTCCGCCGCAATCAATTCCAACTCCCGCCGCAAATCATCCATCGATAAATCCGCGGGTATCCGCAAGTGCGCCTGCGCTTTGAACAAAGGTTCCCCAGACATCGGCGCACTCACACACTCAGTGTCCAACTCCTCCACATTCACCCCGCGAGACGCCAAAGCCTGCATGATCTTGCGCACAATCCCCGGCCGGTCCTGACCCATCAATTCCAAGCGCGCCTCCGACATCACCCCACCCGCCTCTCCCCCCGCTTCCTCCCCATCGTCGCCCCCCTCCACCGCCATCAATACCTGCAATCCCTCCGCCTCCAACTCCCGCAAGGACGCCTCCAATCCCGACGCTTTCTCCGGCGATACCTGCACCCGCAATATCCCCGCAAACTGCCCGCCCAAATGCGACATCCGGCTCTCCAACCAATTCCCCCCCTGATCCGCCACCCGAGAGGCCAATGATTCCACCAAACCCGGCCGGTCCGCCCCTATCACGGTCATAATCACGTTCTTCACGCCGACACCCTCCGCCCAAACCTCCCCCAGACGCAAGAGGGCAACGCTACTTTTTACTTATTTCCATTATATTGATAATTGACATTTGTTAAATAATCCGCATACTCACTGTCACCACCTAGAAAGGCCGCATCAGATGATTCTCCGCATCACCAGTCGCGTGCCCCTCATCCTCACCAGCCTCGCGCTCGCTATCACCGTAACCACCGTCGATCGCTCCCACGCCATCAACGTGCTCGGCCACCCCGTATCCAATTGGACCGAGTTCACCGCCCCACCAAACGACGGTTCCTTCTCCCTCGATGCCAGCCCCGGCTCCATCACCGCCAGCGATACCACCGGCAGCGAGTTCATCACCTACAACCCCGAAGACTACCTCCTCGACGATATTGGCGAAGGCTTCCAAATCACCGGTGAGTTCAACTTCTCATCCGCCCCCGATGGCGTCACCTACATGTCCGGCTTCGCCTCAGGACCTCAAACAACCTTCAGCAGCCACTTCCAGCGCCTAGCCATCACCCACCTCCCCGTCGGCCCCATCCGCTACATCTTCCGCTGGGAATACGACAACACCATCGACTCCGATCTCGAAATCCTCGCCTCATCGAACACCGGAAACACCGGCGATACCATCCTCTACGACATCTCCACCGAATACGCCGGCACCGACCAATGGAATCTCGTCGGCTCGATCACACTCGACGGATCCACCGTCTGGGACAGCACCTCCACCCCTGTCAGCTTCACCAATAACGCCCTCCTCAACCAAGTCTCCCACTTTTCCACCGGAGTCGCCGGACTCGACGGCGGCAGCGTCAGCATCACCGACGCCACCTTCGTCGCCAATATCCCCGAACCCACTCGCGCCCTCCTCCTCCTCGGCGGCTTCACCGCCGCCCTCCTCCAACGCCGGCGCTCCTAAAGCTGCCTCCCGTAGGGGCGAGCAAATGCGCGGCCGCATCGCGGCCTCGATCAATTCCGAAAGCATCCCAGCATGGATCGCCATAGGCGGGACAAAGCGAGCTCGTTCCCTTCAGGACTTCATCATTGGCTATTCCTTGTTGGATATTGGACATTCAGACCTATCCCTCTACGATGCCCTCGTAACACACTCTCCTCCACGTGCCCCTATCACTTCCCATCCCCCCAGCCCTGAAGCGCCTCCTCGCCCGCCCCTGGTTCCTCCCCGCCCTCCTCTGCCTCGCCCTCGCCGGCATGTTCCTCGATCACGTCCTCACCGGCCCCAAACCCTGGGAAACCAAATGGGCCGAACGGGTCGCCGCCGGAAAAGCCCCCGGCTTTAACGACTACATCGAAACCGGCCTCTGGTGGGCCGCCCT
Source organism: Verrucomicrobiota bacterium (assembly GCA_039028175.1). Classification (GTDB taxonomy): domain Bacteria; phylum Verrucomicrobiota; class Verrucomicrobiia; order Verrucomicrobiales; family DEV007; genus JBCDBW01. The sequence continues at coordinate 65,547 of JBCCIR010000003.1, forward strand.
CGCCAATACGATCCTTGCCACCGCCCTCGCCCTCACCGCCCCCCTCTGGGCCCATCGATGCCCCATTCCCCATCTCCCTCTAACCAAATCACCACCCCAGCCCGCAACCCGCCGCTTCTGGATCATCCTCACCCTCATCCTCCTCGTCGTCGCCCTCCCCCTCCGCCTCGCCGGCATCAATCAATCGATGTGGGGCGACGAAGACCGCGCCTTCTACGAACTCATGCACGGCGAATACGAACCCGCCAACGATCCCGACGACGGCGCCCTCACCTTCACCCCGCACCCCTGGAAGCGAACCTTCTTCTACGACAAGTGGACCAATAACCAATACTTCTACACCGTCACCGCCCGCCTCTGCATCGACACCTGGCGTACCCTCACCGGCGCCGCACCCCAGGCCTTCACGGAATGGCCCCTTCGCATCCCGCCCCTCCTCGGTGGCCTCGCCTCCATCCTCGCCGGCGCCCTCCTCCTCCGCCGCATCGGCCTTCCCAACGCCGCCCTCGTCTTCGCGCTCCTCCTCGCCCTCCACCCGTGGCACCTCCGATACTCCGTCGAAGGCCGGGGCTACACCCTCCTCGTCGCCTTCTTCCTCTTCGCCGTCCTCGCACTCATTAACGCGCTCGAATCCGGCCGCTGGCGCTGGTGGCTCACCTTCGGCGCCATGGAGTTCTTCACGCTCTACACCTGGAAAGCCGCCGTCCACCCCCTCCTCGCCCTCAACCTCGTCGCCCTCGCCATCATCTTCATCACCAGAAAAGACTTCTTCGCCCGCCGCCTAAAGTCCGACGCCTTCGCCCAAACCACCCGCTGCCTCGTCGCCAACCTCCTCGCCGCCATCCCCTTCATCTGGCTCTTCGCCCCGGCCGTCCCCCAAATCCAACGCAAACTCGCCACCAGCCTCTCCGCACGCGGCGAAATGGGCCTCGATTGGCTCGCCAATGTCTGGTCCCAACTCACCGCCGCCATGGATTGGTCCAATCCCGATCCCACCACCCCCTTCCATACCGTCCAAAAACTCGCCTCCGCGTACCCCGCGTTTCTCTGGCTCATGACGCTCGCCGTCCCACTCCTCATCCTCATCGGCATCACCCGCCTCGCCAAAACCTCCCCCGCCCTCACCGCCCTCCTCCTCAGTCCCCTCGCCGGCGCCCTCATCGCCTGGATCCACTTCACCCGCACGAACAACCTCCTCCTCCAATACTACCTCTTCTACACTCTCCCCTTCCTCCTCGCCTTCATCGCCCTCGCCCTCACATGGCCTCAATCCCGGCGCTGGCGCATCCCCTCCATCGCGGCCGGCGTCGCCCTCTGCCTCATCCTCTTCACCCCGCACCTCACCTTCTTCCTCCATCACCCCATGCAGGAAGCCCGCGAAGCTTCCGCAGTCCTCCGCACCGACGACGAAGGCCGCTTCCACCTCGGCACCTCAGAGATCGTCACCGCCGGCCTCTACCGCGTCGCCACTTCCGATGACCCCCGCAACCTCGACGTCCGCACCCCCGAAGCCCTCGTCGCTCTCGCCCAACAATGCGACGCCGACAATAAAACCCTGCGTGTGTCCGTCTCCAACCTCGTCTTCGCCACCGCGGCCCACCAAGACTACTTCGAACTCCTCGAAAAGACCGACATATTCAAACCCCTCGGCACGTTCTATGGTTGGAAACATGACTATTCCGTCTTAGTCTGGGAATACATCCCGGGCTCACTCGCCGAAAATAGAAAACCCACATCATGAAAACCATCGCCACCGTCATCACCACCATACTTGCGCTCGCCGCCGGCTCACTCCACGCCGAAACCCGCACCTGGACCGACGCCGAATCCGGCAAAACCATCGATGGCGAACTCATCAGCATCGACGGCGAACAGGCCACCCTCAAACGCAGCGATGGCAAAACCTTCACCGTCGACATCTCCCGCTTCATCGAGGCAGACCAGGTATACATCAAGGAGAACGGCATACCCGCCGAACCATCCGAGGATAGCGAAGAATCCGCGGCCATGGACGGCACCGAAAACGACGTCACTCTCACCGGCCTACATCTCTGCTGCGGCGGCTGCGAAAAAGGCATCGATAAAGCCCTCGCGGAAATGGAAGACATCGAATACGCCGTTTCCCGATCTTCCGATTCCATCAATATCACCAGCAGCAAATCCAGCGCCATTCAGGATGCCGTCGACGCTATCGCGGCAGCCGGATACTACGGTAAATCAAATTTCGCCGAAATCGCTATTGAAGAGGTTAAAGGCACTTCCACCGAAAAAACCGATTCCGCGGATATCTCCAGCCTCCACATCTGCTGCGGCGCCTGTGAACGCGCCATCGAGGAAACCCTCACCGCCGTCGAAGGCGTCGCCTCCGTCGCCATCGACAAGCAAGCCCGCACCGCTACCGTCACCGGCGACTTCACCACGGCCGACACCGTCTCCGCCCTCCAAACCGCCGGCTTCCACCCCTCCCTCTAAAACAGCTTCTCCTGCTCCTATCTTACGGTAGCAACTCGGCTCCCCAAGCATGCCCCCCAGCGGCGGACTTCTGCCTTCCCCGCGCACCTGCGTACCTGCGAGACTGCGTAACTGCGCAACTTCCTCCCCCAATCACCCACAAGCCGGGCAACGCCCGAAAAACTCCAGCTCGTGATAAATCCCCGTAAACCCCGACTTCTTCGCCACATCCGCCTCCAGCGCCTCCACAGGACACGACATGTCCAAAGTCTCGATCGAACCACACTCGTTACAAATCAGAAAATCATGATGCTCCCCGGGATACTTGAATACATACCACGCCGCCCGGTCATGTAAGCCCAAACGCCGAACCAAACCCTTCTCCTTCAAACGATTTAACAAACGATAAAGCGTCGCCTGGTCACACAATCCATCCAGCGCCTCCGCGTCCCCCCAGTCCCCCAAGCTCATCGGCGCCCCCCGCTCAATCAACACCCGCAAGACCTCCTCCAACGCCTTCGTCCGGCGCAACCCGCGCTCCCGGCACGTATCAATTGCCCAAGCCAATCGACCCTCAACATCTCTTGTCATTCCCCAACCTTAACCCCACACTGCCCCCCGTGGCAACGCCACAAGACGCCCATGCACAAAATCGCCCTCATCACCGGCGCCAATAAAGGCATCGGCTTCGAAACCGCCTCCCAACTCGCCGCCCGCGGCTTTCGCGTCTACGTCACCGCTCGCTCCACCGAACGCGGCCAAATCGCCCTCAAAAATCTCCGTTCCAAAAACCACGACGTCCACTTCGTCGCCCTCGATGTCACCGATCCTCATTCCATCCAAAACGCCGCCGACCACTTCGCCACCGTCGAGTCCCATCTCGACGTCCTCGTCAACAACGCCGCAATCTACCCCGATCGCGATCGCAGCATTCTCGATATCTCGCAAAAACAACTCTCGGACACTCTCCTCACCAATTCCCTCGGCCCCCTCCTCATCGCCCAAACCTTTTGGCCCTACCTCAAGAAAGCCCCAGACGGCGGCCGCATCATCAACCTCTCCTCCGGTCTCGGTCAACTCCACCAAATGGAAGACGAAACCCCCACCTACGCGATCTCCAAAACCACGCTCAATGCCATCACCCGCCAACTCGCCGGCTCCGGCCAAGCCGCCAATATCTCCGTCAATTCCGTCTGCCCCGGCTGGGTCCGCACCGATATGGGTGGCCCCGGCGCCACCCGCTCCGTCGACCAAGGCGCCGATACCGTCGTCTGGCTCGCCACCGACGCCCCCCAAAACCTCTCCGCCCAATTCCTCCGGGACCGGCAACCTATTCCGTGGTAACGAAACTATTGTCATCCTGCGTGTCCTCCATAGCTTGAAAAGCGACGGAGGAAGCGAGCAAAGCGAGAGCTTGGCCTGAGCGAAGCCGAAGGCAAGGACCCCGCGAACCTACCATGAGACTGTCGTAAGCCGAATCTTCATTGTACGCTTCCGCGTCCACGAACTCGCGAAGCTGTCCAAGCTCCATTACCTCTGTTACCTCCTGTTACAAACAATCCTGACTATATGTCCAAAAACATCCGGCTCTTCATCGCCTTTCGCCTCCTCTTCAACGCGCGCTTCTACTACCCCATCTTCGCCGTCCTCCAACTCGATTACGGCCTCACCATGGAGCAGTTCGCGCTCCTCAATTTCGTCTGGGCCGTCTCCATCGTCCTCCTCGAAGTCCCCTCCGGCGCCCTCGCCGATAAAATCGGTCGCAAACGCATGGTCGTTGCAGCGGCCGTGCTCATGATCCTCGAGATGGCACTCATCGCCTTCGTCCCCCTCGGGAACACCAGCCTCGTCTTCTGGGCCTGGGTCCTCAACCGCATCCTCTCCGGCGCCGCCGAAGCCGCCGCCTCCGGCGCCGATGAAGCCCTCGCCTACGACTCCCTCCCCGAAGAAAACCGCGAGTCCCTTTGGCCCAAAGTCCTCGCCAATCTCATGCGCCTCTCCTCCATCGCCTTCGTCGTCGCCATGCTCGTCGGCGCCGCCATATACGACCCCGACTTCATCAACCGCATCTTCGCCGCCCTCGGCAGCGATTTCCAAGTCACCAAGGAACAAACCCTCCGCTTCCCCGTCTACCTCACCCTCTTCACCGGCTGCCTCGCCCTCATCGTCTCGATCTCCATGAAGGAACCCCCGCAGGATTCCCATCACGCCGGCGAAACCACGCTCTGGTCCGGCATCTTCCGCGCCGCCGCCTGGGTCTGGAAAACACCCGTGGTCTTCGCCATCATTCTCGCCGCCCTCATCCACGATTCCGTCGTCCGCCTCTTCCTCACCCTCAATTCGGAATACTACCGCCTCATCAAAATCCCCGACGCCGCCTTCGGCGTCCTCGGCGCGGTCTTCGCCGCGCTCGGCATCATCACCCCCGGCATCGCAAAACGCCTCGTCGAAAAACAACCTATCACCCGAAACTACCTCATCGTCTCCGCCCTCTGCCTCGTCGGCCTCCTCGTCTCCGCCCAAGCCATCCCCTACTACGGCGTGGTCGTCCTCGTGATCTTTTCCTTCGCCTTCGGCTTCCTCAATTTCTTCACCTCTCACTACTTGAACGCCCAGGTCGATTCCTACCACCGCGCCACCGTCCTTAGCTTCCGCGGCCTCGCCCTCAATATCGGCTTCGGTACCCTCAGCCTCGCCTACGGCTTCCTCCTCCGCCAACTCGGCGATGCCTCCCACGCCGATAACACCACCGCCTTCCGTGATTCCCTCCACTGGTTCGCCCCCACCTTCCTCGTCATGCTCGTCCCCCTCGTCCTCTATTACCTCCTCGCCGTGAAACGCCACACTTCGACAACCCCATAACCGCCACCCGCCAATCTTGCCTTTTACTTCAAAATTCATGATTCCGTGATCATTGTTCTCTGTTCCCACCCCTTTCCCTTGAAATACCGCCTCCCCAACCCGACTCTAACCACCATGAAATACCCGATCTTCCCCATCACTACCCTCGTCGCCGCCGCCCTCGCCTTCCCTCTCTCCACGCTCGCGGAAGACACCACCCTCGCCGATCAACTCGCGGCCAAACAAGCCGAGTTCGCAGCCTCCACCCCGGACAACGTCAAAGAAGCCTTTGCCGCAGGCATCGAAGCCGTCGCCGAATCGGGCATCATCGACAAAGCCATCAATGTCGGAGACAAAGCACCCCCCTTTACCCTCAAAAACGCCACCGGTAAGGAGGTCTCCCTCGCCTCTCTCCTCGAACAAGGCCCCGTCGTCCTCACCTGGTATCGCGGCGGCTGGTGCCCCTATTGCAATATCCAGCTCATCGCCCTCCAGGATGCGCTCCCCCAGATTAAAGCCGAAGGCGCACAACTCGTCGCCCTCACCCCGGAACTCCCCGACAAATCCCTCACCACAAAAGAAAAGGACAATCTCGAATACGAAATCCTCTCCGACGTCGGAATGAAAGTAGCCGATGAATACCACATCATCTTCAAACTCACCCCCGAGGTGACGGAGATGTACAAAGGCTTCTTCGATCTCAAGGAATACAACGGCCCCGACGCCGCATACGACGAACTCCCCCTCGCCGCCACCTACATCATCCAACCCGACGGCACCGTTTCCTGGGCCTACCTCAACGCCGACTACCGCCAGCGCGCCGAACCCGCTGACATCGTCGCCGCCCTCAAGGCGGTGGAATAGTCAGACAAAATCTGAGCACGATCCCGGTCTCATCCCTGGGCTCATTTCTCCGCCGCAACCGCCTCGTTGCGCTCGCCGTCATTCCCACCCAACTTCCGCACCATCACAAAAAAGAGCGGCGCAAAGAAAACTCCAAAAAAGGTCACCGCGATCATCCCGTAAAAAACGGTCGTCCCCAGAACACGCCTCATCTCCGCTCCCGCCCCGGTCGCCAACAACAAAGGCACCACTCCCAGGATAAAGGCAAAGGCCGTCATCAAGATCGGACGCAATCGCAACCGCGCCGCCTCCGCCGCCGCCTCGTAACGGTCCATGCCTTGCCGCTCCAACTGCCGCGCAAATTCAACGATCAAAATCGCGTTTTTGCTCGCCAACCCAATCAATACCACCAACCCAATCTGCGTCAGAATATTGTTGTCCATCCCCCTAAAGAAAATCCCCCAGATCGCGCCCACTAAACACAAAGGCACCGTCAAAATAATCGCGAGCGGCAATCCCCAACTCTCATACTGCGCCGCCAGCACCAAAAATACGAAAGCCACCGCCAACACAAAAACAATTGCCGCTTGCCCGCTCGCCGCACGCTCCTGATACGCCAATTCCGTCCACTCATACGCAATCCCCTGGGGCAGTATCCCGTCCGCCAACTCTTCCATTTTATCCAAGGCCTGCCCCGTGCTGAATCCTCGCGCCTTCTCCCCCAAAACCTCGGCCGAGGGATACAAATTATGCCGCACCACCCGATCCGGCCCCGTCGTCTGCTGAATCTCCATCACCGACCCCAATGGCACCATCCCCCCAAACACATTGCGCGTCTTCAACCGCGACAAATCATTCACACTGCTCCGAAACGGCGCATCCGCCTGCGCCGTCACCCGATACGTGCGCCCATACAGATTGAGCTCGTTCACAAATGATGAGCCCATGTATATCTCAAGCGTCTCAAAAAGCCCCCGCAACGGGACACCCAACATCAACGCCTTCTCCCGATCAATATCCGCATAATACTGCGGCCCCGAAGCGGTAAAGGGAGTAAATGGCTGCACAATCTCCGGCGCCGCCATCGCCGCCGCAATCAAGTCCCAGGCCGCTTCCTCCATCGCCACATACCCCAATCCCGCCCGATCCTCTACCTGCATCCGAAAGCCGCCGCCGTTCCCCAAGCCCCGCACCGTCGGTGGCGGCAAAACAATCGTGCGCGCATCCTGCACCACTTCCACCCGTCGCCGAATCTCACCCAAAATCGCGTCTCCGGACAACGCATCGCTCCGGCGCTCCGCAAAAGGCTCAAACACGGCAAACAACACGTTCGCATTCGAGGCATTCGAAAAGGTCGCCCCGTTGAATCCCGCAAACCCAACCACGCTCCGAATCCCGTCAACCTCCGAAACGATATCAATCAACTCGCGCGTCACTTTGTCCGTCCGCGATAAGGAGGCCCCCGTCGGTAACTGCGCCGATATAATCGCATACCCCTGATCCTGAACCGGAATAAACCCGCCGGGCACCGATCGAAACCCCAGTCCCGCAACCAACAACAATCCCCCGTAAATCAGAAACATCACCAGTCCCATCCGCAAACTTCGCCGCAATAGAAAGTCATACCCCACGCGAGTCTTGCCAAAGGCCCAATTAAAACCGCGAAAAAACCAACCCAACAACACATCTGTTAGCCGTGTGAACCAATCCCGCACCCCATCATCCCCGGATCGCAACAACAATACCCCCAACGCCGGACTCAGGGTGAGCGATACCAACGTCGAAATCGAGGTCGATACCGCAATCGTCAAAGCGAATTGACGATAAAACTGACCGGATATGCCCCCCAGGAATGCCGTCGGCACAAACACCGCCAATAAAACCAGTGAGGTCGCGACTAGGGCGCCGCTCACTTCATCCATCGCCTTGCGCGTCGCCTCGCGGGCACCCATCCCCTCCGACAAATTACGCTGGATGTTCTCCACCACGACGATCGCGTCATCCACGACAATGCCAATCGCCAAGACCAACCCAAACAACGTCAGGTTGTTCAAAGAAAACCCAAAAAGACCCATCACCGCAAACGTGCCAATCAATGAAACCGGGATCGCCAGGATCGGAATGATCGCCGCCCGCCACGATTGCAAAAAGATAATCATCACCAACACCACCAAGAGCACCGCTTCGATGAGCGTTTCAATGACCGCTTCAATCGATCGACTGATAAACTGCGTCGGATCATACGGGATGGCGTATTCCATCCCTTCAGGAAACGCTTCTCCCATCTCCGCCATCGCCGCGCGAATCGCTTTCGCCGTCTCTAACGCGTTCGAGCCCGGACGTTGAAACACCGGGATCGCCAGCGTCCGCGTATCGTTCATATACGCGTTCACATTGTATTCCAAGGCACCCAACTCCACGCGCGCCACATCCCGCAAGCGAACCACCCGCCCGTCATCGCTCGCTTTGACCACTACATTCTCAAACTGCCCCTCATCACTCAACCGGCCCAAGGTCGTGATATTGATCTGGAAGGGGACCGCCGTTTCCATCGGCTCTTGACCAATCACCCCCGCCGCCACCTGCAAATTCTGCTCCCGCAACGAACCCACGACATCACTCGCCGTCAGTTCGAAAAAATCCATCCGCTCCGGATCCAGCCAAATCCGCATGCTGTATTCCCGCCCCCCAAATAGACGCACATCCCCGACCCCGGGAATACGCCGCAATCGCTCGCGCACCTGCAGCAGCGCGTAATTCGAGATGTAGAGAAGATCAAAGGTCTCGTCCGGCGAAAACATCTGCACCACAAGGAGCAAATCCGGCGATGACTTCTCCACCGTGATGCCAATCCGCTTCACCTCTTCCGGTAATCGCGCCTCCGCGATCGCCACACGGTTCTGCACCAATACCTGCGCCGTATCCAGGTCCGTCCCCAACGAAAAAGTAACCCTCAACGAGTAAGACCCGTCCGAATTGCTGCCCGAGGTCATATACAGCATGTTCTCCACGCCGTTCACCTCCTGCTCAATCGGCGCCGCCACCGTCCGCGCAATCACATCAGGCGTGGCCCCCGGATACGACGTCCGCACCATCACCGTCGGCGGTGCCACCTTCGGAAACTGCGCCACCGGCAGCCCGAAATACGAAATCACTCCCACAAAAACGATGATCAACGACAGGACCGTCGCAAAACGGGGCCGATCAATGAAAAAATAAACGAAGCCCTTCATTCGCTCGCGTCAGGGGCTTCCCCCGCATCCATCGCTTCCGCCTCTTCCCTCAACGCCGCCGCCGCATCCATCGGCACTTCCGTCGGCGCCACTTCAATCCCCGGTCGCAATATCTGGATGCCGCTCACCGCAATGACGTCATCCGGAGTCAGCCCCTCGTCGACAATGCGAAGCATCCCATGCAGCCGCCCCACTTCCACAAACCGACGCTGCACCACATTTCCTTCCCCCACCACCCACGCAAAACGCTTCGCCTGGTCAAACCCCAAAGCACTGTCACGAACCAATACCACTTCCTCGGCCGGCCCCGCCGGTATCCGCACACGCGCAAACAATCCCGGCGTCAAAAATTTGTCCTTGTTCTCAACCAGCGCCCGAATCTGCATCGTCGCCGTCTTCTCATCCAACCGGTTCTCGCTGAAATCAACCGTCCCCTCAAATTCGAAATCCGGACTGTCCGTCACCGCAATCTCCACCTTCCCTCGATCCCCCTTACGGCCCGCGGATTTCCCCTCGAAAAATAATCGCGTAAACCGCAAGACCCGACGCTCATCCACTTCGAAGTAACAGTAAATCGGACTGTGCGGAACAATCGTCGTCAACAAGGTCGCCGATGCAGTGCCTCCCGTAATAAAATTTCCCGGCGTCACGAGATATCGCCCCGCTATTCCCGCAATCGGCGCCTCAATCTTCGCAAACGTCTGATCCAACTTCGCCTCGTCACGCGCCGCCGTCGCCACTAACAAATCCGCCTCGGCCTGCGCCAACTCACTCTCCCGCACCGCCAACTCCTGCTGCGAAATCGCATTCTGGGCCGCCGCCCGGCTCCGCTCCAATGTCGACTCCGCCAACTCCCGCTGCGCTTCCGCCTGCTTCACCGCCGCCGCTCGCTGCTCATACACCACGTCAAACGGCCGCGAATCAATCTCGAACATCAACTGCCCCTCCGTGACCTCTTGCCCTTCCTCATAATGAACCGCATCCAAATACCCACTCACCCTCGCCCGCATCTCCACGCTCTCCACCGCCTCAAATCGCCCCGTAAAAATATCCGTCAATGCCACCGTATCCTGAATCGGCCGCGCCACCGCCACCGGAATCGTCCCGCCACCGGTCCCTGCCCCCTCGTCCGCACCGCGCCCGCAAGCCACAAACAACACAGGCACCAAAATCATCCCCCGAAAAATTAGTGACATAATATTCACGTGTTTGAACATCCTACCAATCTCACCGACCGTATCATCACAGCAGGAACCAAACCATCGATAATTTAATTACCAACATCATCATGAGCTCATTGACCAATAAAGTCGCCCTCGTCACCGGCGGAACATCCGGAATCGGCCGTGCCGCCGCCATCGCCCTCGCCAAGAACGGCGCCAAGGTCGTCGCCTCCGGCCGCCGCCAAACCGAAGGAGAAGAAACCGCCCAACTCATCGCCGACGCCGGAGGCGAAGGCACTTTCGTCCAGGGTGATGTCACCGATGAGGATCACATCGCTACTCTCGTAAAAGAAACTGTCGATACTTACGGCTCCCTCGACATCGCATTCAACAACGCGGGCATCGAAGGCCTCCTTGCGCCGCTCACGGAACAAACCTCCGAGAATATCGACCAAGTCCTCGGCATCAATGTCCGCGGGGTCCTCCTCTCCATGAAGCACGAACTCATCCAAATGATCGCCCAAGGCAATGGCGGCGCCATCATCAACACCGCCTCCATCGCCGGTCACGGCGGCATTATGCCCGGCCCCGGAGTCTACGTCGCCAGCAAGCACGCCGTCGTCGGTGCCACCAAAACCGCCGCCCTCGAAGGAGCCCCACACAATATCCGCATCAACGCAGTCGCCCCGGGCGGCGTGCAAACTGACATGCTCGACCGCTTCACCGGAGGCGATGCCAGCCATATGGCCGAAATGCACCCCCTCGGAAGAATCGGCACCGTCGACGAAATCGCCAACCTCGTGGTCTTCCTGGCCTCCAACGACGCTTCCTTCATCACCGGCCAATCCTTCGCCGCCGACGGAGGCTGGCTGGCCCGATAAGCAATCAAACCCACCAGACTCATCTCGCCCTCGCTTTCATATCGCTCTTCGGTATGATTTCTACATGACCAAATCCGACCATCGCCTCGCCGCGATCCTCGGCTCCTTTCTCGGCGATTCCCACGCCCTCGGCGCCCACTGGATTTACAACCCCTCAAAAATCGAACGCGTCTTCGGCCGCATCACCCGCCTCGTCACCCCCAGGGAAGAACCCGCCAAGTACCACCCCGGCCGCTCAGCCGGTGACCTCACCCACTACGGCGACCAAACCCTCGTCCTCCTGGAATCCATCGCCGCTGGCAAATCCTTCGACCTCGATCGCTTCGCAAAAGACTGGCGCTCCATGTGGCCCGACTACGTCGGATACGTCGACGGCGCCACCACCGAAACTCTCGGGAATTTCAAAAACGGCGCTACACCCGATTCCTCCGGCTCTTCATCCAACGACCTCGCCGGCGCCTCCCGCATCGCCCCACTCCTCGCAGCCTACAGCCCCAACCAAATCGACAAGTTGGTCCGCGCCGCCCGCGCCCAAACCGCCATGACCCACAACGACCCCATGGTTCTGGACGCCGCGGAATTCTTCATCCGCGCCGCTGCAGCCGCCTTCGACAATCCGCTCGCCGATGCAATCAATGAAGCCGCCAATCAACCCTACCAAGCACTCTCCTTCGAAGACTGGCGCTCGAAAGGTCCCGGACTGCTCACAAAAGATACCGTCACTGCCATTCAAGAACTCGGACAAACGTGCCACGCTCCCGAAGCCTTCCCCGCCACAGTCTATCTCCTGACCAAATATAGCGATGACCCGCCAACCGCTCTCATCGAAAACACCATGGCCGGCGGGGATTCCGCCGCACGCGGAATGCTCATGGGCATGATCTTCGGCGCCGCCTACGGCATGCACGCCCTCCCTCTCCACTGGCTCGAAAAACTGAAAGCCCGCCAGGAAATCGAAAAACTCTTCGCCTCGATTTGCGACTGCCAAACCTCTCCTCTCTCAATCCCCATCTCACCCGATACCCGAACCGAAAAAGTCTCTTTCCAAAACCTCGACAACGAAATCCTCGACGCCCGCCTCGAACACCCGGACTCCCCGCCCCGCGCCTACGCCATCTTCGCCCACTGCTTCACCTGCTCCAAAGACATCGCCGCCGCCACCCGCATCAGCCGCGGACTCGCCGCCCACGGCATCGCCGTCCTCCGCTTCGACTTCACCGGCCTCGGAAATAGCGAAGGCGATTTCGCGAATACCAACTTCTCCTCCAATGTCGACGACCTCGTAGCCGCCGCCAATCAACTCCGCACCAGCCAACAAGCCCCCACCATCCTCGTGGGCCACAGCCTCGGCGGCGCCGCCGTCCTCGCTGCCGCCCACCAAATTCCCGAAGTCAAAGGGGTCGTCACCATCGGCGCCCCCGCCGATCCCGCCCACGTCGAACACCTCTTCGCCAAAGCCGCCCCCGAAATCGAATCCGCCGGCCTCGCCCAGGTCGACCTCGCCGGACGCCAATTCACGATCAAAAAACAATTCCTCGAAGACATCCGCTCCCAAAACCAGGGCGAACGCATCGCCTCCCTCAAAAAATCACTCCTCATCATGCATTCCCCCGTCGATACCACGGTCTCCATCGACGACGCTCGCCGCATCTTCGACGCCGCGAAACACCCAAAAAGCTTCATCTCCCTCGACAACGCCGATCACCTCCTCTCCAAAAAAGAAGACTCCGAGTTCGCCGCCCAAATGATCGCCGCCTGGTCCTCCCACCTCCTCGATCACGATCAATAGCCCATCACCAATCCGAAACGGCTAGTCCCGTTCCATCGGTAGTATCCATTCCGCCGAAAGCACCCCTCGCTCCAAGCTCGCCAAATCCACTCGCGGATCAATCAACGGACTCAACTCCCGCCCGTTCAATCCCGCCTTCGTCACCACATTCACCACCGGCCGCGCATAGCCCGCCGCCTCCGCACGATCCGCAATCCAATGCGCTGTCTGCACAATCATCCCCGGCCGATACCGCATCTTAGAATACTGCCGCCAATCCACAAATTCCGTCAAATCAACCTTCACCGGCGTCTCCAATACAGGATCAATCTTGTAAAAAGTCACTTCCCCCTCCTTGTGCCGAATCCTCATCTGCCAGGCAAATCGATGCCCCTCTTCCGTCCACAACTGATTGCCCGGATACAGATGGTGCCGCAACGGCATCAACCCCTGCCAAACAAACCAAACCACCAAAAAGCAAACCACCCCGTACCGCCCCCTCTCTCCCGCCGCCACCGCCTCCGGCGGCCCCGCACTCCGGCCCAAAAACCCCGCTGCCCGCCGCGGCCAACTCGGATCACAAAACAAAAATAACAACCCGATACTCAACCAAGGAAACACCCCTATCGAGAAAAACCACGAGTTGAACAAATGGAAAGCCACCAACACCAAGATCGCCACAACCCGGGTCCGCCTCCACAACAGGGCCGGTAATGCCAGCAAATCCACCAACATCCCCCCCCAAGAAAACAAATAAGGCGCCACCTCGCTCCCGAGGAATCGCGCCACCAAGGAAGCCCCGCCCATCTCCTCCGCCCGCTCCCAGAGCCAACGTCTCATCGGCTCTCCACCCAACCAATCACCGCTCACCCTCGCAAGCCCACTGTAAAAATAGACCAAGCCCACCTGCAGTCGCAGCATCCACAAGGTCCACGCCGGCGCGGTGCCCCGCCGAACCCGCTTCCGCCACAACGCATCCACCGAGAACGCCCCGTTCGCCGGAACCAGGATCGCCAAAAAACTGATCAAGCAAATCAAATAAAAATGATTCAGGTAAAACGTCTGCTCCAACAAAAAGAAATAGGTGAACCCCACGAAAAACAGCGTCGCCCCCACTCGGTAAAAACACCCCAGGAAAATCATCGCCGCCGGAATCGCCAGCATCACCCACAAGTATTGCGGCCAGTCTCCCGGCGCCGCCTCCACCCACTCAAACCCCCAATACTTGTATGAATACTCTCTCCCCACCCAATACTCCCGCGCCCACCCTTTGCTCCAGTACCGCCACACCTCCCACAACATGATCCCCCCAAATAAAACCCGAAAATATACTAACAACGCCACATCCACCGGCGCAAATAACCGGTCCACCATCCCCCGCATCCCTTTGTCCTCTCCCATCCCCACCTACTTACCCGATTCCCCACAACCCTTCAATCCCACAACTCTCACGCCCCCCTCTCCCTTCTTCCAACACCCCATTCCCTACTTCCCCTCAGCCTCCCGCTCCGCTCGGATCCGCTCAGACTCCTCCAACGACACTATCCATCCCGCCGGCCAAAGGTTTCGCTCCACCCGCCCCAAATCCACCCGCGGATCAATCATCACACTGTTCGGTCGGCCGTTCAAACTCGCCATCGACACCACCACGACCGCCGGCCGCTCTCCTTCTTCCGCCTCCACCCTGTCCCCAATCCAATGCGCCGTCTGCAATATCATCTCAGGCCGAAACCGCATCCGCGCATACTGCCGCATATCAATATACTCCCCCAAGTCCACAAACTCCGGCGTCTGTGATCCCTCTCTCAACAAGTAAAAATCCGCACTACCCAACTTCATACGCAACCGCATCTGCCACGCAAAGCGATGTCCCTCATCCGTCCACAACGAACTGCCCGGATACAAAAAATGACGCAACGGCAAAAATACCTGCCACGAAAACCACACCACCAAAAACCACACCACCAGCCGCTTCCACCCCTCACCCAACCTTCGCCCTCCCCCTTCAGCATCCACTACCACCGCCGCCTTCTCCGAAATCCGCCCCACCAGTTTCCGCGGCCAACTCGGATCAAAAAAGATCAACGCCGTCGCAATCCCAAACCACGGAAAAATCCCAATCTCAAACAACCAGGAATTCGTCAGATGAAACATCAACAACACCGCAAACGCCACCACCCGCGTCCGCTTCCACATCAAGGCCGGCACAATCAACAAATCGAACAAGGCCCCGCCCCACGAAAAGAAATACACCGCAATTTCACTCTGAAAAAACGCCGCCAGCGGCGGAATCCCCTCCACCCGCTCCACCCGGTTCAACAGCCACGACCGCATCGGCTCCCCTCCCATCCAGTCCGCGTTCAACTTCGCCAGCCCTCCAAAAAAATAAACAATAAACAATTGCCCCTTCAGCATCCACAAGGTCCACGCCGGAGCGGTGTCCCGCCGAACCCCGGGGTTCAACCGCGCATCCACCGACAGCCACCCGTTCGCGGGAATCAAGATGGCCATGAACGCCAGGAGACAAATCAAATACGGATGATTCTGGTAATCCGTCTGATCCAGCAAAAAGAAATAGGTATACCCCAGAAATAGCCACGTCGCCGCGGTCCGATAAAACAAACCCACCACCATCATGGCCGCCGGAATCGCCAACGATACCCAAACGTAATGCGGCCACTCCCCCGGCAACGCTTGCACCCACTCAAAGCCGTAATACTTGTAGTGATACGCCTTCCCCACCCAGTATTCATGAGTCCACCCACCCACCCAATACCGGCACACCTCCCACAACAGGATGCCCCCAAACACCACCCGAAAGTAAACCAGCACCGCGACGTCCACCGGCGCAAACAGCCGGTCGACGATCCGCCCCTTCCCTTTTACCTCCTCCATCTCCACCTAATACCCGATTCCCAATGAACCTTCAATCCAAGAGCCACTCCTGAAACCGAGCCTTCTGCCTCTAACGTCCCCACTTCTACATTCCGTGTTCAACATTCGCCATTCCCTTCTCGCCCCCCTCTGCGCTCTCCTCCTCCATTCTTGCGGCGAATCACCCCCTCCCGGCCCCGATCTCTCCCTGCCCATCCGCATCAATTCCGGCGGCCCCGCCATCGGAGTACCCGGTGACCCGGATTTTTGGCAATCCGATGAACTCTTCGTCAAGGGCGGAAGACCCGCTAAAAATGCCGTCGACCACGACCTGAGCGGTGTCAACAATCCCGCCCCGCCCGCCGTCTACGAACGCGCCCGCTTCGGCGACCACATCATACGCATCAATGACCTCCCCGGCGGTCGCTACCGCGTGCGCTTCCACTTCTCCGATCGCAACCGAGGCTCTCGGCGCTCCATGGATTTCTCCATCAACAACAACACTGTTATCAACAACTTCAATATCAATGACTCCACCGGCCTTCGAGACAAGGTAATCATTGTCGATACCACCTGTGAGATCAAACCCAACCGCCCCCTCATCATCGCCGCGCGAAAAGATAAAGGTGACGACGTCTTCCAGTCCGGTATCGAGATCATTCCCGTCCCTCCAGAAGAAGACACCCCCGTTTCTCCCGCCCAAATCGCCACCCGCATCCGCGAGTTCACCGGCGCCCCCGCTCGCTTCACCTGGCTCCAAGGCGACAATGGGGTTCACTACACCAATCCCGAATCCAAAGTCACTCTCATGGGTCTCGACACCGAAGACACCCAAGGGGAGCGCGCCATCCTTTCCGAACCCGGTCCCTTCACCAATCCCCTCTTCACCCCGGATGGCCAGCGCATTGTCTTTTCCAATTGCCGCACGAATACCATCCACGCCGTCGATTGGAACGGGGAAAACCCCAAAGACCTCGGCCCCGGCAGAGCATCCGATGTTTGGCGAGATCCCCAAACCGGCATCGATTGGGTCTACACCCGGTCCCACGGAGGCGAGTCCGATGACCCCATCGTCCGCCGCCAACTCGACGCCCCCTCCATCGAAGAACCCGTTTGGAGCAATACCAAAAACGGATGCAACGACCTGCCATGGTTCCAAGTCTCCGCCGATGGCAAACGCTTCACCGATGCCTTTCCCTGGCCCGCCTGCGGCGTTGGCGACCTCGTCACCGAGTCCTGGAAGAAGGTCGCAGATGGTTGCTGGCCGTCCATCTCCCCCGACAACAGTTACCGATCTTTCGTTTTCCACGGCTCTCACCGATCTATCAGCTTCTTCGACGCAAACGGCACCAATAGACGCAAGATCGCGGTCGCCAATATCCCCGGTCAGGAGAACGCGAAAGTGTATCACCCTCGCTGGAGTAACCACATCTCCTTCTTCACCCTCACTTCACCGCAAACCGACCCCCAGTCAGATCTCTACCTGGGCAAGTTCGATTCCACCTGGCACCGCGTGACGGACTTCGTTCGTATCTCCCACAACACCCGCGCCGACCTCTTCGGCGATGCCTGGATCAAACCAGGCCCGAACCCGCCGCCCGGCGCCGTCCTCGTCGGGGCAACTTCCACCGCCAACACCGATCGCCTACCCGACTCGCCCGCCGGGCTCGTCTGGCGGTGGACCAATTCCCAATCCAAAAACGAATCGCCTCCTCTCCCCGGCGAAAGCAAACCAACCCTCGCCACGCTCGAACTGACCGGCACCGCCCGCTACGGGCCCCACTACCAGCTCCTGCTTGAACAAAGTTTGGCTCGCACCCCCCAAAAAACCGGCCCCCGCCTCGCCAAGGCACTGCTCGACACCAACGCCTTCACTCTCGAAGCCCTCATTACCCCGGCCAATCTTACCCAGTCCGGCCACATCCTTTCGCTCGGACAGAATATCGTCCTATCTCAAGAGCAGAATCAACTTCTCCTCGAACTCCCGGCCACCGATCCCATCCTCATCACCGAACTGACCAGCACCACCCCCTTCCATATCCTCCTCACTCATTCTCTTTCTCCCGAAACCGCCGGCGCCTGGCAAACAAACCCACCTTTCTCAATCGGTTCCGAAACCTGGTCCGGCTCCCTCGAACACCTCGCACTCTTCAATCGCCTCCTCAGCCCCGACGAAATCGATACCAAGACAACCGATCTCTACGACACCCTCGGATTGCGCCTGTGGATTCCCACTTCTACCGTCGATGCCCGGCTCATCGAGTCCACCCCCACCCCTTCCCTCTCCGACATTGCCCCTTATCCCCGCGCCCTCGTCGAAAATGTCTACGAGGTAACCAATCACATCAACGGCCCCGAACTTCCCTCCGAAAAATTCATCGTCCTGGAGTGGGCCATCCTCGCGAATACCCCCCTCCCCGATCGTCCTTCCGTCGGCGACACTCGCCGGCTCGCGCTCCAGCCCCTCGTCTCCCATCCACAGCTGACTCCTGAACACCAAACCGCCACCCACTCTGCCGATCCCACCCTTCCCACTTACTTCCACGTCGCGCCCCCCGACAAATAGCCTGCCATTCGAAGCGCCTGAACCGGCACCGGCACGTCAAAGACCGGAGCGACGCTGTCTTCCATTCCTAATTCGTAATTCCTAATTCCCAATTCCCAACCGTCCCGGGCCGCCCCACCCACGCCATCGAATACCCCGGCCCAAAATCCGCCCACTCAATCTCCCAGCCTTTCACCCGATATCGGTTCTCCATCTCCACACCCTCCGGCGCCTCCCCCGAGAACAAACACCACGTCCTCGGTTTCCCAGCCAACCCCAGCCCCTCCGCCTTCAACACCGCCTCCTTGCAGGTCCACAACCGGAAAAACGCCCGCTTCCGCTCCTCCTCCCCCAACGACCGCAAATAGCTCAACTCCGCCTCACTATAGACCCGCTTCCCAACATCCAGGGCATCCCGCATCTTCCGGTGCCCCTCCACATCCACCCCCACTTCACCGCTTCTCGAAAATCCCAGTAACGCGTAATCCCCCGAGTGCGACACGTTGAACTCCAAATCACTTCGCTCTCCACCCACCAACACAAACGGCTTCCCCTTCTCCCCGCGCCCATACGTCATCCGCCCATAGTCCTCCGTCCCCAGATACCCACGCAAAATCATCCGCAGCGCCCCTTGCGTCAGCACATACTGATGCCGCGGCGGCTCCACGACATACCGCGCCGCCCGCTCCCGCTCCCGCGCATCCAATTCCTCATGACAAAGCACCCGCGCCTCCTCGTCCGGCCCCAAGTAAACCAACCATAAATCCATCACCCCTTCCCGCAACGCCAAGCGCCCCGCCATCGCCTCCCGCTTCCCCACCACATCCCGTATCCCCACCGTCTCAATCATATCGCCCAATACTCGCCGCCGTTGCTTCCCCCAACCGTTCGCTCAAAAATCTTGTCATCCTGAGCGAGCGTAGCGAGTAGAAGGACCCCACGAAAAGCCCAATCGACCATCGTAAAACTAAAACCACAAATCGCTTCCGCGCTCCGATCTTGCAAAGCTGTCCTCTCAATCTCCCCTCACCCCCACGCTCCCCAACTCACAAAGCTACCTCCCTCGAACGTCGTCATTCATCACTCCGTATTCAACATTCATTATTCCCAAAACGACTCCACCCGCTTCCTCACCTCCACCACTGCCCTCACCCGCTCCCCCTCATTCAATACCAGTTTCCCCCCGCCCATCCTGCCCCCCTCATCAACCAACACCTCCCCACCCTCCCCCGCACCAACCGGCTCCAAACCAAACCGCACCCAACGCCCCGCCGCCACCCGCTTCCCCAATTCCAAGGCCACCCGCCCCATCGTATACCGCGGATTCACCTCTACCACCGCTCGCCACCCCAAATCGCCCGACTCCCGCTCCCGATACACCATCCCATCCACCCCCACCGGCCCCACATACCCCGCGTCCCGCAACCCACGCTCCAACCTCGCCGCCACGTCCTCCCCTTCCTCGTAAACCGGCAACACTTCCCCCATCATCACCCGCGCCAACTCGGCCTCCATCCCCTGGCAAATCTTCGCCCCCCACATCGCCGATACAAATTGCCCCCGCCCGTCATTCTCCACTCGCACCACCCCCAGCTTCCGCAAGCCCACCGCCCCCATCTCATACTGCACCGAAAAATCCAATATCCGGTCCTCCTCCCACCCTTCCACCACCACCTCCCCCTGCCGCGCCAAAATCCGCTCCACCCAACGCCGCTTCGCCTCCTCCCCCGCCCAATCCGTCGCCACCACCTGGTTCTTCTGACCCGACGCCCCATACCCCCCCTTCACCACCGCCCGCCCATACCCGCGCCCTCGCAAATTCTCCACCTCTCCCAACACGGCATCCAAAGTCTCGCAAATCGTCCCCACGCCAAACAACCCCGCCTCCCATCCCTTCGAAAACACCCCGCGCCGCGCCTCATTCCAAAAATCACAAATCCCCACATCTCCCGGCAAATTCCCAACCAATCTCCCCAACACCCACGCCGACTGCGGTCCCCACGACCACGGCCGCAACTCGTTCACCTTTCGCTCCCCCACCAAACTCCCTTCAACCAACCCCCCATCACTCCCCAGTGCCTCAAACTCCGGCAACTCAATCCCCGCCTCCCGCAATCGCTTCAAATGCTCCGCCGACGGTACCCGCCGCATCAACACCACATCATCCCGCCGCGCCAAAAACGCACACAATATCTCAAGGTCCCGCGCCAACCCCGCCACCTCCTCCCGCGCCTCATACCCTTTCCCCGCCATCCCGCCCGCCATCGCCGCCTCTTCATCCGGAAAAAACACAAACACATTCGGCGTCCGCCCCTTCGACCGCTCAAACAATTCCAACCGCTCCACAAACGCCTCCCCAAATCCCGCCGCCAATCGCCCCTCGCGATTAAACGCCGCCCCGTTCCCCTTCGCCCGGCTCGGCGACATCGGAAACACCAGGCCCTTCTCATACGCCTCCCAGTCCGATTCACCGTCCCGCCATTTCCGAAACCACTCCAACCCATACCCCACGTGCCCGATCTCATCCCGATACACCCGATCCAAAATCTTCGCCGTCTTCACATCGCCCACCGCTTCAAACACGCCCGCGTAATGCTTCGAATAGTCCAGGTTCGCTTGCTCAAAAGTCAGGCTCAGCCGAGTCACGTAATCCAAAGGCGTCTCCATCGGCGCCACCGCCTCCCAGAAATAACCGCTCACCGGCAAATCCCCGAACCGCACCCCGCACGCCTTCATCCGCTCCAAATACCACCGCGTGTGCCGCTGCTCCTCCTTCAGCGTCTCCCAAACCCCCCGCCGAAACTCCCGCGGTGCCTCCGGAAACTTCAATAACACCAGCGCCATCAATTCCGTCGCCAGCAGCTCATGATTCGCAAAAAAATGCAGCAACACCCCCCGCTGCTCCTCATCCCCCTTCTCCAATTGCCCGATCCCCGGCAACTTGAACTCCCGCTTCCCCTTCCCCTTCTCAAAACGCAACCCCGCCTCCCGCCCCGGCAGCACTTCCCCCCCCAAGCCCTTCCCCCGATCCTCATCCCCCACCTCCCCCTCAACCACCCGCACCTTCTCCGCCACCGACTCTCCAAACACAATCCCCTCACATATCTCCCGCATCTCCTTCATCATCGTCAGAATCGCCCCCACCATACCCACCCCCCAAAAAAAATCCCCAAAAAACGAAACCTGCGACAGCGAGCGCTAAATCTCCACAATCTGTGCAATCTGCGGACAAAAAAACCGTGCCACCTCTTCCCATCCATGCTTCCATTCCCGCACCGTCTGAATACTGATTACTGATCACTGAATACTCCGACAATATGATCATCGCCGCCTTAGACTTAGAGGGCGTATTAGTTCCCGAAATCTGGATCAATGTCGCCGAACGTACCGGTATCGACGACCTCAAAGCCACCACCCGCGACATCCCCGATTACGATGTCCTCATGACCCAGCGCCTCCGCATCTGCCGGGAACACAACCTCACCGTCCACACCATACAGGAAGTCATCGATGGCCTCGGCCCCCTCGACGGCGCCAAGGATTTCCTCGACTGGCTCCGCACCGAGTTCCAGGTCGTCATCCTCTCCGATACCTTCTACCAGTTCGCCGCCCCCCTCATGCGCCAACTCGATTACCCCACTCTCTTCTGCCACAACCTCGAAATCAATCCCGCGACCGGCATCATCGAAAACTACCGCCTCCGCCAGCCCGACCAGAAACGCGAAGCCGTCAAAGCCTTCCACTCCCTCAATTTCAAAGTCATCGCCGCCGGCGACTCCTACAACGACACCACCATGCTCGCCGAAGCCGACGCCGGCATCCTCTTCTCCCCCCCAAAAAACGTCATCGAAGAGTTCCCGCAGTTTCCGGTGGCAAACACCTACGATGAGCTTGAACTCGCAATAGAAGAGGCCAGATCAACAGTGACCCCGCGCCACAAGCAATAAGGTTTGGCGTTTGGCCAATCAGTGCCGCAATGAGCCTACCAGGTAGAATCGCCAAGATCGCCCTATTCGCTGCTCTTCATAGCAAACGGTTACAGTCACGCCATCAGGCAGCCAGGTCAGCGATCAACATCATGGTTTGGACGGCTGTATCACTCGCCACATTGACGCTCTCATACGGAGTGCCCCTCGATTTGGCAACCACCGACAGCCATACGGATTGCATTAAGTATGTCGAGGAATCCTATGAGAAACGATTCGAGGAGATCGTAAACGCATATCAAACGGAAATTGACAATGAGCCCGACAATTCAATCGTCGCCACGGAATACTGCCTCTTTCTCGAACATGTCCTCTACTCGGATACCATCTACATCGAAGAAGCCGACACGCTTTTGGAGAAAGCGAAGTCGTATCTCGACAAGTTCGAGAATGATCCTGCCGTCGAGATATATAGGCTTAGTGAGATTTATGGCGACGAAGTTGTCGACCACGGTATCGAGCTCCTAAGCAACGACTCCCTGGATTGGACTGATGCACAACTGGCCCTTATCCATCTGCGCATCGCACAACAGCTCAATGTCGATGGAAAACATGAAAAAACACAATATCACGCCCGTCGATCACTAGAAGCAGACCAATCTACAGCCGCTCAATTGCTCCTCGCCGAATCACTCTTGGAATCTCATGAAAACGACTCTGCAATTGAACTGCTAAATGAATCACTACCCGACGAAACGGGATATGATCGCCTTCGCAAAATGCGCCTCTTCTCAAAACTGGGCGCCGCTGAACAGGCGCTACACATTTTACAGACGTTGACAGAGGAGGATTCAGCATACCTGGGCGAACAAGAGAAAGCGTCACTGCTTGCCCAGTCAGGATTGATCGAAGAAGCTCGGGCAGCCTACGACACAGCCCTCGCCAACGAATGGTCAATCAATCAAGTATCGAAAGAGTATTTCGACTTTGAAATGAAATATGGGACAGGCACCCAAGCGCTCATCGCCTACAACCTGATGCGAGATCAGGACTACTTCACTGATCCCTTCCTCTACTACAGACTAAAACTCTTTGCCGCGCACCCGACCCTTCCATGGAAAGCCAGAGATATTCTTGGCGCCGCTGGCTTCATTACTTTTGTAATCGTCGTGGGACTCGTTCCGCTCCTATGGATTCTCCCAACACACTACTGGGGCCTGATGAGGGAGAAGGCGGGGAAAATCAACCTCAGGATGAGTCCAAATTGGTCGCTCTGGGAAAATTGGTGGATCACTGCATTTTTCTTCGTCACGACATTGCTCACGGCATTCTATTTTGTGTACGAGCACCAATTTTCCAACGTGTTCGAAGAATTTCCGACCGACGTGCCAATGCCATCTGACCTGACCTTGGCTAGACTGACGGTCGTCTCCACGATCGTTTCCCTCCTCGGGCTATCCTTGCTGATAGGTCCTCGACGTTTTGTTTCGGCAATCATCACCTCGGATTGGACATTCCGCCGGACCCTTTTTGCGGCATTTATCGCATTCATCGCCCTGTGCTTTGTGATTGGCATCACCCGGTCGATTGATCCAATGGCTATCGTCCCGCTGATCGCTGATGTTTCATTCACCGACGAGGCGATTATCTCTCTACTCAACGTGTATGGCCCGTTCGCGCTCATTGGAATCATCGTAATTGCGATTCCCATCGTGGAGGAATTGATTTTCAGAGGCGTCATTCTGACTTCTACAACAAACTACATCCCCTTCGCGTGGGCGAACGTATTGCAAGCGCTCATTTTCGCCTCAATTCACGACAAATTGGAATTAGGAAGCTATGTATTCTTGTTCGCGTTCGGACTCGTGGCAGGATATTTGAGAAAACGCTCGAACGGATTGATGTGTCCCATACTGCTGCACGTGCTCAACAACGGACTGTACGCCATCGCTCTGATACTCACCCAATCCATCGCGGCCAAATTTCCTCTCTCCTAACCGACTTGTCGACCATTGCACGGCACCGTATTGACGCGTTCTGATAGCCGGTATCCGGTCCTCACTTTCTCTCTAACGGGCCGGTTGTCTCCAACGAGAATTGACGATTCTCTCCCCGTTCGATAATCTCACCTCAGCATGGTCGCCCCCACTTCCCCGCACAATCCCGCGCCCAGTAGCCCTGACCTCTCTGAGCCCCCCGACTCGGATTCCCCCTTCCAAAAAGTCCTCTGCCCCGCCTGCCTGGAACTCGTCTACGAAAATGCCGTCCTCTGCCCACACTGCCGGGCATCACAAAGCTTCCTCGGCGGCACCCTCCCCTACGAAAGCATCTTCGCGGAAGGATTTATCTACCGCCGCGCCGCCAACAATCCACAAAGCCCCGTCGTCGTCCTCGGTATCTGGATCATCTTCGGAATTCCCGTCCTGACCTTCCTCGTTTCGATCGCCGTTTTCGGAATGATTCCTTTCTACTACGGCCTCAACGATTCCGGCCCGCTCGAACACGCCCGCTTCGTCACACCCCTGTTTTGGCTAGGCTACCTTTGCCTCTGCATCGCCTTCCTATGGCAATCAACGCGCAACTACCTCCGCTACCGGAAGTCGCCCCACGAAATCCCCGATTCAATATCCACCTCCACTAAGAAAGACTGACACCCGGCCAATACTTCACACAACCTCTCTGCTGCGGACACTTCGCCGCTGGCAACTAGCCGGAATCACAGTTGCAATATCTCCAAATCCCGTTCCGGATCCCAATAGCCACCAACCCCAAGGCTATCGCACAAAAGTCTTCATGTTCTCCTCGTGGTCGGGAGAAGAACTCTCACCGGGCCCGACGATCCGGTATTTCAGCTTCCCTACGGAAATTTGAAAGCGTTTCGCATAGTATTGCTCGGGAAGCTCAAACTCCCGTCGCAAACTGCGCTCGAAATTCCCCCACCCCAAAACCTTGTCGTGGTCGGGCGAGCCCGGATCATTCAGTCGCACGACCCAACCAAATACCCGAAGATCATGCCCGGGCTCCAACACCGCATCCACATCAATAACCAACTTTGGAAGAACCATCTTCCCTTCCTCGTCATACTCCGGCGAATATATAAAGTAACTCTCCGTATCACTCTCTCCACCGTCCTCAGACACATCGATTTCAACAGGCTCTAATTCCCTGGTCCCTGTGTCCAAAGCCAAACGAAACTCGTATTCCTCCGGCACACGTAACCCAGACTCCTCCGGCATCTCGGCATCCCGCTGCCCCCCTTCTTGCCGCCCCAAAACCGTCCTCGAACCACTACGGTCAAGCTCCTGTATCTCAAACATCCATCGCAACTCCTCATCCCCTTCAACTTTGATTCGATGACTGGCAATCGTTCGAAGTGAAAAACTCCCCGCATAAAGTTGATCAATATCCACAGGAGCATTCTCGAACCCAAATACCTTCAAAATGTGCCCGTCTTCGCGGCGCGGCGGAAGAGCCCCGATGCCCGCCAACGTCGCCTCCCCATTCACCGCCAAATTCCAACGCCCGAGCTCGCGGTTGATCCTGACTTGAAAATACACCCAGTCAGATACCCTTCCGTTCCCCTCCAAGGGAAGTCGAATCCCAGTCGATATCCACCATGCTTCTCCTTCCTTCGCAGCATGACAGGCGTGAACCTCTCCCACTCCCGCTTCATCACTCTCCACAACAGCCAACAGGGCGCCGTCAAAATCAAAAAACTCCTTTACCGCGTCCCGAGAACTCGCCACCGGTCGCACCCATAAACTCATCACAATCTCCTTCTGGCCCGGTATCAACGGCGCACCGACGTGCAATATCCCGTTCGGCACCCCAGGTAACAACCTCACATACTGACTCCCGTCCGGCCCGCCCTCCGCGATAACTTCTGCCTGCCCCCGCCCCATAGAAACAGGCCGGTGATCAGCCGGGAACGGGCCGGGCTCCAATCCATCCTCTTCTTCAAAGTTGTATAGTATGTAGTAAGCCTCGATTAACCCGTCGTCAGACTCCTGCGCCGCAATCGTCCCCAAAAAACACAGCGCCAGGATGACTAATAAACAAACCCTCCTCACACCATCGCCCCGTTCACCCAATCGCACCCCAATACACCCGCCCCGCCCGATCAATCCCGCCGTCGATCCTTCGGTTGCTTCTCCGTCCGCTCGTTCCAGTCCATGACCACCCAAAAAGCGTTCTTCCACGGCCCCTGCGTTCATTGCTCTCCCACTCGCTTCGTCATTTCAGATACACCTATTCTGTTCTCCGCCAAAACTTCCCACTCCCCTCTGACAATCCCCTCCACCAAAACACGAATCTCCTCAACCTCTCCATAGTTGGATACCTCCGTCGGATACACCCGAAGCTCAAACCCATACGTGTCCTCCCGATCCGCAAATCGGTGGTCTGGGTACAAATTGCCATTCTCATCCTGCGCCACCATATCCCCCTGCTCCTCAAAACTCCCGTCACCCAGGCGATCAATCGCAATCACGGCGTGACTCTCGTCATCCACCATTTCCACGTAACAAGGCACCGAACAGGTCACTCGAAAATCACGAACCCGATCAGCTTCGTCGCGCAACCGGACCAAATGATACAAAGGAACGAAATAAAACGGATTGAGCTCGATGAGATTGGCGTTCACCACCGTCAACTCGTTCCCCTCTTCAGTCGCAGAATACACCCAACTCGATGATTGCGCTTCCGAAGCCGCCGGCTGCCACACAAATTCAACTTCGGAACCTCCCTCATCAACTCCAGGCTCCCCCTCAATGTAAACCCTCAGTATCTCGCCAGCTCCCACATCCAATTCCTGACGGCCCCCATCCCTGCCAATCTGATCCGACCGATGCACCAATCGCAAAACTCCAGAAACACTGTCCCAGGAAAGGACCTCGACACCGCCGGAAAACACCAAACTCCCCTCCACCCCTTCGGGCGAATAGTTTGCCAGCGTAAACCGGGCATGAGCCTGCTCGCCCGACGCTACTTCCGACGCCACCGCCTTCGGCTCGAAATCCGTCCGCACCGGCTCCTCGACGACCTCCTGCTCGATAATCGTATCGTCCCCAGCGAAATCCAGTTCGAATAGCCCATCAATTTGATACTCAGGCACATCGTTCGCCTCGGCATACGCCAAAATCTCATCCCTCAATCGGGCCGCCTCACTCTTCCTCCCCAGTAACAACAAAAACTCCGCCAACTCGACCCGCGCCTCGGCAATCCGATAGGCCGGGATCTGAGGATGCTCGGCGAGATACGTCTCCATCTGCCGCATCCTAGCTTCTGCCGCTTCCACATCACCCCGCTTCCAGTGGGCCTGGGCCAACTTCACCATTAAACGTGGGACATGAATGAACCACCCATACTCCTCCGTGAGCGCCAATGTCCGCTGATATAAAAAAATCGCATCCTCGGGACGATCAAGCTTAAGACAAAGATCACCATACTCACGATAAAGCGTTACCGATCCCGTCAAGTTTCCTTGATCACGAAACTTCTCAATCAATTCGATCAACCGGTCCTCCAATCCCTCGGTTTCCCCTCGATCGATCGCAATTTCAATCTGATCCCGCTCCGTATAATCCGCCGCCAAATCCAACCCGGTCTCCGCAAACATCTCTTCAACCTCCTCCAAATCCCAATCTGCGTCCGAGACATCCCGCAAATCAGATATCATTTTCGCAATCATCTTCCGCGCATAAAGAGCAGTCGTTCTTGAAGCGAATACTCGCAATTGGTTGTAAGCAGCGATCGCATCACGAAGATAGGCCTCCGAAGGGCCGAAATGCTGGGACAAATTGCGAATCAAATTCATCCGCTGAATCAGTATGCTCGTTCTATGAACGGGTGTCAGAGGAAGACGAGAATCCTCACGCTGAATCTCGATGGCCTCTTCTTTCCAACCAATAAAGTCAAGCAGTTGGGCTTTCTCGTTTCGAACCTTCAAGCGGTATGCCTCCTCATCGTCGCTGAGAGGCTTCCTCCGATACTGGATAAACCGCTCCGCTGCCTCCAGTCTCGCCAATGCTTCTTCCGTCCGCGCTTCTTTCTGCAAAATCCAAGCATCAAACCATAATTGCCTGGGAACCTGGGCGGCCATATCAGATTGAATCCCGCGCGGCACTTCACCACTCAATAGATCGTAACCGCGCACCCCGTCTTGCTCCAATACCCGAACCAGGGTCTCGTTGGCTCGATCATGCCACATCCTGGCGAGCGCCAAGTGATGGGAGAAAAAGTAGTGTTTGGAAATTACCCCCTCCAAATACTTGCGCTCCGTCATTCGATCCCGCCGAGTCATCCGCGCGATATCTCGTTCCTCTATGACATCCAAATAGCCCAACGCCTCGTTGGCACGCGCAAGGTAAGACCGAACGTTCCCCAGTCTTTCATGGCAGGTCGCCATATCCCGAGCAAAATAGAACGCGTAGTAAAAATCCTCTCGCTCCAGTGCATGGTCGAGCGCCCCCTCCAGAACGTCCAATGCCGCATCATACTGTCGCTCACCTCGCAAAGCTTTCGCCCGGTAATAGTCGTCGCGCGAACCGGCATTGACATCCCAATTCGAAATGATTCCCAGCCCCACCAACAATACCAACACGAACGAATGCCTCGTCCCTTTTCCTCCTCGAAATGTTGACGCCAATTTCAAACTCCCAATGTTACCCTCACATAGTTGGAACAAATTTCCCACCATTGCGTTCACTTTATCTCCGCCCCAAATGGCTCACCCGACAGCCACCCTGGCCCACAGCTCTGCGGTAATTGCTAACCCCTCTGGTCGGTCAACAGGCGCCCCCACCATGCACAGACGCGATCGTTTCGAAACACCCCCATCTGATCTCCCTAATACTCAAGCGCCGGCGACGACGCCACCCCCACAAAAACAATAGTGCCGTCCCACCCGGAATTGACCGCCTGATCCTTCCGAACGCCACCCATCAGCCCCACTCAGCGCTTACCGATCCCCTAAGGAATCTTCGGCGCTAACCGATAAAACGCCTTCAAATCAAACTGCCCCGTCAAAAACGCCGAACTGTGCGAAGTCGTCTGCACCGGACTCCACCCCCCCGGACTCAAGCCACTGTTCTTCTGCACCTCCACCACCAGGTTCCGAATATCCGGAAACAAAATCGTAAAATCCCCCGCCGGCAGCGCATAATCCACACTGATGATGGTGAAATCCGGCACCACCAGGTAATCGGTCGGCCCATGAAGCCGCCCATTATCCGGATCCGTCAGATAAATATGCGTCGTCTCCGTGCTCGTCGGAATCCAAGTGCTCTGATCCGTCCACACTCCGCCATTCTGCGCCTCATCAGACCGATCGTCCGCACTGGTATCGTCCACCCCGCTCACACTCCACTGCAGGTGATCCGCCATCGTGCTCCCATTCCCAAAACTGATCGGCGGAAAATAGAGGTTCAATCCATACCCACCGGAATCCAATGGCGTCGCAAAGTTTCCTCCAATCGCGCTGATATTTAACCGGTCCGCCGTCCCGCCGCCCGGCGCATCATTGTTGTAATGAATATACAATGAGGTCCCCGCCTCAATCGTCACCCCGTTCAATCCCGCCGAGGCCGAGTATCGTTTCGTCTGATCTTCGTCATGCGTGCAAAAGCGCCAACCCGACAAACTGATATTCAAAGGCCCGTAATTGAATAACTCCACGATCCCGTTCTCAAAATCAATCGACTTGAATTGCACATCCCGTGGCGCAGTCGCCGTCCCGTTCACCACCCCATACGCCGCCGGCAACGAAATCGGCTGCTCCGGACACGCCGGATCATGCACGTAACGCAATAGCGTCGCCACCCCGGACGTAAAGCTGAACTGCGCCCACGACTTCGCCCCCGTGTTCGACGTGATATACATCCAGTTGTCATCCCCCTCTTGAGCGCCGTTCAAGTAACTCAACGCCCCAAAGTTGTCCAAATAGAAGGACGTGTTGGAACTGGCGACCGCGCTGTTGACATCCGGATTGGACGTCCCCCGATGAAACGCATCGCCGCCTATCAATCCAATAAACCCGTTCCCCATTGTCCCCAACGTAAAATTGATGTCACTCCGAAAGACACTCGTCGGAACCACTTCGTTCACCGTTACCACGATCTCCGAGTTCGGCCCCACATTACTGCCCGGACTGCTCACCTCCGTGCGCGCTCCAAAACTGTCCATTGGCAAGATCAACAAAAACGAGCACACCAACAGGCTCGCGATCCCGCCGCGAATTCGAAAAACCGGGGAATAGTTCATTGGGGAATAGGGAATTATCTCAACCGACCGGCTACTCGCGGCAACCTCGATCGCTCAGGATTTCAATCTTATATCAAAGCGCACAGGCTCACGAAAGCCCAAACGCCTAATTCGAAGATCACGTTTCAAATATCTTTCTCGACCCACCTCCTTCAGCATCAAGCACTCCAATCTCACCCCTTGCCCCGACGACTCACATTTAATATCCTCAAGCAATGCCCTCTCGTCGCTTCCTCCCCCCAATCGCGCTGACGATCCTCCTCGCCCTCGTCCCACTCGCACCCCTCCCCTCCCTCGACACCACTTCCCTCGCCACCGACTGGCATTGGATCCGCGAAGCCCCGGAAGAATGGCAACTCAACCCCGACGGTCAACTCCAACTCCGCACCCAACCCGGCCAAATCTGGGCCGGCAAAGACGACGCCAAAAACATCCTCGCCCATAAAACCCCCCTCGACACCAAGGCCCCCGCCACCCTCGAAGCCACCGTTACCCTCGACGACCCCGTCCGCAAATGGGAACAAGCCGGCCTCCTCGTCTACATCGACGACACCAGTTTCATCAAATTTGTCGTCGAGTTCATCGACGACGATCTCTTCGTCGTCCTCGCCCGCGAGCACAAAGGCAAACGGCAAGTCCTCGCCAAAACCCAAATCCCAAAAGCCACCGCCCGCCTCCGCCTCGAAGTCACTGGCGACCAAATACTCGGCACCTACCGCACCGACCCCAAGGCCATCGACTGGACCGAAGCCGCCCAATCCGAACTCCCCGCCGACCTGAAACGTCACTTCGCACTCTTCACCCAGAACGGCCCCGCCGAATCCTTCCGAACCGCAACGTTCACCGATCTCGAACTCGCTCCTTCCGAGTAAGTAACCCGAATCACCGCCTCCAAAAGCAAGATTCACCCGAAAGAGGTCGTTTTAACAACCCGATGACTTCACCCCTTCCCGCAATTCTCCTAACACTATCGCTGTTTTCCATTCCCGCGACTGTCGCTGCCGCGGAGAAATCCTACGGAACCTCACTCGACTCCATCGCCCACGCCGATCTCGGTCCCGCCGCCGACGTCTTCGTCCGCAACAATCGCGCATACGTCGCGGGAACCGAATCCCTGCACATCCTCGACATCACCAATGCGGACGCTCCCCAACCCGTTGGCAAACTCTCGGGCCTCGGCGGCGTCCGCCAGTTGGTCGTCTCCGGCGATCACGCCTACGTCACCTCCCGCGAACAAGGCCTCTTCATCGTCGACATTTCAGACGAACAAAACCCCCGCCTCGCAAAACACTACGAAACCATCGAGTTCGCCACCGGCATCGCCATCTCCGGAAATATCCTCTTCGTCGCCTGCCGCCACTATGGCGTCGAAATTATCGATGTCTCCGCCCCGGATAGCCCCGTCCACCTCAGCACCGTCCGCACCGGCGAAGCGCAATCCGTCGCCGTCCGTGATGATCTCCTCTTCACGGGCGTCTGGGCCTCTTCAGAAGTCGTCATCGTCGATGTCTCCAACCCCCGCAAACCAACCATCATCAGCAAAGTCCCCCTCGACGGATACGGCGACGGCGTCGATGTCGCCGGCGATTTCCTCTACGCCGCCACCGGCCACCATTCAAAAGACCGGCCCAAGAAAAATCCCGGCGACCCCGGCTTCGGCCACGGGCACGGACTCGAGATCATCAACATTGCCAATCCCAAGAACCCGGAGTTCGTCTCCCGTATCAAGTTCCCACCCTTTTACGACCGCGGCAAAGACACCTGGCGCGTCACCATCGCCAATAATCACGCCTTCGTCTCCGATACCTACAACGGCGTCTTCGTCGTCGACGTCAAAGACCCCGCCAATCCCAAAACCGTCGCCCACTACAAGCTCCCCATCTCCCCCAAAACCGACATCCCCGGCCCTGTCGGCGGCCTCGCCCCCATAAACGATCGCATCCTCGTCGCCGGCAGCGAGACCGACCTCCATATCGTCTCCGCGCCAAACCTCGCGAAGCCCGTCGTTCATCGAAAACAGCCGGCAAAACCAATCCCACCCAGAGAAGAATCTTCCCTCGCAAACGGCTACGCCCCGAACGGCCAGGTCCACGCCGTCGCCTTCCTCGAAGACGATCTCGCCGTGCTCGCCTGCGGAGTCGACGGCGTCCACGTGGTCCAACTCTGGCCCGAGATCAAACCAATCACCACTCTCAAAACCGGTGGCTTCACCACCGACCTCGCCGTTCAAAACAACACCGTTCTCGTCGCCGAAGGCCGCGGCGGCCTCTCCGTTTGCAAATGGTCACCCGACACCCAAAAACTCACTCGCCTCTCCAACTACCGCGAAGGCGACCGCCCCATCCGCCAGGTCGAATGGCCCCCCGGCCCGCACGCCCTCGTTCAGGAAGGCGCCGGCACCTTCAAAATCATAAACCTCGACGAGCCCGCCAACCCGGAACTCGTCCTCACCGACTCTCACCCCGGCCTCCTCTATGGCGACCAAACCATGCAAGGCCTCACCGATGAAAATCTCGCCTGCATCTTCTGGCACGTCTCGGGCCTCCACTGGTATGACCTCTCCCCCGGCAAAAAACCGACCTACACCGGCGATAATTTCCCCGGCCGCACCGGCTCCCCCAACGGCCTCGTCGCCCTCGGTGACAAAACCCTCACCACCACCCGCGGCGGTTACCTCCTCCTCGATCCCTCCGAACGCCGCCCCCTCGAAGAACTCAATGTCATCAAAGCCCTCGACTCAAATGATCACCTCGGCACCCCCACCCTCTTCGACAACCTCCTCATCGCCGCCCACCGCGCCTACGGCACCATCACCGTCGTCGACATTTCCGACCCCATGGCCCCGAAACAACTCGACCGCTTCACCATCACCGGAAACCCCGGTCGCGTTCATCTCCGCAACAACCACCTCGTCATCCCCGGTGGCCATGACGGCCTCATCCTGAAAAAACTTCCTCCCACCTCCGCGCCCCCCTCTTCCTAACTCATCGCGGCACCGAGATGCCTGACCCCAAGGTTTGACACCAACGGCACCCTGTCACACCTTAACCCTCGTGCTGAACCGCTGGACCACCATCCTCATCCGCGGCCGCTGGGCCTTCGCCCTCCTCTGGGCCGCAATGATCGTGATCGGCGCCCTCAAACTCCCAGATCTCGAGTTCAGCTTCAACCTCGGCCGCATGCTCCGAGGCGATGACGCCCGCCTCGCCGAAGTCAGAGACTTCTATAGCACCTTTCCCCCCAGCGATGGCCACGTGATGGTCACTGCCACCGCCGACGAAACCCTCACCATCGACCAGCTCCGCGCCGCCGCCAGGTGGGCCGATTCCATTCAAGAGCTTCCTCAAGTCAACGAAGTCCTCTCACCCGATCTCCTCCTCAATCTAAAACTCGACGGCTTTACCCTCGACGAATGGGCCCGCCTCGGCGGGGATGGCAGCGAAAACATCAAACTCGGCGACGGCCCCGGTATGGCCACATTCAAGGGAAACATCGTCTCGCGCGACCTCAAATCCGTCGCCCTCTACATCATCAAAAAAGGCGGCGTTCCCCGTCACCGCCTCCACAACGCCCTCGAGTCAAACCTCGATCCGCCCTGGCCTGGTGCCGAAATCCGAATCGTCGGCGCCGATTACGTTCTCCAAAAAATGGGCGGCCTCCTCAAATCCAATTTCTACTCGCTCATCCGCTTCGAAGTCATCGCCCTCGCCCTCGTCATCCCTCTCTTCATGCGCTCCCTCCGCCGCGCCTACCTCCCCATGCTCATGGCTTTCTCAGCCCTCATCGCATACGGCGCCATCTTTATCCTCTCCGGCCAAGACTTCGGCGTCCTCCACCTCGCAGGCCCCGGCCTCATCCTCGTCATCGCCCTCGCCGACGCCATTCACCTCCAACAAAAGTTCGACGACGCCCGCGCCCAAGGCCTCGATATCCGGCAATCCTTAAACGATATGTTCCGCACCGTCGGCCGCGCCTGCTTCCTCACGTCCCTCACCACAGCCTGCGGCTTCCTCAGCCTCGTCGTCGCCCGCCAACAGGAGGTCTATGACTTCGGCATCTGGTGCGCCATCGGCGTCGGCACGGCTTTCGCCACGGTCTTGCTCTTCCTCCCCGTGGCGCTCGTGTTCTTCCCCGGAGACGGCAAACCACACGTCCTCCGCTCCTGGATCGAACCCCAAACTCTCCGGCGCTTCGCCGCCCCCGTGACCGTTCTCATCGTCATCCTCGCCGCCGGTGTCTTCAAAACAAAATTCGATACCTCCCTCGATCAAGAACTTCCCCTCGACGTCCCCGCGGTCAAAGACGCCAATTGGTTCGCCGAAAACTTTCGCGGCATCGATCGTATCGAGGTCGATCTCCACGCCAACCTCCGCGACCGCAATGTCTTCGCCCTCGTCGAAGAGATGCAAAACGATCTCCGAAATTTCACCGGTATCTCAGGCTCTCGGTCCTATGTCGATGCCGTCCAAATGACGCTCGCACCCGATGTCGTCGAAACCAAAGATGGCCCCATGCTCGGCGTCCAGGCGCTGAGCTCGGGCGGCGCCTTCCCCGTCCACCTCCTCAACCGCGACCTCAATCGCGCCTGCATCGTCTTCTATCGCACCCGCGACTTCGGCACCCACGCCTACGAATTATTCCGGGACCGCATTCGCGAATACGAAAAACGCCTCCCGCCCGGAAGTTCCCTCAAACTCAACGGCTACTTCCCCATGTTCTACGACTCCACCACCCTCATCTCCAAAACCCTCGTCACCAGCTTGATCGTCTCCCTCTCAATGATAACGCTCATCCTCGTCTTCGTCCTCCGCTCCGTCCGCCTCGCCCTGCTCTGCCTCATCCCCAATGCCATCCCTCTCCTCGTCGTCGCCGGTGTCAGTGGATGGCTCGGCGCTTCCATCCACCTCGGCATCCTCGTGGTCTTCTCCATCGGACTCGGCCTCGCCGTCGATGACACGATCCACCTCATGGTCCGATTCAAACAACTCCAAAAAGCCAATCCCAAAGGCAATCTTCGCACCCTCATCGACGAAGCAGTCGTCTCCTCCGGCTTCGCCATCGTTCTCACCTCCATCGTCCTCCTCGTCGCCGCCACATGCTTCCTCGGATCAAATTTCACCACGATGCGTTGGACCGGCCTCACCCTCGGCATCGTCGCCATCACCGCCCTCCTCGCCGACCTCACCGTCCTCCCCTGGCTCATCGAAAAATTCGAACGCCCGAAGAAGAAAAAACTCCAACCCGCCACCACCCCATGAGAACGCTCTCAGTTTTGCTCACACTCGCCTCCCTCCTCGCGATCCCCCTCTCGTCATCGGGCGCACCGCCCGACAAAGACATCACCTTCTCCGAACACATCGCCCCTCTCTTCCAGGAAAAATGCGTCGCCTGCCACCGCGACGGCGCCGCCGGCCCCTTCAGCCTCACCGATTACGCCTCCTCAAAGCGACGCGCCCGCACCATCCTTCACACCATCGAATCCGGTTACATGCCCCCATGGCACGCCATCGGCGGCGATATCCCCCTCGTCGGCGAACGCCTCCTCACCGAGC
The DNA here is from genome assembly GCA_039028175.1 of Verrucomicrobiota bacterium. Classification (GTDB taxonomy): domain Bacteria; phylum Verrucomicrobiota; class Verrucomicrobiia; order Verrucomicrobiales; family DEV007; genus JBCDBW01. The sequence continues at coordinate 101,883 of JBCCIR010000003.1, forward strand.
CACAACGCAGTCTCATCAAATCCTGGGTCGAAAACGGCTCCCCCGAAGGCGACCCCGCTCTCTTGCCCCCCCAGAAATCCTTCCCCTCCGGCTGGCCTCTCGGAGAACCCGATCTCGTCCTCACCATGCAGGAAGCCTACGAACTCCCCGCCGATGGCGCCGATATCTATCGCAATTTCGTCATCCCCACCGGCCTCAAGAAAAACCAGCACCTCAAGGCCATCGCCTTCCGTCCCTCCACCCCGGAAGTCGTCCACCACGCCCTCATCTACGTCGATTCCTCCGGCCGCGCCCGCAAAGAAGACGAGGCCGACCCCAAACCCGGCTTCTCCGAAATGCCCGTCGGCCAAGGCTCCGGCCGCCAAGTCGGCGGATGGGTTCCCGGCGCCTCCCCCCACCCCCTCCCCGAAGGGCTCGCCCACTCACTCCCCGCCAAAAGCGACATCGTCCTCCAAACCCACTTCCACCTCAGCGGCAAACCCGAGAAAGAACAATCCCAGGTCGGCCTCTACTTCTCAGATAAACCCTCCACCCGCCCCTTCACCGCCATCCAAATCCCCCCCGTCTTCGGCGCCTTCGCCGGTATCGATATCAAACCCGGTGCCCCGCAAACCACCATCGTCGATGCCTTCACTCTCCCCGTCGACGTCACCGCCTTCGGCACCCATCCCCACTCCCACTACCGCGGCAAATCACTCCGCATGACCGCGCTCCTCCCCGATTCAAAGAAACCAATCACCCTCATCAACATCCCCGAATGGGACATGAATTGGCAGGAAGAATACCGCTTCGCCAAACCCGTCGCTCTCCCCGCCGGCACCCGCCTCGAAACCACGGTCGTTTGGGATAACTCCGCCGCCTCAACCGATAACCCCATCGTCCCACCCGTGCGCGTCCGCTGGGGCCTCGAATCCTACGACGAAATGGGCAGCGTCGACCTCTTCGTCATCCCCGACGGCGATAAAAAACAGGCCGAAGCCGCCATGAAAACCCTCCGCAACGAATACCGCGACCACGTCGTCTGGTCCGCCGGCAGCCACGTCCTTACCCCCGACAAGCTAGCCATCTTCGGACTACTGAGAGATAAAGCCCTCTCAAAATTCGACCACAACGGCGACGGGCACCTCGATCACAACGAAAAACTCGCCGCCCGCGCGAGCCTCAAAACCGACCTGCCCTGACACCCCTCGAGGCTCTCCACGAATCCTCAGTGGCGATCAGGAAACTGTCGCGTGTATTCCTCGTAAACATCGATACACGGTAGCTCCGGTCGATCGCACTGCACAAAGTTCGTAATGCTGCTCGGACCATGAATAAACACCTTGGCATCCGCCATCATCGCCGACTGGGCCAGCATCTCCAATCCCAACTCGTATTGCCCCTCCTCACAGCTGTGATGTAACTCCCCCTGCGCCGTCCGCCGGGTATCCGTCCATTCCACCCGATCCCCCAATCGCTCCCGCGCCATCTCCAGAACTTCTTCCGCATCCGAATAAACAATAAACCGCTCCACCCCCGACTGCTCCATCGCATCCATGTAAACCTCAAAATACCGCTCATCCCCATAGACCTCTTCATGCAACTTCACCGCGGCATTGTTCATATCCCGCAGCTTCCCCACCCCCCGAATCAAACAAGCCCCCTTTTCCTCCGGTCGGTGAATCGCTTTCATCGCCTCGTAAGCCTCCACCACCGCCCGCTGCGGACGAATATACTTTCGGATCACCGGTTCGATCACCGCGCGGTCCCTCGGAGGCAACAAAATCGATAACTCGTCCTCTGGCCGATGATGATAAGGCGTCAAGTACCCGTCCGTAAACTCGGCCATCCGCCTTCCCGCCGGCGTCACTCCCTCAAACGGCTGCTCAAAATAATACTCCCACGGATTCCCCTCGCGCGCCGCGTCGCGAAACAAAAATTCCGACCCGTCCACATAGAACGGCTCCAGTATCCCCAATTCCACCAAGTAACAACTGTTCACCACCTGGTCCACGTTGCTGAACATCCCAAATGGCCGCAATATCAAATCAGCCGCCCCCGATTGATACTCTTCCATGCCCTCATTGCCTTCGGGAACACCATGATAAAACGGCTGCGGACGAGGGGGCGGTAAAACTCGGTTCATCTTTACTTCGCAGCGAACTGCCGCCCCCAACCTAATCAGCCATCTTCCAAGGTCAAGACAGCCTCACAGACAACCGAATAATCGACCCATTGTTCCCACCGCTCACCCCAAAAAAACCGACAACCATGCCCCCCGCTTGAAATGCCAGTGGCGAATCTGGAAGCAGCGCGTACCCTTACGGACCTATAACCGACGTCCCAAACGGCCCTTCCGTGAAACTATCAGTCCTTACTCCAGCTCTCAATTGCGAGAATTACTTGCAAAGAGCAATCGACAGCACTCTCGCCCAGCACCACCCTAATTGGGAACATATCGTGGTCGATGGCGGTAGCACCGACAATACCCTGGATATCCTCGCAGACAATGAACACATCACGTGGGTTTCCGAATCGGACGAAGGTCAGTCTGACGCAATGAACAAGGCCTTCGCCATGTCAACAGGAGAGATTATTCTTTACTTGAATGCCGACGACATGGTGGCTCCCGGCACCTTCGAATACGTCCTCGAATACTTCGAATCTCAACCTCAATGCCAGTTCCTCGTCGGGGATCTATTGAAAGCAATGGACGACAAACACTATCTCGACACCCCATCAATATCACTCGACGAGATTATCAAATACTGGCCCTGCCGCTTTCCTCTCAACCCGGTAAGCTACTACTACAAACGAAACGTCCAGCAGAGAATCGGACGCTTCCCAGTCTCAAACCACTTTACGATGGACTATTGGTTCCTCCTGCGGGCCTACAAGTTCTTCAAGATAGACAAATCGGATCGTGTTTTTGGCACATATTTTTTCGACGGGACCAACAAATCGTCCGATGCCGAGCGTGCCCAATTTTCTCTTCGCTCGGTTCAACAGGATTTTCTTAAAGAGTTTTCCTGAATCTCGGAGAATTCTCATTCACAAAGGCCGCGCTAACAACGCATCCCGATATGCCATATCCCAATTTTTCCGCCCTGCCCGACCGATAGGGTTGCTGCACCCAATAGAAATTTCTCCTCCCTACGGTAGGTGGCAATCCCATCCAATCAATTCTCCGTCTCTAGTATAGCACGATTCGTACACCCCTCCCCATGCCCCACCTCATTATCACCACGGCAAATACCGATCAAGACTACGAAATACGAAAGCCCCAATACCTCAAATCCATCGACAAAGCCTTCGAGTGTCGCCACCTCTTCGCTTCCGTCACCATTCTCGAATGTACATCCAAAGACGAACCCTACCTCGGCCCCTATCCCGTTCACTACAGCAAGGCACCCAACTCCTTTCCCAACAAAGGCCTGAACGAAATGACCCATCTCAAGACCTTTCTCAATCGCGCCCCCATCCCACCCGACGACTTCGTTATCAAGTTGACCGGCCGATATCTCCTTCGCGACGATTCATTTCTCCATCTCGTCCGCAATGCCCCTGCTTCGTGCAACAGCATCTTCAAAGATGACAGCGATGTCTACCAAGGCAACGGCTACCACACCTTCCTCTTCGCCATGCGAAAAAACGCCCTCCTCAAAACGATCGACAATCTTGACTTCGACCCCGGCAATAATGCCCCCATCGAATGGCACTTTAAGAATTTCCTCCAAGACCAATCCTCCCACCGCCTCGTCGACTCGCTCGGCGTCACCGCGTTCCAAGGCCACAAAGGAGAAGTCGTATTCGACTGCTGATCACCCCGAATCATACACCCCAATTAATCCGCTTCCCCTGCCAAGGCTCACCCGGGCTCATACCCAAGCAAGGGCGCCAGCTCCGGCAGCACCCGCACCACGTCCTCACTCCGGATCTCGTCCAACCGCCCCGTCACCTTGGCAAAATCATCCACCCGCTCCACCCAATCGGCGGACGTCATAAACGCAATAACCTTCTCCATCTCACTCTTGCCCGTCTCCGCAATATCCAACGCCAGCCCGTTCTCCCTCACATAGGTATCAATCCAATCCTGATGATCCCTGAGCAACCGCATCGCATCCCGCTTCATTTCGCTCGGCAGTATCCGAATATTGTAATGCTCCGGAACCTGCAATAGTTCAAATTCCATATGCCCCATATCGACGAGCCCCTCCTCCACCAAATACCGGTGCAGCTCCGGTAGATGGAAAATATTCAATACCGATACCGTCGTGTGCGTCCCAAACCATACGTTCGGGCACACCTCCCTGATCCGGCGGCAATTCTCCTCAAACTGCCGCCAAGACTGCCCCTTCCGAATCAACTCACCGCGCTCCTTCGTCCCGTCGACGCTCGCCCATACCTGTACCCTCGAAAAGCGAGGCCACAATCCCATCACGTCGGTTCCACCATGCTCGGTTTTTGAAAAATTGGTGTTGTATCGCAAAACCACATCGTGACGACCACGCTCGTCAAGCTCACGCAAGATTCGATAGTGCTCGTCCATCAGGAGCGGCTCCCCGCCCGCAAAATATATTTCTTCCACGTCGGCAAAGAACTCCTCCACTTGCCCAAAAAACGCGTCAGCATCCTCAACCCCTCGAATCACCGCCTCATCACCCGCAGTAACCCCCGTCGCCACACCATCCCCATACCAACGCGAACTCGCCCCGTGCCAGCAAGACCGACACCGAAAATTACAAACATTGGAAAAACGCACGTCCCAGTAAATCGGCTTCGCCTCGGACGTCCTCCCATCCACTCCCGTCCCCTTTACCCAATCGATGTGCCGGGCAAAATGCTTGTTGAAATTCTGCCGCATACTGTGCCCGCCCGCATCCTCCTTGTCATAACACTTCCAACAACGCTCGTCCCGCTCGCCCTGCATCAACCGAGCGCGAAATGCCCGCATCTCGGCACCGTTCCACACGTCCTCAATCGAGACTTCATTGATATTCGCAAACTCTCCATCAAACTCGCAACACGCCGGTATCCCACCCCGCGCCGTCACATTCAAATGCACCCACGGCGCCATACAAAGCGTCTCGCTTTCACAATCCCCAGTCTCACCCTTGTCGCTCATGGCTTTTCGACGATCACCCTAACACCAAAATTCCATCACCGGCACAACTGAATTCCGCACGATCTTCAAACAATAATGATCTCGCCATAAGCCCCTCAACCTAATACTCCTGTCCCTGAAATGCCCGCCCAATTTCCGTCCTCATGACCGGCGACCACCAACCCACCCTCAATATCTGCCTCGCCACCGATTCCTTCGCCGGCCCCACTCCCTACTCCGCCACCGCCGTCCACTTCCGCCGCCACGCCACCATGCTCCGCGATGCCGGCCACAAAGTCTCCCTCGTCCTCGTCCGCGACCACGTCTCCTGCGACGACGAAACCACCTGGCGCGGCCGCCTCGCCGAAGAAGGAATCAACTTCGAACTCCTCCCCCCCGCCCCGAAACACGCCGATATCCGCGCCAGCTCCCGCCTCCACGATTCATGGCGACTCGTCAATTGGCTCCACGATCACCCCTTCGATATCGTCCACGGCTCGGAACAACGCGGCGTCCTCTACTACCCCCTCCTCGCACGCCACCAAGGACTCTTCGAATACCCCACCCAATTCATTGTCTCCCTCCTGGCACCACTCCGCTGGCGTAACCGTGCCGAGTTCGAACACGTCATCGACGGTGGCACTCTCGAACAATATTTTATGGAACAACGCATCGTCGAACTCGCCGATGCTCTTGTCACCCCTACATCATCCGTCCTCGACTGGACCAACGACGAACACTGGTCCCTCCCCCCCCTCATGGAAGTCATCGCACCCCATTGGCAATCACCCGCAGCCCTGCCTTCCTCCACCACACCGCAATCCAACAAGAAAGCCCCCCACCACCTCGTTACCCTCATAGACACATCCTCAACCGATCCCCCGGAGCTCCTCGCTCACATCGCTGACGCTCTGGAAGATCGCGGCAAAGAGAACTTCATAGTTACCATCGTTAACTTCGGTAACTCAACAACCGCCACCGAATTCCGCCTCGCCCTCAAAAGCGAAGCTTCCGAAAACTCCCGGTGGCTGGAGACCCTGAATATTGTTCGGCCTGCGAGCTCCGGCAATGATTGGACCACTCTCCTGAATCAAGATCACCCCCTCGTCCTCTTCCTCTCCCGGGCCACGCATACCTCCGAAACCCTCAACGATTGCATGGAGCAAAATATCCCCTTCCTCCTAAACGAAGCCGCTCCCGCAATCGAACTCATCCATCCCGATCACCACGATCACATCGCCTGTAGCGATGTCCCCGAAACTCTCATCTCCCGCATCTTACGCTGGATGGATACTGGGGATCATCCCTCCCCCGCGGTCCGCCGGAACGTCACCGCCGATGACATCTCCGCCAAGTGGAATAACCTCTTCGATCAACTTGCCGACGCCACGCCGAATCCCGCAACCAACCCGCCAACCCACGAGCCAACTCCAGCCACCCAAAAATCCGACACCGGCTCCCGCCCCGTCGTCTCCGTCTGCATGCCCCATTTCAATCGGCCTCACTTCCTCGAACTCGCCATCGATTCCCTCCGCAAACAAACTTCCGATCAATTCGAACTCATCGTCGTCGACGATGGAAGCACCGACCCCGATGCCCTGAAATACCTCGACGCCCTCGCCGAAGAATGCGCCCGCCGGGATTGGCGTCTCGTCCGCCAAGCCAACGCCGGCCCCTCCCGCGCCCGCAACGTCGCCGCCCAAATGGCCCGCGGAGAATTCCTCCTCTTCATGGACGACGACAACATCGCTAAACCCAACGAGATCGAAACTTTTATCAAGGTCGCCCGCCACACCGGCGCCGACGTCTTGAACTGCGTCCTCCAAGCTTTCTCCGGCAACGAATCGCCACCCGACAATGACGAAGATGCCGATTGGATTTGGCTGCCCCTGGGCCCCTCCCCTTCCATGGGCGCCCTCGTAAACTGCTTCGGCGATACAAACTTCCTCGTCCGCACCGACGTCTTCGCCGAACTCGGCGGCTTTACGCCCGATAGCCTTGAGGAACGCCTGGAAGAAGATTGGGACTTTCTCAGCCGGGCCATGCTTGCCGGCAAAAAAATGGAACTCGTCCCGCATATGCTCTACTGGTATCGCCGCATCGAAGGCGAAGGTCGCGCCGAAACGGGAATCCGCTTCCAAAAAGAACGCTCCGGCACTCTCCCCTATCGCCACGCCGTTCCCGATGCCCTCTTCGACCTGGTCCTCTTCGCCCACGGCGCCGCCAGAACAATCCCCCAATTGTCGGGTCGCCAACAGATCAGAAAACTGCGCCGCGAGATTAAGCGCTGCCACAAGGACCTCAGAGAGGTCATGCGCCGCGCCGATGAACTCAGCGATCAATCCGATCACATCCTCAAAACCAAACGCTGGCACACAATCAACCCCCTCCGCCTCTTCACCACCTACATCTACCCTCGAAAAAAATCCACTCTCGTCCCCAGGGAGTATTCCCAAGCGAAAGATCGCTACCACGAAGCGCGCGAACGCGCACAAGAGCGGTTCGACCAAGAATGACGCCCGCTCACTTCTTCTCCCCCTAATCTAACACTGTTCGAAACACCAATTCCCGACTTGCGTTGGCCAAATACTCGCCGAAGTTGTTGACGTCCATGAGCTCCTCTCCCTCACGCGACCCCATCGACCCCAAACGGGACCCCCCTTCCGTCGATGCCGACGGAAATCCCCTCGTCCCGCTCCCCCACGGTGTCACCTTTCGCCCCGCGCCCACCCAGGTCGATGAACGCGGCTGGGTCTCGGAAATCTACAATGCCAATTGGGATTGGCACGAAGACCCTCTCGTCTTCGTCTACGCCTTTACCGTCCTTCCCGGCATGATCAAAGGCTGGGGCATGCACAAAAAACACGAAGACCGCTACTATATCGTGAACGGCAGAATGAAAGTCGTCATGTTCGATGATCGCCCCGATTCACCCACCAACGGCCTCGTCTCCGAAGTCGTTCTCTCACACTTCAACCGCCGCCTCATGAATATCCCCCCCGGTATCTGGCATGCCAATTGGAACATCGGCGACGAAGAAGTCCTCGTCGTCAATTGCCCCACCACACCCTACGACCACGCCAATCCCGACAAATATCGCCTCCCCCTCGATACCGATAAGATTCCCTACGACTTCCCGGAACATCGCGGCTTCTGACCCCCTTTCCGCCCCCACTCTCCTGATGCCCGACCCTGCCATCAGCATCGTCATCTCCACCTACAACTGGAGCAGCGTCCTGCGCTACGCCGTCGAAAGCGCCCTCAACCAAACCTTTACCGACTTCGAACTCCTCGTCGTCGGAGACGGCTGCACCGATGACTCCGAACAAGTGGTCACGTCTTTCGACGACCCCCGCGTCCAATGGCACAACCTCGATCGCAATTACGGCGGCCAATGGGCGCCCAACAACCATGGCATCGAACTCGCCCGTGGCAATTACATCGCCTACCTCGGCCATGATGATCTCTGGCTCCCCAATCACCTCGAACTTCTCCTCGACACCATCAATCAAAACAACACCGATGTCGCCTTCAGCCTCGCCCTCTTCTTCGGCGCGCCCGGTTGCGACGGCCGCGTCGTCGGCGGCGTATTCCCCGATGGCGAATACGTCTCCGGCCAACACATCACCCCCGGCGCCGTCCTCCATAAACGCGAGGCCGCCCTCGCCCTCTCCGGTATGCCGTGGCGCTCACCCGAAGGCCGTCAACTCCCCACCGATGTCGATTTCCTCACCCGGCTCCACGACAACCATTCCTCCATTCACTCGCTCCCCCGGGTGACCATCTTCAAATTCCCCGCGTCCTGGCGCCCGAACTGCTACAAGGAAAAACGCTCCGACGAACAAGAAAAATACGCCGCGCTCATCAAGTCCGACCCCCAAATCCTCCTCAAAGAACTCCATAACACCGCCATCTCCTACGAACTCCTGAAACCCGTCTCCACGCTCTCCTTCGATTACGAAACACTCTACCAATCTCCCGGAGGCATCACCAACGCCCACCTCACCGCCCGCGGCCTCACCGATGAAGAACCCGAAATTGGAGAACCCGGCGTCATCCTCAGCTCCACCCTGCGGCAACGCATCCAGGAACTCACCCAACCCGAACTCGAAAAACACAAAGCCGCCTCAGATCGGGAAATCGTCGCCCTTGAAGAAGAACTCAGACGCGTGCGCGATGAAAAGAATCGCAAACGCGATCGCATCAACCGCCTCCGCGCCGAACTCGACCGGCTAAAACGCAAAGCCTGATCGGCTCGCGCCGTTCCCCGACACAAGTCCCCATTACTTTTGCTCGCCCCCCCTCGGTCCCGCTACTTTCGCGCGCAAAAGAAAAAATACCGGTCCACGGGCTTTCTCCACATCCTTCACCACTTCCCCGTCTTCGGCAAAATTCACAACATACTGCGCCATCTCCGGCTCATCCAATTCCGGTACCCCGCCAAGAAACACCCACCCGCCATCGCCAAAATCGATCGATGTGTTGATCGCCCGCTTCGAAAATACCGGCATCAAAATTCGATTCTCCGTCAACACCACTTCCACACTCTTTCCGCCCTTCTTCTCGACCGACGTCTTGATCGGACTCCCATAGTTCACAAACCCTTTGAACCGCACATCCTCAATCTCAAACCGCATCCGCACCCCGCCCTCCGCCATCACCTCCGCGTCATACTCAAACGTAAATCCCACCATTCGCACCTCGAATGCCGTCGGATTCGCGGGCGTAACCGGAAAAACCCCGCCCCCCCGATTCTCTTCCTTGAACTGCTTCAAATCCAAGTCGCCCGGAATCTCCGGAGGATCATACTCCGTCGGATAAATTAACTCCCGCACCGACTCAAACTTCGCCCGCTGCCCGTCCCGCGTCACCATCCGCGGTGCCGCCAAGAATTCGAGTTTGCGCTTCCCCTCGAGCCGCTCCAACTCTCGCAACAACTCAAATCCCCGGCCCTCGTCAAATACCGCCGCCACTCCCTGTCCCTTCTCTCCCCCCACAAGGGCGCCATCGGCCAGGTCCGCCGGCGGACGCCCTTCCTCAAAATCAATCGCGTAAGCCTCTATCAAAATCTGTCGTCCCCCCTCGCCTGACCCTTCATCCCCTCCGGCCATCACCGTCCAGTCGACCATCACCCCTAATCCAATCATCACCCCGAGTAATCCCCGGGGAGAAACAGAGAGCGCCTTCATTCCCATAGCCAACCAGCTCCTCAAATCAGATACAAGCAATTCTCTCCTAGGTCCCCGACTAACCGGCGCGAATCATCCTTGCCCACCGTCCGATTCCAACCCAAACTACCACCGGAAGGACGAACGATGCTCGCTTCGAAACGCCTATACCCGCTTCCGTTCCGCTCCGCCCTCCGGGCCCTTGCGCTCCTTGCCGTCGCCCAAATTATCTCGTCCCCCGCCCAGACCACACCCGCCGCCGCCGAACATCCGCAGTCCTTCGAATCTCTGGTCACCACCACCGGTAAGGAATACCAAAACGTCACCGTTAAAGACGTCTCCCCGTCCGAAATCAAAATCACTCACGACGCCGGTGTCGCCACCATCCCGCTCGCCCAATTGCCGCCCGATCTCCAGGAGACGTTCAACTACAACCCCGATCAAGCCGCCGCCCACACACAACAACGACTTCAAGCCAACTCCGACGCCGCACGCCGCGAAGCTGCCCTCCTCCGAGTCCAAAAAGAAGCCATCGACGTGGACGGCAAAGTGATCTCCACCACCTCCACCCCCGATAATCAAGGAAACACCACCACCCCGTTCCTTTTCAAACCCCGCTCCGCCCTGCGGGGCCCCTCCCAAGTCAAAACGACTCGCACCAAAACTACCGTCCCCGGAGACGCCCGTAATATCCGCCGCTTCTACCCCGGAGGCAAAGACGTCCCCCGCAGCGCCACCATCACCACCCGCGTAACCGTCCGCGACGAAGTCGAACTGCCGGATGAAATCTATATCGAAGACTTTCCCGGCACTTCGCCCGCCGAAGACGACGAGCTGGAAATGAAAATTTGGCCCATCGGCGACGTCTCCCTCCCAGGCACCGAGCCCGGCCAAACCCGAACTCTCCCTCGCTTCACCGCCGACGAAAAAAAAGCCGCCCTCCATTACTTCAACAACCCGGCACCCAATTGAATTGACCATTCCCACCATCCCCTCCAAACTCCCCCCATCCGGCCACCCACAGGCCTTTACCATCAACCAAACTCAAATCCGCCCATGACTCCACTGACCAAACTTCAAGCCGGCGCCACCGTCGCCCTGGCACTCGCGGCAGCCTCATGCCTGCCCGAAGGCGCCAAGGAACACGCCGACTCCGATAACGACGGCCAACTCGAAACCAAAGAACTCGAAACCGCCCTCTCGGAAACCATCCACACGGCCGGCGACGCCGACGGCGATGGCAACCTCACCATCGAGGAATGGACCAAGGTCTACCCGAAAGTCGACAAATCCGCCTTCAGTAAATACGACAAGGATGGCACACCGGGACTCTCCGTCGAAGAAACCGTCGTCGCCCTCGACGCTCAGGGCTCCTTCGATGTCCTCATCGCAAAAATCGATGCCAATGGCGATGGCGTCATCGATGAAGAAGAAGCCGCCGTCGCCTACGACGCCCTCCAATCCTCCGACCAACTCAAAGATCTGCTAAACTAATGAATCCTCGCAAATATCTCCTCGTAATTTCCGCTGCCCTCGCCCTCATCACCCTCGGCAGCTGCACCTCCTCCGATCCCTATGTGAACGAAGGTCGTGTCGCCGGCGGTCTCATCGGCGCCGGCGCCGGTGCCATCATCGGAAACAACACCGGCCTCGGCTCCTGGGGCGGCGCCGCCATCGGGGGCGCCCTCGGCGCCATCATGGGCGATACCGCCGGTAAGACAAATTCCATGTACCACCGCGGCCGCTACCAGTAGCAGAACCGGATCAATATACCTCTTCGTCGCCGCCTCCGGCCCCATCGCGCGGCCGAACCCTTAGGCGCGTGTCCCTATCCCCCTCACCACTCGGCCCCGGCCGCTTCGCGCGCCTTCTCATCCTGTAACGCCGTCAACCGACGGCACACAATCACCGCATAAACCGCCGCTGCCGTCGTCAAAACTAAATCCACTATCGTCATCGGAATTAATACATCCGGATCGGTCGTCCGGTTCGAAACGTTGCCAACCAGATTCGCAACCACCCAAAAAAACCACCAAACCCCCACCGCGCCGGGCACTTCCCCCGTTCCCGGACTCTCAGGTGACTCCGTCGCCCGCCAAATCTCCCGGTGCGCCTGAAATGGTTTCCACCAAAACGCGATCGGAATGAAATACCATCCCACCGCCCACCCCGGTGTGTATTCCAATAAGCGTGGGTTCGCCCCCAGCGCCCGCACGTTCTTCGCACATCGGTTCGTCCAAACACACCAAAAAATCACGCACATCAAGTAAACACCTAGAATCCCGATCCCCACCAACCCAAACGCCATCGCAATCGCGGTCTCGTCTTCCCCAATCACCGCATCATCAGCGAATAAATGAGGATACTCCACGGTCAAAATCGTCAAGGCCACAAAAAGCAAGACTAACAGAACCATGAATACCGTCGTAATTCGCGACAAAGCCTTCGGCGAACGATACTCGGATAAAGTCGCCCTCCCCGCCATACCAGGGGTGGGCGTCGCATTCGCCAGCGGCGGCGCATACGGATTTGCTTCGTCCGATTCCGGCCGTGACACCACTCCCTCCGAAGCCACCCCCAACTCCGACTCCCCAAACGGTACCCAATCCGCCGTCCCCGCCTTCCACACCAGCGTTTCATCCCCGATCTCGCCCGAGCGACGCAGCCCTGCAAGCGACTCAGCCGAGACCGGCCCACGCTGCTCACCATCTATCGCCCAATACCAATTCATCAATACTCTTGACTGAATAACTCACCACTCGGCGCTCATGAAAAACCAAAGTTTAACAAGCTACCTGTGACAAACCAGCCAATTCTCCCACCTCTCGCCCCTTGCAAAACGCTTCAACTACCGAACCACTTCCACCGTCCCAAATCGCCGGGCCGCCCCGTCACCCGGCGCGGTCGCTTCCCCCTCATAGTCCCCTCCATTCACATGAACCGCCCCCGTATTTCCCCCGGACATGCTGAAAGGAACACTTCCCCCCATCGGCGTCCATACCCCCGCCTCATTCAACAATCCCGGATCACTCCCGAATCGCACCCGGTAAAAAAGATCAATCGCCAACGCATCCACCGGAAATCTCAAACTCAAAGCCCCCCCGACACCCACCGATACCTCAACCGGCGCCCCCGATACCACCCCGTCCGGTTCGAATCCATAAGCATACTCCTCCAACAAAGTCAGCCCGTCCTCCGCATCATCCGCCAATGGCGTCGCCGTCACCCCATGATCCGACGCCCATCCCTCGAAACCCGGCACCACCGTCACCCCCGTCGATAAACTCTCCGCCGACCCGTTCGCATCCCGCACCGTCGCCACCAATGTATGCTCCCCGTCCGGTATCGTCCCCGGGGTCACGTCCCCCGACGTCGTCGATAACCATGTCACCGACCCCGACAAATCACCGTCCTCCGTATCACTCGCCGTCGCCCCGTACCCGCTCGCATCCGCCCGCGTCACATACCTCCCCCCCACCAATCCCGTCGGTGCCTGTAATGCCAAAGTCGGCGCCGCATTCGGCGTCTGCCCCGCATCACGCACCGTCGCGATCTCGCCCACCGACAACGCCCGCGGATAAATCCGCACATCGTCAATCAACCCGTCAAACGGCCGCAACCCACCCGACGCCGTCAACGGCTGATTCCCGATCGCCGCATCCACCGTCCCGCTCGCATCCAATACCCCCGTCTTCGCCTGCGAAGCCACTTCCACCCCGTCCTTATACAACTTCATCGTCGCCCCGTCATACCGCGCCGCCACATGCGTCCACACCCCCGTCGCCAATACCCCCGATCCCGAAATCAAATTCGAGGTCGTGCCTCCGGCCTTTAACCGAAATCGCAATTGCGAGCCGTTCAAGGTGCTCACCATCCAGTAATGATCCGCGTCGAACTGCCCGTCCGCCTTCGACAAAAACCGAGCGTCGTGCGTCCCGAAATCATCCGCCCGAAACCAAAACGTAATCGTCAATGCCGATCCACCAGGCACATCCAACGGCCCCAAATCCACCGCGTCATCCGACCCGTCAAATTCCAGGGCCTGCCCCAACTGACCCGCCACATAGTTCGCCGCATTCACCGTGTCCCGCCACACGCCGTCACCCGTCGTGCCGTCAAATGTCCAACGCCGCGAGTAATCCGTCACATCCACAAAGGTATTCGCATGCGGCAACGACAATATCCAATCCACCAACATCTCCCGCGCCTCCCCATGAACGACCGTCCGCGCAATCGGTGGCATCCGCGTCGCCGCATCATTCCCCGCCAGGCGCTGATACAATACCGAATGCTTCGGATCACGCGGCGCAATCACCCGCGCCAATCCTCCCAATCCCAAGTCCTGCGCCGCAACTCCTTCCACCACCCCCGTCGCCGCCATCGCCACATCATACTCCAAAACAAAGTTCGTCCCCTCCGGCGCCGCGACCGAGTTGTGACAATACGCACAGTTCGAATCAAAATAAGAGCGCGCCCGCTCTTCCAAACTCCGCCCCGTATCCCCCACCCCCGACAAGGCATCCAATCCCGCCAAGGCCCCTTCCGCCGGCGGCACATCAAACAATCCCAAATGCGCCCACGTACGCAACTGGTTGTCACTCACCCCACCCGGATACGCCAAGACCCCGTTCAACTGCCGCGTGCTCGATCCCAATACATGCCCAATCGAAGAGTTATGACAGGCCACGCAATCCGCCCGGCTCGGGTAAAACCACTGCTGACTCGTCCCGTCAAAATTCACCAACCCGCTCGTGCCTCCCGTCGGCACCAGGTCCGCCTCCGTCTGATCCTCCCGCCAACGATACGTCACCAAATACGTCCCGCCCCCCGCCTTCGCCACCTCAAAGCGCGTCTCAATCCGCTTCTCCTCCTCCCCAATCTCAAAATGCTTGATGAAAACGGTCCCGGCCGGATAAACCCACGACCCCGTGTCCTCATACCCAATCGTCTCCCCTGAAGGCACCGCAATCCATCGCCGCTTGTCCGCCCCGTCCGACCACAATTTCGTGTTCGGCGTATACGGAATCACCCCACCGATCGGCTCCAAGGCCCCCAAGTTCCCAAACGCACCCGTCGCCGATAAAGTCGCCGGCATCACCCCGCTCTCGTCCGGAGGAAACGTCGACAAATACGGCGCCACCGCCTCGCGCGAGAAGATTCCATAGGGCACGGTGTAATAAAAAAACGCCGACGACGGAATCGCCTGCTCACCAAATGTCCCCGCCGGCCCCTCCCATCGCACCTCCAAATCCTGCGGACCCGTCCCCTCCTCATACTCCACCGCAAACAAATGCTTCCCCGCCGCCAACCCGATCGTCCCCCCCGTCACATCCACTCCGCCGATCAACACGCTCGCCGTATCCCCCGTCACCACGCTGAACCCGTAATCCCCCGAACTCGGCACCTCCAAATACCCCTCAAACCGTAATCGAAAATTATCGTCCCGCTCACGCACCCCCACCCCCGGCACCGGCGTCACCCCCGCCGTCTCCGCCTCCACCGCATCCTCAAAATACGAATAATGCAAACACCCCTGCGTCAATAACCCCGCATCCGGCATGTCCGCCTGTCTAAAATTGGTCACGTTCACCGTCACCGATTGCACCGCGTCCGACAAAACACCGTTGCTGGCCCGAATCACCAGTGACTCATTTCCCGCCGAGGCCGGAGTCCATGCAATCTCTCCCGTCACCCCGTTGATCACCATCCCCGCCGGTGCCGTGTCCAAAGAAAACACCGGCTCGGGCGTCCCCGTCGCCGTCGCCTGGTGTGTGTAAAGCGTCGAGATGTTCGCCGTCGTCGGTGCGGTGTTCGTAAACGAAGGGGCCACACTCGGCTCGATCGTAAACACCGCACTCGCCACCGGACTCGGATCAAAACCTGCCTCATAAGCCCTCGCTTTCAAAGTTGCCGAACTCGTCACATTCACCGCCGACCCCGGATACAACGTCGACGTCTCATCCGGATCACTCCCGTCCAAGGTATAGAAAATCATCGCCGATCCCGTCCCGCTCGAAAGCGTCACCGCCACCGCATCCACAAACGCTCCTCCATTCGGCGAAATCACCGGGGTCGGCGCTTGGTTCACATTCGTATACGATAACTTGAACACCTCCCCGTTCGTCGTCTCATACGTCGAATCCAAAAAGTAAATCGACCCGTCCGGTCCCACCGCCGGATACAACGGCCCCTGGTTGTTAACGTCGCCCGACCCGAAATCCGCCACCGTCGTGTCCGATACCGACGCCACGGTCTTCAGCCCCTGCTTCCAAGACGTCACAAACAATCGCCCATGGTAAGTCGCCGGAAACTGGCTCGCAAAATACCACGCCCCCCCGCTCACGATGCTCGTCCCCACATACGCCCAGACCCCCGCACTCGTCCCAATCCCCCCATACCCGTCGTGCCCGTAATTCTCCCCGGCCGCAATCTTGTATACGTAATCCTTGTTCCCCCCGTTCGCGTCACCCACATCAAAAACAAACACTTCCCCCGTCACCGGATGCACCGTCGCGGCATACGGATTCCTGAACCCCAACCCATAAATAGCCCGAAAATCCCCTGTCGCCGTCCCATAAAACGGATTGTCCGTCGGGATCGTCCCGTCCTTGTTGATACGGTAAATCTTCCCGGTGTGCGTTGCCAGGCTCTGCACGTTGTCCCCCGCCCCATACCCGTTGCTCGCATTCCACCCGTCCCCCGTCGTCACATACAACTTCCCGTCCCCCCCAAACACCACCGCTCCACCATTGTGACTCCCGCTCGACCCGTTCACATGCGAATTGAACGGAAGCTCCAACAAAACCAATTCACTCGCCGCATCCCCCACGTTCGCATCCCCCGCCGACACCGTAAACCGGCTCACTCGATTGTGGCGCACGTCCGACGGAAACTGCTTCGTATAAAAAACATACACATACGGCTCCGCCGGAAAGGCCGGATCAAAGGCAAACCCGCGCAGGCCACCCGACCGGTGCCGCACCGGCGGCACATCCAATGACAAAAAAGGCGTCGCCAACAATTGCCCGGACGCCGTCACGATCCGCAAGTCCCCCGTGATCCGCTCACCCACAAACAACCGCCCGTCCGGAGCAAACGCCATCGTCGCCGGATCCTTCAAACCGTTCACAAACGACGTGATCTGAAAGTCCGGCGGCAGCGCCCACAACGGCCCGGTCACCAGCCACAAAATCGCGGCAGCTCTCCAAAAAAAACTCATGGGGAATCCAAAAAGGGGCCGGCTGAGACCCTACCACCCGCCCCACCCCCTGTCCATCCAGACCACCCCTCTACCGCGTCTTCTCAATCGACACCACCACCCCGTCCCTAAAATTCACCGCCATATCCCGCTCCTCGTCCCGCACCACAAAAATCGTCCCGCCAAAACCCGATCGATACCGCGGAAAGCCATTGTAAAAATGACCCCGTCGAAACCCATAATACGGACGCACCCCAAAGTCCGCCCCCACCCGCACATCCGTCGTGCGCTCATAGTACTCCCACACCACTTCCTTCCCACGCGCCGAAATCCGCTCCACTTTCTTGTCCGGCGCCCCAAGACTCCGCCGCACCTCCGCCTCCGTCATCCCCAGCGCCACCTGGTTCTTCGCCACCAACTCCGTCACCTCGTTCACCCGGTCAATCCCCAGATTCATCACTTCCACGACCTCCCGCGGCAATGGCGTAAACGCTTCCACCGAAATCCAATACTCCCGCCCCTTCCCCGCAACCTCGCCACGCACCAAAAACGCCTTGTCCGTATACGCCAACAACACCACTTCCGAATCCCGAAAAATCATTCCCAGGTTCCGGCGCAACGACTGATCCGCATACGCATGCCCCACATTCTTCGTCGTCAATACCGGCGCTTCGCCAAAGACGGTCGACGCCTTGATCGCCCGCGTATCAGCCAAAAGCGATCCCACACCCATCGCCACAACGATCGCCGCCCCACCCACCACCCGCTTCCAGTTGCGAATCCTCATTCACCAAGCTAGCCTCCCTCCCCCACCCTCACAAGCCCCCTTAAACCCCGCTTACCGAGCCAACTTCTCCGCAAAAGCCACAAATCCACGCGCCAACTCCCCTAGCTTCCCCAACTCCCCCTCATCCGTCAGCACCCCCTTGTCATCCACCACCTTGTATGCACTCCGCACCGACCGCATCTCCGGATAAACCGTTACCCCGATGTTCTGAAAAACCGAACGCAACGCATACAACCCCCGCACCCCGCCCCCGGGTCCCGGCGATGCACTCACCATCAACACGGTCTTCCCCTCATACACCGCACACAATTCCTCATCCTCACTCTCCGCCCGGCTGCACCAATCAATCACGTTCTTCATCAAAGGCGTAAACGCACTGTTGTATTCCGGACTCGCAATGATGAACGCGTCCGCCTCATCAAACATCGCTTTCAATTTCCGCGCGTTCTCCGGCAACCCCTCCGCCGCCTCCAAATCTTGATCAAACAACGGCATCGTAAATTCCGCCAACCGCACCCGCTCCACGTCCGCACCCGCCTCCACCGCCGCATCCGCAACGGCATCCAATACACTCTGATTGTATGACCCCTCACGGGTACTCCCCGCAAACGCCACCAACTTCAAATTACCGGTCGCCATCCCTCCTTCTCGCCTCATTTCCCCCCGCCGTCAATCACCGGCTCCGCCCCTCCGCCATCAATTCCAACATCGCCGCCTCCAACTCCTGCGCCACCTCGGGATTCGCCTCATACAAATTCTCCGTCTCCCCAATGTCCGCCTCCATATCAAACAAATGATACGGCTGCTCCCAACGCTTCCCCGATGGCTTCTCCCGCCCCCCCGACCCGCTCCCAAACACCAGCTTCCACTTCCCGTCCCGAATCGCAAACATCCCGCCCCCCGAATGATGCACCACCGGCGCACGCTTCACCTTCCCCCACTTCCCCGTCTCCAATAAAGGCACCAAACTAAAACTGTCCTCCGCCGCATCCCTCGGCAATCCCTTCACGCCCGCCACCTCCACACACGTCGCCATCAAGTCCACATGACAAATCGGCACGTCACACACCGACCCCGCTTCCACGACCCCAGGCCAACGCGCAATAAACGGCACGCGATGCCCCCCGTCCCAGACATCCGCCTTCGTCCCGCGCAACGGCGCATTGCTGTCCCGCCGCGAATACGCCTGGATCGAAGGATCATCCACGTGATCCTCCGCCTCGTCAGGCGTGTGATACATGAACGACCCATTGTCGCTCGTCACCATCACTAAGGTGTTGTCCGCCACTCCGGCCGCATCCAATGACACCAAAACTTTCCCCACCGTCGCATCCACCTGCATCACAAAATCCCCATACGGCCCCAACTCGGTCTTCCCCGCAAACTCATCACTTTCGATGATCGGCTTGTGCGGCGCCGGTAACGGCATATACAAGAAAAACGGCTCCCGCGTCGCAGCCCGCTCCTGGATATACTCGTCCACCTTCTCCGCCAACACATCCAACACCTCGACCATCACGAAATCGTCCGACCGCTCCCCTTCACGCCAATACTTCGGAAATGGCGACGCCGCCTCCGCAATCGTCGGCGCCATCGTCACCAAGTCATTCTCAATATAACAATACGGCGACATGTCCAACGACGCCGAGATTCCAAAGAAATAATCAAAACCACGCGCCGTCGGCCCGTCCTTCAACGGTTTTGAATAATCCACCTTCGGTAACTTGGGATTGGAATCATCCAGGATCGTCCAATCCAAACCCAGGTGCCACTTCCCAATACACGCCGTGTTATATCCCGCTTCCTGCAGCATCCCCCCCACCGTCAAACGATCCCGCTTGATCAGCGGCGGACTATATCCGTTCAATACCCCCCGCTTCATCTCCGTGCGCCAACTGTATCGCCCCGTGATTACCCCATACCGCGTCGGAGTACACACGGCCGATCCCGAATGCGCATCCGTAAAACGCATCCCCTTCGCCGCCAACTCGTTCAAATACGGCGTCGGAATCTTGGAATCCGGCGCATAACACTGCAAATCACCATAGCCCAGGTCGTCCGCCATGATGAAAACGATGTTCGGCCTTCCCAAAACCACCCCCACGCTCATAACCGCCAACAAGAGAAAAATCGCCGCCCGTATCGCCTGCTTCGTCAATTTCATGCCGACACCTAAGCCGATCCCGCCACCCCGATCAACCCCCGATCACTCGCTTGCGTCCGCGGCAAAATCCCCCCACAGTAGGGAATCGTGACCTCCTCGGCCACAGCTCCCAATTTCTACCGCGTCGTCTATATCAGCGAAGCAACCGACTCCTTTTCCGAAAGCGAACTCGAGGAACTCCTCGAACACGCCCGCGTGAACAATCGTCGCCTCGGTATCTCCGGCATCCTCCTCTACGAACAAAACTTCTTCCTCCAGATGATCGAAGGCCCCGCCCGAAGCATCATCAGTCTCTACGCCACCATCCGCAAAGACCCACGCCATAAAAATATCTTCACCATCAGCGAAGGCGATGCCGTAGAACGACAGTTCGGACAATGGACCATGGCCCACTACAAATTCGAACCCGGAGACTCCGGATTCGAAGAAGGATACCTCCGTATCATGACCTCTTTCCAATCCGCCGATCAACTCAGCCGCGAAGCCGCCTTCGTCGACCAATACCTCGCGCAACTCCGCGATCTCCTCCCCGCCGACTCCGCTACTTGACCTTCGTCGCCGGCAACGCCACCGGCTCATACTGCCCGAACCGAACGCGCATCCCTACCGGGTCAAACACACCCTCCTCCATCGCAAACGCCACTTCCACCGGCATTTGCTCGCCCGAACGGACCCAATTCTCCTCCACCGCGCCCGGCTGCGGATGGGACTCAAAGGCCTGGTAAAACCCCTTGAACACCCCGAAATCCAAATTGATCAAAACGCCTTCCATTTCTTCCCCGTCCGGCCACACCAAGGCCACTTTTGCCGGATCAAAAAAACGACAGTCCCCGATCTCCGGAAACAACTTCGCGCCGTCCTCCCCAAACCGACTCGCATACTCCGTCTTCATCGCTTCATACCGCCCCTCCGGCATCACAAATGTCTCGGCGGGCACCGACGCCGCCACCACCACCCACTCATCGCCCTCACCCGGAGCACCCCACATCGACTCTTCCAATCCACCGCCGCTCACTCCCGCCAACTCGCCCGCCACATAGTACCCCGAAGGAAAAACCCCCTTCGGTCCCTTCTCCACCGCCCGCACCACACGACCGCCGGTGTCCCGCTCGATCCCAAACGTCTCATCCACCCAATCCCCCACCGCTGGCACTTTCACATAGGTGTAATAGCCACCCACCCCCAGCGTCGCCAACGCCAACAAAATCAACACCCACAAGGCCCACCCCAATTTCTCCTCCGGACGCTTCTTCGGCTTCTCACGACGCACCGGCGCCGCCGCTTCTTCATAGACCGCCTCCTCCTCGTAAACCACCTCCCCCTCCTCATTCCCCGGCACCACAAACTCCTCCCCGCAGTGAGGACAAGCCGCCACCGTCCCCGCCAGCTCCTCCGGCGCATCCACCGTCCCCCCACAACTGCCACATACAAATTCCACAACGCTTTAACGATACTCCGGTCCCATCCTTGTCAATTCAACCGTCACAATCCTCACAACGCCCGCGCATATGCCCCCCCATCCACCAATAAACACTCCCCCGTCACATACGACCCCGCTTCACTCGCCAAAAACAACGCCGGCCCCGCCATCTCCGCCGGCTGCCCCCAACGACCCATCGCCGTGAAATCCGAAAACGCCTGCTGCTGCTCCTCATTCAAAAGACTCAACGGCAAATCCGTCAAAAACGGCCCCGGCGCAATGCAGTTCACGGTCACATTGTAAGGTCCCAAATCCAACGCACTCGCCTTCGCCATCCCAATCAACGCCGCTTTCGTAGCCGAATACACATTGCGCGCTTCCTTCGATCCCACCCCCAACACAGACGATATATGAATCACCCGCCCCCACCTCCGCTCCTTCATCCCCGGCACCAAGGCCCGCGTCAACGCCATGCAACTCGATAAATTCAATTCCAGCACCCCATCCCAAGCCTCATCCTCAATTTCATCAATCGGCTGCGGCACGTTCGTCCCCGCATTGTTCACCAAAATATCCACCTTCCCCAGTTCCGCCACCGCCTCGTCCGCAAACGCCGACACCGCCCCGCGATCACTCATATCCACCACCCGATAGGCCACCTTCCCGCCCGTCGCCCCCTCCCCGATCTCCGCCACCGCCGCCTTCAACTCGTCCTCGCTCCGGCTGCAGATCATCACGTCCGCCCCCGCCCCCGCAAACCCCATCGCCATCGCTTTCCCCAATCCCTTGCTCCCCCCCGTCACCACCGCCCCCTTCCCCGTCAAATCAAACAACGCTTTCACATTCATAAAATAATCCCTACCACCGTCATACTCCGTTCCCCCACCCCTCCGCAATCGCAATTCCCACACTCTCACAATCCCCTCCCTCCACGACCCGGTAGGGGCGAGCGGCCCAGCTCGCCCGCTCCCTCGCACACCGAAGC
>JBCCIR010000004.1:0-112068 GCA_039028175.1 Verrucomicrobiota bacterium
CCCCTATCCTGAGAACCCTTGCCCTTCCTCGACGACATCTCCCCCGCCCACTACGCCCTCGCCCTCTTCGGTGCGTTCTGCCTCGGCTTCTCCAAAACCGGATTCCCCGGACTCGCCCTGATCAACGTCCTCCTCATGGCCGAACTCTTCGGAGCCAAAGCTTCCATCGGTCTCATCCTCCCGCTCCTCATCGTCTGCGACCTCATCGTCTACCCCCTCTTCCGCAAATACGCCTCCTGGCGACAAGTCCTCCCCCTCGTCCTCCCCTCGGTCGCCGGCATCTTCGTCGGATACTTCCTCCTAAAAGAAATTTCAGACCTCACCGCCCGCCGCACCATCGGCGGCATCATCCTCTTCATGCTCGCCCTCCAGGCACTGCGCACCTACTTCAAAAATTTTCTCCAAAACCTCCCCGACTCCAAATCCTTCCTCCATGGCTCCGGCCTCACCATCGGTGTCGCCACCATGATGGCCAATGCCGCCGGCCCCGTCTATTCCATATACGCCCTCGTCCATCGCATGGAAAAAACCGACTTCCTCGGCATCGGCGCACGCTTCTTCCTCTTCCTCAACGTCTTCAAAATCCCCTTCATGACCGACCTCCAAATCATCAACCCCTGGTCCCTCAAAATCGGCCTCACCCTCCTCCCCGGAATCTTCCTCGGCATCTTCCTCGGCCGACGCCTCATCGCCAAGATTCCCCAAAACCTCTTCGAACTCCTCCTCTATTTCTTCTCCCTCGTCGCCGGCCTGCGCCTCCTTTTCTTCTAGCCCTCAGTCCTCGTCTCTCGCCATATCCCCCGCTCTCCCTAATATCGAAGGTGGGGCCCGTTGTCCCCAACGGGCCTCCGCAACGAAGCCCAAAGGGCAAAGTGAGGACGACACCTCGCGAAGAGCCAAAAAACTCTCGCTACTGGTCCCTCACAGGAAGGCGATAACAAACCCCTTCCTCATCGTTCCGCACCAATAAATAACTCCCCGCCAAAGCCGGATAATTCCACGTCTTCCCATCCATCGCCTCCAACCGCGCCAACTCCTCGTATCCCTCCGGCGTCGCCGAGACCAAAGCCACAAAACCCCGCTCCCCCTGGATCAACAACACATCCCCCACAAGAAGATTCTGCCCATACCCATACTTCCCCCCGCGCCACAACTGCTCACCCGTCGCCAAATCCACACACGCCAATCGCCCCTCGTTCAAACCATAACCATACCCGCCCTTCAAACACACATTACTGAACTTCGTCCGCATCGGTCGCCCCTCCCATAATACCTTAACCTCCCCGTCCGGTAACCCCGCTTCGATCGCATAATTGTTGTAGTTGTAACTCGCCGTCAGCAAAAATTTGTCCCCGCCAAAAAACGCCGCCTGCGACGACCGAGGCATCCCTTGAACCGACGGCCAATCATAACGCCATACCTCATCCCCCGATTCCACCTCGTGCCCGGTGACGCTCGTCGCACTCACAATCACCAGGCGCTCATCCCCGTCCATCCCCACCAGCTGGGGTGATGCATAACTCGCCTCCTCCTTGCCCACCTTCCATGCCGGCGCCCCCGTCGCTTTCTCATACGCCATCAATGTCGGCCCCTGATCCCCGCCCGTTACCACCACCAAGTCTTCCACAATCAATGGCGAGTTCGTCTTCCCATAGAACAAGTTCCCCGTCCCCGACTCCCGAAGCACGTCACGACTCCACACCAACTCCCCCGTCTCCAAATCCAAACAATTCAATACCCCCGTCGCCCCCTGCGCATACACCTTCCCCTCATCAATCGCCGGCGTCGCCCGCGGCCCGTCGCCACCCATCGTCTCCACAAATCGCGCCCCGTCCCGATGCGCCCAAATTAATTCCCCCGACAACAAATCATAACACGTCACCAACTCGTCCCCCCCACGCTGCTCCTGCGTCACCGCATAACGCCCCGACACCACAAAACCCGACCACCCCACCCCCAACGGAATCCGCCACAACTCCTCCGGCGGATGCGCCTCCCAATCCGTCTCCAACTCGATCCCCTCCAATTCCCCCGTCCCCGCCGACCCCATGAATCGCGGGTAATCCAAAAACAATCCCTCAATCTCCCCCGCATCCAATCCCGCGCCCGTCGCCGTCGCCGCCTCAATCGCCTCCACCCGCTCATCCGCTCGCGGCGTCCACTTCCACACCACTCGCGGTCGCGCATCTCCCCCCGTCGATCCCTCCCACCGCGTCTGCGATAAAACCCCCACCCCAAAAATCACCACCGCCACCATCACCAGAAAACGCTTCCCCCGCTTCCGCCAAGGCGCCCCCGTCAAAAAGACATACCACAAACCCACCAGGAACAATCCGAACACAGGCAACACCACCCCCAAAACGCCACGCATATAGTGATCCGTCGCTTCCATCCACGACAAAATCACCACGACAATCGCCGCAATCATGATCGGCACCCACCAACGCATATTCTTCTTCATTTCAGACTTCATTCGCTTCCAAAAAGTTACGCTCGTAAGAGCAGTTTGATCTTATAAGAATTTCGCGGGTTCAGAAAAACTTTCACGCCCACCCACGCACCCGATAAACTACCGTCCCCACCCATTCCTTCAACAACCGGCTCCACTCCATCATTACCCCCGCACTCGGAATCAACCACTCGCCCGGTATCCAAGACCCCTCCCGGTCGGCCCGGTGATCCGTCGCAAAAGGCGCCGCCTCCACCCCCGCCTTCTCAAAACACCCCAAGGCCCGCCGCATATGAAAACCCGACGTCACCAGTAAAACCCCCGCAGCACCCTCCTCACCCCCCATCTCCTCCAACAACTTTGCGCTCGCCAACGCATTCTCGCGCGTGTTCCGCGACCCGTTGTCCATCATCACATCCTCCTCCGGTATCCCCATCCGACGCAAAAAGCGGCCCGCCGGCACCGCCTCCCCCACCTTCTCTCCCAACACCGCCGCACTCCCGCCCGCAATAACCAAGCGCTTCACCTTTCCCTCCCGATACAACTCCAGCGCATTTAACAAGCGCCCCCCGTCACCCCCCACATGCAGCCGGTCCCTCGGCTCTTTCATCGGATCGGAAAACCCCCCTAACACAATAGCGACATCATAAGGCTCCTCAATCGCTGCAATCTCCGTCGCCGGATGTTCCCACCACAAATAGGCACGCCGCAACAAAAACGGATTCGAAAACACCAACAACAGGACCAGCCCCGTCACAAAAAAACGTCGCCGCCACTTTTCACTCCGCGCCAACGCCGCACCCAAAAAACAAAACACCACCCACAAGAAAGGCTTCAGAATAAAGATGAGAACCTTCGAGAGAACAAAAAACATCGTCTTCAGCCCTTGCCGATTTTCACGGTTGGTGCTCCTCCCCTTCCAGCGGCCGGTAGGAACGACCGTCCCCGGTCGTCCGCCGTGCGCCCAAGTGATCTGTCCCGTCCATTCACCACCCGCGTATTCCCTACCCCGCCCGCTCCTCCCCCGCCTCCGCCTCCGCCTCTGCCTCTGCCTCCGCCAAAAACGCCTCCAACCCCTCCCGCCTTACCTCAAACGACGCCGCGCAACGCGGACAGGTCACCGGCACACTCGGCTCCCCCGCAAACAAATCGTCCAACGCCGGCCCATCCAAGGGCGCCAACGCCGGGTAAATCCGCTCCACCGTGCACCCGCAATCAAACCGGTAATAACGCGTCTCCAATAAACTCAATTCCTCCCGGTCATCCAACTCCCGAATCGCCCGCTCATCCAATCCCTCTAACCACTCCTCGTCACACTGCGGCTGCGCACTCACAAACACAATGTCCTCCTCACTATACCGAAAAAATCGTGCCGGCCGCTGCTCGCTCTGACGCCAAAAACTCTCCACCGCCCCAAACACATCGTCCCCCGTGATCCGCACAATACTCTGCCGCGTCTCCTCCTGGCGCGATCGCACCTGCGACACAAACATTCCCCCTTCCGATTCCTTCACATCCTCCGTAAACACCCTCCCCGTCACGTTCTCCCGCACACTGTCCCCCGTCACAAACAAATTCAAAAGCGGCTCCTGAAAATTCATCGTCCACGCCGTGATCTCGTGCCAGGGCTTCGTCGTCAAATGCAATGTGATCGCCGCCAAAGCATCCTTCAACATCTGGTCATGCGCCGGCTCCAACTGAATCGAGTGCTGCATCAAATGCAGATAGTGATCCATATACACCGGCCCAAACTCCGCCCGCACCGCCAAAGCGTTGCGCTCCCGCACAAAATAACTGCACACCGCAATCCGCCCTTCAAACTCAGCTTCCCCCTCCACCTCTTCACTCAAACTCACAACCCCAAAATACCCGCCCCCACATCTCCTGACCAGCCGAAACCAGCTCTCACCCCCCTTTCCCCTCGTCCCCTAAGTCCGCCGCCGACTGATCATAATTCATCTCCCCCGGCGCGACCGCCCCGCCCGACACCACAAACGCCATCGCCTCGTCAAAACTCCAGTTCGTCGACGTAATCCGGTCCACGGGCACAATCTCCAAATACCCCGACGTCGGATTCGGCGTCGTCGGCACATATACCGACGCCAGTTTCCGCCCCGTCACATGATCCTCAAAGGTCCGCGTCACCAAACCCACGGTCTTCATCTCCGGCGATGGAAAATCAATCAACACCACCCGCTGCACCTCCCCCTCCGCCTCATTCTGCCGCATCAAATCCACGAGCTTCTTCACCGCCCCATAAACGGTCTTTACCAATGGAATCCGCTGCATCAGCCACTCAAACAACGCCAACACCTGCCGCCCCAAGAAATTCGTCGTCATCATCCCGATGAAATACACCAGCAATACCACCATCAACACCGCCACCGAATTGATAAACCACGCCGATCCCAACACATCCGCCGCGTCCGGAAACAACCCCTTCAACGATGAAGCCAAAAAATTCGCCGGATACTTCCCGATCAAGGCCAGCAACTTCACCAGGTAAACCAGAACAAACAAAGTCACCCCCAGTGGAATCACGGTGACCAATCCCGCCAAAAAATACCGCCGCCGCTTCTTCCCGTCCCGCCGCCCCTTCGGCGCCTCATCCACTTTTGCATCACCCCCGTTCATCACCCGCATTCATCCCCCCAAGCCCCGACCAACACAATGATAAAATCGCCGAACTTTTCCACCCGGCGATGCACACCCCACGCCCATTCCAGCCACTTCGCTACTATTCTATCCTCAAGCCCACGAGAGATATTCTCACATCAACTGCGCCCCCGCCTCCGCCAAATCACTCCGCTCCCCCTTGCACAAACTCACGTGCGCCGCAAAGGGCTGTCCCTTCATCCGCGTCCGCGTATACACCAACCCATTACTCCGCCGGTCCACATACGGATTATCAATCTGCGCCGGATCCCCGATCATCACCAACTTCGACCCCCGCGACATTCGCGTCACCACCGTCTTCGCCTCCAATGGCGTCAACTGCTGCGCCTCGTCCAATACAAAAAACCGATTCGGAATCGATCGCCCGCGAATATAACAAAGCGCCTCAATCTCCACCACCCCGTCCTGAATCAATTCCTCATACGGCTTCAATGCCTGCAATTCGTTCAACGCATCCCCCTTCGCCGCCTTCCGCTTCGAACAAGCCGCCTTCCTCGGCGGTCGCATCAACAAATCAAATGCATCATAGATCGGTTGCAGCCACGGGCGCATCTTCTCATCCAACGACCCCGGCAAATACCCCATCGTATCCCCCATCGCCACCACCGGCCGACTCACCGTCAAACCATTGTATGCCCGCGATAACACCTGAGACAACCCCGCCGCCACCCCTAACAATGTCTTCCCCGTCCCCGCCTGCCCGAAACAGGTCACCAACGAAATATCCGGATTAAACAACGCATCAAAGAAACACTGCTGCCCCAAATTGATCGGCTTTAAACTCGTCCCCTGTTGAATCCGGATCGCCTCGGGGATCCGCAATCGCACAAACACCCCGTTCGCCGCCAGGCGCGCGGGCATCGTCTCCTTCGCCCCCGCCGCCAACAACACATATTGATTCACCGACAACCCCTCGATCCGATCCACGTCCAGCTCCAACGACTTCGAACTCGCAAACCGCTGCAGCTCCTTCGAATCCACCTCGATCCGCGTCAGCTCATACCCCACATCCGACTGCGCTACCTTGTCCGTCAGGTAATCCTCACAGGTAATCCCCACGGCGCGCGCCTTCAGCTGCATGTTCAAATCCTTCGTCACCAACACCACCGGTCCCCCGTTGCTCGCCATCACCATCAACGCACACGCGAGAATCCGATTGTCCACCCGGTCCAATCCCGGAAACACTCGATAAAACCGATCCAAGACCGACAATCCACTCGCCTCCCGCGGATCAAAAGTCACCAATCGGAGACTCCCCCCGCCCGGCGTCTCCGCCCCGTTCGTTACCGCCTCCTCATCCACCGCAAACAACTCCGTCAATGAACGATGCACCGCCCGCGCATTCGCCCCCCGCTCGGATTGCTCGTTCTTGAACCGGTCCAGCTCCGATAACACATCCACCGGAATACAAACATGATTGTCCGCAAACCGGTTCAAACACCCCGGGTCGTGCAGCAACACATTCGTGTCTAAAACAAAATTCTTCCCCCCCTCCGACGGCGCTCGTAATCCCGAATACTCGGCCTCCGCCTCCCGTATCGTCCCCCCGCGCCCGCCGGACGCGTTGCCATTTCCGTTTCCATTTTCCGGCGAAGGTGATGAAACCTCAACCAGCCTCGTCTGCGCGGATTCTTCCGGTGCAATCATCAGGCGGTGTGGACAAATTGGCGGACCGACCAGCGCGAGGCAATTTTTCGACTGGCTAGGCGCCGTGAGCGACGTTGGTAGACACCAATAAAGCGAGCGGGAACAACGCCAGGCGGAAAATGGACCGCGCTCATAATCCTCCGCCGCTTCGCGGCGCAATCTAACCTATTTTTAAAATCAAATCTGGGCGGTTCGGGAATTTGTCCACACCGCCGGAAGAGCGTGCCTTCCCTTGACCTGTTGGGTCCCTCTCCATTTATCCGGGCGAACGGCCCGCTCAATAGCTCTTCCCGCTTTTCACCAGCAGGACACGGAGTAGACGGCAGATCAAACAACACTTTGTATTCGTATTTTATCAGACAATCCTAACCAAATCAATCAAAAGTATCTTCATACCTTGCACTTCACCCTTCCCCCTCAATGCCACGCGCCCCTAAATGTCGATTATTTCACATTTCTTAATTTGAGGAGCCCCGCTTCTGAACGACACTATGGCATGCTCGACAAGTCGCGCGTCCTCTTCGTCTGCACCGGTAATATCTACCGCAGCCGCTTCGCCGAAGCTCTCTTCAATTTCCACGCTCGCGCCCTCCGCCTAGACTGGTTCGCCTCTTCCCGGGGCCTCCGCACCAATCCGGATCACCCCGCCCTCTCCGACCACGCCCGCGAAGCCCTCCTCGCCCGAAACATCACGCTCCACCACACCGCAAACGAACCCGCCGCCCTCAACGAAATCGATCTCGAAAACGCAACGATCACCATCGCTCTCAAGGAAACCGAACATCTCCCCATGATGCTCGAAAAATTCCCCCAATGGGCCGGCCGAATCCAATACTGGCAAATCCACGACATCGAAGACGAACCCGCCGCCGCCGCACTTCCCAAACTCGAAGAACAAATCCTCCACCTCCTCCAAACCCTCGCCGAAGAACAAACTCTCTCCTTCTGCGCCACCCCCGCCTCCGAATTTTAATCGCTCTTCTGCCTTCTCCTCTCTTCGGTATCGGGTATTTCATCGTTCACGATTCAATATTCCCCTCTTCCCCTCTTCCCCCCTCCCCTGCTACCCTCCCCACCAATGCCCAGCGACCCGCCATCTCCCCGCCCCTCCCCCTGGCGGCGCACCCTCTCCTTCCTCAAGAAAACCTACCAATCCTTCTCCCGCACCAGCGGCTCCCTCCACGCCGCCGCCTTCACCTACTACGCCTTCTTCAGCCTCTTCGCCCTCGTCGCCCTCTCCGTCAGCATCGCTTCCCTCTGGATCAACCAGGAAGAGGCCGCCGAATGGATCATCCGCGCCATCCGGCCCGTCCTCCCCCTCGATGAACACGACTCCGAACACCTCGTCGAAATCCTCAACACCTTCTTCAAAGGCCGCGGCCCCGCCAGCTTCATCGCCGTCCTCGTCCTCATCTGGAGCTCCGCCCGCATTTTCAAAGCGCTCATCCACTCCCTTAATCTTGCTTGGGGGTGCCGCTCCCGCAGATGGTGGGTCATCCCCCTCCAATACGCCGCCCTCCTCGCCATCCTCGCCAGCGGACTCTTCCTCGGCATCGCCGTTCCTCTCCTCCTCCGCACTCTCTCCAAATTCATCGCCCCCACACTCTCCATCAATCCTTCCGCCTACAAATGGATCGTCTTCGGAATCTCAACCCTCGTCCTCTTCTACTGCCTCCTCATGTTCTACAAACTCGCCCCACGCCTCAAGGTTCAGTGGAACACGATCCTTCTCCCCAGCCTCGCCACCGCGGTTTCCCTCGCCCTCTTCCAGAAAATATTTATCTGGATCACCCAAACCATCATCGCCCCCTTTAACCCGCTCTACGGCGCCATCGGATTCTTCATGGCCCTCCTCTACGGCACCTACATCGCCGGCGTCATCATCATCCTCGGCGGCTGCGCCTGCGCCGTAAACGGCGGCGTCACCCTACCCCCCAAATCCGATCCTTCCCCCTGAATCCAAACGTTCCTCAATTTCACGCTTTCTCCTAAAAACGAAGGTGCGGCTCGGCGTCCCTGTCGAGCCTCCGCAGCGCAGTCCGTCAGGACGGAGCGAGGACTAAACCTCTCGAACTTCCCTACTCCCCCCCCTAAAACCCATACGCCCCACGCAACTGATCCTCCGTCGGCATCCCCGAATAAATCTCCCCGCGTGGCCCCTGCCACCCGTTCGCCACACGGTTCAAAGTCACCGGCGTCACACTCCCGTTGCTGTTGCGAACATTCACCACATACGTGTTCGCCGCCGCCGCTTCCGACCGCGCCTGATTAATCTGCTTCTGCTGATTCCCCGCCACTCCCCCCGTAATCCCGCCAACCGCCGCCCCAATCGCCGCGCCTTCACCCCTCGATAACCCATCCACATTGTTCCCCAAAATCGCCCCCGCTCCAGCACCCAAACCGGCGCCCACCAGGGCCCCCGACCCCGTGTCCTGACAACCCACCGTCGCCAATGCCATCCCCGTCCCGGCCAACATAACTACTATCGATCTCATCTTCATATCTATCTCCCTATTGAGGTCTGAATTCCTGTGACGGCCCAAGCCCGCCCTTTATTCAATCAATATCGACCGACTTTCCGAATTCCACCACTCCAAAGAAGTTCCCATCCCCCCTCTGCCCTCTTTTCACCTTGATACCCGCCTCCCAACTGACACCCTCATTCCCGTGCCCACCCACGAATTCGCCGATACCCCGAGCGCCTCCAAATACGACGCCATCATCGTCGGCTCCGGCCCCAACGGCTTCGCCGCCGCCATCACCCTGGCCCAAAAAAACTGCTCCACCCTTCTCATCGAAGCCCGCGATACCCCCGGCGGCGGCATGCGCAGCAATGCCAACCTCACCCTCCCCGGCTTCACCCACGATATCTGCTCCGCCGTCCACCCCCTCGCGGCCGCCTCCCCCTTCTTCCGCTCCCTCCCCCTCGAAAACCTCGGCCTCGAGTGGGTCCACCCGAACCTCCCCCTCGCCCATCCCCTCGACCACGGTCGCGCCGCCGTCATGGCCCGATCCATCCCCGACACCATCGCCACCCTCCCCGATCACGACGCCCACCAATACCAATCCGTATTCGCCCCCCTCGCCCACAAAACCCCCGCCCTCCTCGACGACCTGCTCGGCCCCTTCCCCTTCCCGCCAAAACATCCCCTCCTCCTCGCCCGCTTCGGCCGACACGCCATCCGCTCCGGCTTCGGCTTCGCCACCCACCACTTCCAATCACCCGAAGCCCAGGCCCTCTTCGCCGGAAACGCCGCCCACTCCGTCCTCCCACTCGAAAACCCCCTCACCGCCGCCGTCGGAATCATGCTCGCCGTCACCGGTCACCACGTCGGCTGGCCCTTCGCCAAAGGCGGCTCCGGACAAATCATCGAAGCCCTGACAAAACATTACCGCTCCCTCGGCGGCGAAATCATCTGCAATCACGAAGTCAAAGACCTCGCCTCCCTCCCCGAAGCCGAGGCCATTCTCTTCGATACCTCCCCCCGCGCTCTCGCCCACATCGCCGGCGATCAACTCCCGGCATCTTACCGCCAAAAACTCAACCGATACCGATACGGCCCCGGCGTCTTCAAACTCGACCTCGCTCTCTCCGAATCCATCCCTTGGTCCGCCGAACCCTGCCGCCGCGCCGGCACGGTCCACGTCGGCGGAACCCTGGAAGAAATCGCCGCCTCCGAACGCGACGCCTGGAAGAACCGCATCTCCGACAAACCCTTCGTCCTCGTCGCCCAACAAAGCGTCTTCGATCCCACCCGCGCCCCCGACAACCAACACACCGGCTGGGCATACTGCCACGTCCCCAACGGCGCCACCGCCGACATGACCGAGCCCATCCTGAACCAAATCGAACGCTTCGCCCCCGGCTTCCGCGACACCATCCTCGCCACCCACACCACTTCCCCTGCCGGATACGAGTCCTACAACCCAAACTTCATCGGCGGCGACGTCATTGGCGGCGTCCAGGACCTCCCTCAGCTCTTCACCCGCCCTGTCGCGCGCCTCAACCCCTACACCACCCCTAACCCAAAACTCTACCTCTGCTCCGCCGCCACCCCGCCCGGCGCCGGCGTCCACGGCATGGCCGGCCACCACGCCGCCCAAACCGCCCTGAAGTCACGGCTCTCCTAACTTTGGGAAAATCCTATTCCCAGCCAAAAGTACAAATTCCTAATTCCTAACTGCAGATTCGCGTAAGCGTAATTCACGCGTCAATCCCAATCACAATCAACGGCACCGGGGGCACCCCGCGCCCCTGCCGAATCAAATTATACAACTCCCCCTCGTAATACGCCACGCCCGAACTCATCTGCGATTGCAACGCCTTCACCGGCAATATTTCCACCCCCACATCAATCTCGTTCCCCACGTAAAAAGCCGGGTGCTTCACAAACAAATCATACGCCACAAACGAATACTTCCCGAACTGCACCTCGATCGCGACCCGCTCCTTTAAAAAATCCGTCTGGTTGTAACTGTATATCGCCTCCTCCCCCGCCGCTTCGATCTCACGCTTCTGCTCCTCCGGCGGCAACGACGCCGTCCGCCGCGCCAATTCCTCGTCCCCCGTCACCCAGTAAGACACCCGGCTCTCCTCCCACCCACGCTTCCCCAACTCCACCTTGAACGCATCGTTCAACGCCACCGGACTGTATAAAACCTCCCCCACCTTGTCCTTCTCCTGCGATACCTTCGTCCGACACTTCTCCGCATCAATCGCCTCAATCACCGCCGCCAACTCCCCCCACAAATCCGGCCGATGCACCCGCACATACTCCTCCCCATTCAAATGACTATAAACTCCTCCCACCTTCATCGCTGCCCTGATTCCTAATTCCTAGTTCCTAACTCGCTTCAGCGACTCTTCGGCTCATAAACCGGACGCCCCATCGGCCGCGTCAGCAATTCCCCCGCCTCCAATGCCGCCAATCGCTCCCGCGCCGTCGCCACATATCCCGCATCCAAATCACAACCCCTCCCCTCCCGCCCACGCTTCACCGCCGCCACCAACGAAGAACCCACCCCCGCATACGGATCCAAAACCACGTCCCCTTCCTCCGTCAACGCCAACACCAACCGCTCCACCAATTCCACCGGATACTGACAAGGATGCCCCGTCTTCTCCACATGATTCGCCTTCACATTCGGGATCACCCATACATCGCCAGGATTCTTGCCCAACGGATTCCCCGATAGCTTCCCTTTGTTCGGACCCTTGAAATGCTTCTTGTTCGGATACTTCGCCGGCACGCGAATCGCATCGAGATCGAACACGTAATCCTCCGATTTCACAAACCACAAAATCGTCTCATGCCGCCCCGACAACCGCGAGGAACAATGCAACCCATGCTCGAAATGCCACACAATCCGGTTTTTCAACGTCAACCCATGCTTCTTGAACAAGGGATACAACACCACATCCAAAGGATAAACCTCCGACCCCCGCCCAGGCCCCTCCACGAAATTCCCCACCTGCCAGCAAATACTCCCACGAGCCCCTAACACACGCACACACTCGGCAATCGTCCGCTCCTGCTCCGCCACATACCGCTCCAGCGACCGGCGCCGCTCATACGCCTTCCCCATATTATAAGGCGGCGAGGTCACCACCAACCCAACGCTCCCCGTCTCCACCCCTCCCAGGTAATCCAAACAATCCGCACACTCCATCTCCCACGCCGGCGCCCGCACCACCGACACATGATCCTTCGCCTCTCCCGCCCCCGCTCTTCGCGCAATCGTCAAATTTCCCCCTCCCGATCCTTCAGTCCGCAAACGCCTTGTCAAAAAACGCCTTCATCTCCGCCCACGACGCCTCATCCGCCGCCTTGTCATACGCCAACGGTATGCCGAACTCCTCCGCCTTCGCGTCCGCACCCGGATTCGTAAACCCATGCTTCGCTCCCGGATACGCCACAAATTTCATGTCCGCACCCGCCGACTCCATCTCGTCCTTAAACCCCGCAATCTGCTCCTCACTGATAAACTCATCCGCCGCCCCATGACACACCAAGACCGCCGCCTTTACCCCGCCCGCTTCCGCCGGTCGCGGCGTCCCTAAGCTCCCGTGAAAACTCGCCACCCCCTTCAAATCCACACCCTGCCGCGCCATCTGCAATACCACCGCACCCCCAAAACAATACCCGATCGCTCCAATCTTGTCCCCATCCGTCTCCGGCTGCTCCTTTAACAACTCCATCGCCGCCCGAAACCGCGCCTCCGCTCCATCCATGTTCGCCATCACTTCCCCCGCAAACTTGCCCGCATCCTTCGGATGCGCCGCCGTCTTCCCGTCCCCATACATGTCCACCGCCAACGCCACATAACCCATCTCCGCCAACATGTCCGCCCGCTTCCGAGCATAGTCATTGTGCCCCCACCACTCATGCACCACCAATATCCCCGGACGCTTCCCCTCCACCGAATCATCATAGGCCAGATAACCCTTCATCGTCACCCCGTCCCCATCATAACTCACCTCTTTCCCAATCACTTCCCCAAATCCCATCCCTCCCGTTATAAACAGTAAGCCCACCACATACAAAATCTTCTTCTTCATCTTTATCTCGTTCTCCTTCTATTATTGATTGTCGCTCCACTCATTGCCGCAAATTCCCGCCCCCCTGTCCAACCCATTCCCATGAAGTCCCCCTTCACCAGCACCGTTCTCCTCCTTTCCCTCTCCCTCCCCCTCACCCTCAGCACCACTGCCCAAAATGAATCCACCTCGGACGCCACACCCCCACCCGTAAAACAACTCTCCGAACACGAGTTCCAACTCGACCAAATCACCTTCAATAAAAAAACCCGCCGCATCGAATTCCCCGGCCGCATCAACACCCGCGAAGACCTCCTCGAATACCTCCTCGTCCACAAAGATGGCAAAACACACGAAAGCCTCCTCGCCACCGATATCAGCCCCTTCCACCTCAATATCGTCATGCTCCTCGCGGGATACAAACCCGGCCCCGGCTCCCTCTTCGATGAACCACCCGTCGATCCCAACCAGGAAAAAAACATCGCTCCCGATCCTCTCGCCCAAGTCCAATTCACCGTCACCTGGACAACCGAAAACGAAGCACCCGTCACCACCCGGCCCGAAACCCTCATCCTCAACCGCTTCACCGGCGATCCCATGAAACCCGCCCCTTGGCAATTCAACGGCTCCTTCGTCGAAAACGGACAATTCCAAGCCGAACTTGAAGGCTCCATCGCCGCCGTTTACCTTGACCGATGGGCCATGTTCAACTCCACCCGGCCCGGAAACAACGATGATCTCCGATGGCAACCCATCCTCGAAAAACTCCCTCCAAAAAATACCCCGGTCACGATCGTCATCGAACCCTTCACCGACCAATGATGTGGGTGCGAGCGACTACGCCGCCGCATCGCGGCACTAGTCAAAAACACCCAACTAACTAGTAGAGCCCGCCAAAGGCGGGATAAAGCGAGGACTCGAACGTCCCCAAATCGAAACTCTCCCCAAAAACGATGAACTTACCCGCCCCTCTCGCAATCACTCTGTT
Source organism: Verrucomicrobiota bacterium (assembly GCA_039028175.1). GTDB lineage: Bacteria > Verrucomicrobiota > Verrucomicrobiia > Verrucomicrobiales > DEV007 > JBCDBW01. The sequence goes on from JBCCIR010000004.1 coordinate 14,299, forward strand.
GTTCCTGACCCTCCTCCTCTCCCCCCTCCCTTCGCACGCCGAAAAGGCCGACCTCTCCCTCAAACTCGAAATCGAACACGCCATTAAAAAAGGCCTCGACTGGCTTCGCACACAGCAAGACACCGAAACCGGAGCCTTCGGCGATCCCGAGTTCCCCGCCCTCACCGCCCTTCCCGCCTGCGCCCTCATCGGCCAACCCTCCCACGATCCCTCCGCCCCCACACCCGAGTCCCTCGAAAAAGCCCTCGCCTTCATCCTCGATAGCCAACACCCCGACGGCGGTATCTACGGCGAAGGCCTCGCCACCTACAATACCTCCCTCGCCCTCCTCGCCCTCTCCCTCGCCCAAAACCCCGACTTCAGCATCCCCATCCGCAACGCCCGCCGCTTCCTCATCGGACAACAATCCGACTACGATACCGAAAACGAATCCGATAACCCTTTCGACGGCGGCGTCGGATACGGCGGCACCTACACCCACTCCGACCTCTCCAATACCCACTTCGCCCTCGAAGCCCTCTACTACTCCCGCAAAGCCCTCGCCGATTCCCCCGAAGGCGGCGCCGCCTCGAAACTCAATTGGGACGCCGCGATCAAATTCGTCGAGCGCTGCCAAAACCTCACCCCCTCAAACGATCAACCCTGGGCCACCGACGACCCCGAACAACGCGGTGGCTTCATCTACTTTCCCGGCGATTCCAAGGCCGGCACCACCGAAACCGCCGACGGCACGAAGGTCTTCCGCTCCTACGGCAGCATGACCTACGCCGGCCTCCTTTCCTTCATCTATGCCGAGATGAATCCCGACGACCCGCGCGTCACCGCTGCCCTCGATTGGCTCAAGGCCCACTTCACCGTCGAAGAGAATCCCGGCATGGAACACCAGGGCCTCTATTATTACTACCACACCATGGCCAAAGCCCTCGCCATCTCCAATATCCAGGAACTCACTCTCAACGACGGCTCCTCCGTCGACTGGCGCGGCCAACTCGCTCAAAAACTGTTCGACCTCCAGAAACCCGACGGCTCATGGCTTAACGACACCGGACGCTGGTGGGAAAAAGACCCCGTCCTCGTCACCGCATACGCCGTCCTCACCCTGGAACACATCTACCACTCCATTCCCGTCACAAACTGACCCACCGTTTAGACTTTTCCACCTCGCCCATTTTCGAAATAATACACTGAAGACACCACTCGGATATCACCGATGACACCGGACGACGAAAACTCCTCGGATTCCACTGAGCCGGAATCCCCGGATACCCCCATCCAGATCACCGAAGATCACGTCGATCATCCCGAGGAAATTCCCCCTCCCTCCATCCCGAAACCCCTTTCGCGCCCGGATGCCAATCCAAATAAAGAAGACGCCATCCCCGCACCCGTCTCACCTACCCCGGATTCCATCGAAACCGCCGTCGATGCCCCCGCCTTCGCACCACCACCCGATCTCGACCCCGCCGATCAGGACGAAGAAGTCTTCTACGACCCCGATGACCCGCTGAACGACATCGAAGAAAAGGTCGCGGAAGAAGAAGCCATCTTTAACAAACTCCGCAACCGCGACCGCCTCTCCGCCATCGCCATCGCCGCCTTCGCCCACCTCATCATTTTCTTCTTCCTCACGCTCTTCATCATATACGGCCCCGTCCAACCCCCGCCGGAAATCATCGCCATCGCCGTCCCCGAAGGCGAAGCCATTGAAGCACCCAAAGAAAAAGTCCAACGACAGCAAATGAAACAATCTAAGCCCTCGGCTCAGATGACCAAGGTCGTGTCCGCCGTCGAATTCTCCTCAGTCACCGTCCCCAATGTCGACAGCCTCAATCCCGAGGACCTCGCCGTCGGCCTCGCCACCGATGATTTCGGCATGGGCTTCGTCGGCCTCAGCAACGACGGCGGCTTCGTCGCCAGCCTCCCCCCCGCCATGCAGGGCCGCTGCACCCTCGTCGACCGCATGGCCCGCCTCAGTGAATCCGGCGGCAACCGCAAATGCGAAGAAGCCGTCCACAAAGCCCTCGTTTGGATCAGCGAACAACAAAACGACGACGGCTCCTTCGGCGAAGGCGCATACCCCGTCGCCATGACCGGCCTCGCCCTCCTCGCTTACCTCGGCCACTGCGAAACACCCGACTCCCCGGAATTCTCCGATACCGTCGTCAATGCCGCCACCTTCCTCATGAACATGGGCATCGAAGGCGATGGACACATGGTTTCCCCCAAGGGCAAAGGCGCCTACGAACACGCCATCGCCACCTACGCCCTCGCCGAACTCTTCACCATGACCCGCCAAGGCAAAACGAAAATCCCCGGCCTCGGCGAACTCCTCGAAGACGCCGTTGATATCATCATCGACGGCCAACACTCCTCCGGCGGCTGGGACTACAACTACCGCGATGGCTCGCGCGACGATACCTCCGTCGGTGGATGGCAAATCCAAGCCCTCCGCGCCGCAAAAAACACCAAGCTCGACTTCAACGGCTACGAAACCTCCTGGGACCGCGCCATCCGCCAGATTAAACGCGTCCAAGGACGCGAAGGCGGCTTCGGATACATCGAACCGGAAGACAAAATCTCCCTCACCGGCGTCGGCGTCCTCTCCCTCCAGTTCGCCGACGAAGGCGACAGCTCCGAAGCCCAAAAAGGCCTCGAGTTCATCCTCGACACCCGCAAGTCACTCTCCTACGCCAGCGCCAACTTCTACGAATGGTATTACTCCACCCAAGCCTGCTTCTTGGAAGGCGGGCGCATCTGGCGCGATTGGAACGATATGTTCCTCGAAGAAATGCTCGAGGCCCAGGACAGCAACGGCCGCTTCCCCCCGGGACGCAATAACCGCGAACAAGAACGCACCAAGGGCGACGGTGACCTCTACCGCACCTGCCTCTGCACCCTCATGCTCGAAGTCTACTACCGCTACCTCCCCACCACCGCCAAGTAGTCCCCTCTCCCTCCTGCCTCCCGCCTTTCACTTCAACATTCCTCATTCCGTGTTCCTTGTTCCCCTGTTCAATTCTCCTCGGCCCAACCGCATCACAAAAATGAAACGCTCTACCCTCTCCCTCACTCTTCTTTTTTCAATCCTCTGCGCCTCCGCGGCTCCGCGTGAAACTCTTGCCTCCAACCAATCCGCCCAAAAACTAAAAACCACCCAAAAAAAATCCATCGATATCGACTACCTCCTCTATCTCCCCGACGACTACAAAAAGAACTCCAACAAAAAATACCCGCTGCTCCTCTTCCTCCACGGCGCTGGAGAACGCGGGCACGACATCAACAAAGTTCGCGCCCACGGACCTCCGAAGAAAATCGATGAAGGCGAATCATTCCCCTTCATCGTTGCGTCCCCCCAATGCCCTCCGGACTCCTGGTGGGACCCCGATGAACTCCTCCTCCTCATCGAAACCCTCGAAAAAGAATACCGCATCGATCCCTCTCGCATCTACGTCACCGGCCTCAGCATGGGCGGATATGGGACCTGGGAACTCGCCACCAAATTCCCCGAGAAATTCGCCGCCATCGCCCCCATCTGCGGAGGCGGTAAAGCATGGCTCGCGGCCCGCCGCCTCCAGGACACGCCCATCTGGGTCTTCCACGGCGCCAAGGATCAGGCCGTCGCCCTCTCCGAATCACAGGAAATGGTCGACGCCCTCAAAAAGAAAGGCCACCAAAACCTCAAATTCACTGTCTATCCCGAGGCCGCGCACGACTCCTGGACCGAATCCTACAACAACCCCGACCTCTACTCCTGGCTCCTCTCACACAAAAAGAGCTAATCAACCCACCCGCGACCCGGTAGGGGCGAGCGGCCCGCTCGCCCGCAGTTCGCCCAATCCCTTCACACAATAGCTTAAACGGCGGAATAGCCTGGTGACGTCGATAGGATTGCGCAGCGAAGCTTCGGATATCCCTGCGATCAACAAAACAATCACTTCCAAGCGTACAACTTTTCTGACACCAGACTCCTCCAACCACGAAGTTGAATTCTACTAGTCGCAACATAGCGTACCCGTTCCTATCGCTTTCTATCGTCTTCGCATGTTCAAACTGTGACAGCAAAGACACCGGAGTTTCTGAACCTGACAATTGGGTAAAAGTCGAGTGTCCTGATTTTGCCTTTTGGATTCCAGAGAACTTCGAAGACAAATCGAAAATTGGGTTCGATTCGTATACGAGAAAATTCGTTTCAACTCAGATCGATCTATCCCTGGACTATGGTTCAGTTGCCGGTGATGTCAGCGGGAGCGAGTTTGATTCTTTCAAGAAGACTCATACGACAGTCAATGGGCGAAAATCTACACTCATAGATGGATATTCCCCTCATCCGGGGCATAAATTCGACTACATGGCAGCTGCTCATTTCCCTCCAAAGGAGAGAGATGTTTCAGCTCTTTTGATTTGGGCAAACTGTAGCGACAAAAGCGCCGTCGAATTGGCAAAGACAATCTTTAAGACGGTCAGATTCCACGAATGACTAGGGCCTGTCCCAATTGCCGATCTTGTTTCGTTGCGCTCCTCACACGATAAAGCTGGCTAACCCCTTCCCCCCAAACAACCAACAACAACTAACCAATAACTCGGTTCTGGTGTAACCCGCGTCCCGCGGCCTACACCAGAACCGGCGCCCCCTCCGGCGGCACAATCACCCGCTCCGATAATCCCCCCGCCTGCGCCGCCGCCTGCAGCCGATGCAGCGGCTCATGCATCCCCTCGTTCCCCAAGGGAAAATGCCCGTAATGCATCGGGATCATCTGCCGCGCCCCCAAATCGCCAAACGCCTTGATCGCTTCCTCCGGATTCATATGCACGTCCCGCCCACTCGGAGATTCATACGCCCCGATCGGCAACAACGCCGTATCAATCGCATGCCGCTCCCCGATCTCCTTGAATCCCCCAAAATACGCACTGTCCCCACTGTGATACAAACTCGCATGCGGCGTCTTGATGATAAAACCGCCAAACCCGCGATGCGTGTCCACCGCCATCCGCGCCCCCCAATGATGACTCGGCGTAAACACCACCTCCAACCCCTCATCCAAATGCAGCTCCCAATTGTGCATCTCCCGCACTTTCGAAAACTGTAGCCGCTTCAAAACCTTCCCCACCCCCTGCGGCACCAACACCGTCTGCCCGTTCGCAATCGCCTTCAAAGACGGTCGATGCAAATGATCAAAATGCGCGTGCGTGATCAAAACCAAATCGATCGGCGGCAAATGCTCCAACAGACACCCCGGATGTCGCGCCCGCTTCACCGGCCCATGCCAAAGAGCCCAATTCGGATCGATCAAAATATTCCGCAAAGGCGTCCGCACCAAAAAAGACGCATGCCCGATCCATGTCACCTCAATCTCATGCTCGCCCAACACATGAAAATCCCGCCGCCGCCCATGATGCTCACCCTTCTCCCGCCGCTGCAACGCCGTCCCCAATAATCGATGCCGCACAAATCGATAATTCCGCCGCGCCCACCCACGCTCCGGCTTTAACCCCACCTGCAACCCGTTCGTCTTGATCCCAAATCCGTTCCGCAATATCCCCCGCCGCGAACGCAACGGCGATTCCTCGCCCGGCGACGAGTGATGGTGGTTGGGGGCTGAATCGCTCTCGGGACTCACAGGGATGGAAACGTAAGGAGCCATTCTAACCAACGTAACCCCTTTTCGCCACGAAAAAACCCAACCACCCCCTTCCCCCTCTGGCATCCTCAAAAACATTCGCTATACTGGCAGTCCACAATCTCCCCCATGGCCGTAAAATTCCGCGACTACTACGAAGTCCTCGGCGTCCCACGAGACGCCTCCGATGACGATATCCGCAAAGCCTTCCGCAAACTCGCCCGGAAATACCACCCCGACGTCGCCGAAGACAAATCTTCCGCCGAAGAAAAATTCAAAGAGGTCAACGAAGCTTACGAAGTCCTCTCCGACCCCGAGAACCGAAAAAAATACGACGCCCTCGGAGAAAACTGGAAACACATGGGTGACTTCGACCCCTCCGCCGCCTACTCAGCCGGGCCCGGCGCGGGACCCCCTCCCGGTTACGACCCCTCCGGCGGCGGCCAATACTACTACTCCTCCACCGGCGACCCCGGAAACGTCGAGTTCCACTTCGACGGCGCTGGCTTCAGCGACTTCTTCGAAAACTTCTTCGGCTCCCGCAGCCGACAACGCACTCGCACCGACCCTTTCTCCTACACCGGCGCCGCCGATATTCCCATCCCCGGCCAAGACATCGAAGCCGATATCCTCGTCACCCTACAGGAAGCCGTCAACGGCTCCACCCGCACCCTGACACTAAGACAACCCGCCGCGCCCGGAGAAACCGAACGCACCAAAACCGCCCGCGTGAAAATCCCGACCGGCGTCGTCGAAGGACAACGCATCCGCCTCGCCGGACTCGGCGGCCAGGGACACAATGGCGGCGCCAACGGCGACCTCTACCTCCGCGTCCGCTTCGAACGTCATCCCGACTTCCGCGTCAAAGGCCACGAACTCCATTACGACCTCAACCTCGCACCATGGGAAGCCGTCCTCGGCGCCACCATCCCCGTCCGTACCCTCCACGGAGAAGTCCGCTTGAAAATTCCACCAGGCACCACCGCCGGCACCCGCATGCGCCTCCGCGGCAAAGGCCTCCCCACCGGCAACAACGGCGACCTCGGCGACCTCTACGCCGTCGTCTCTGTCGCCACCCCCGAATCCGTGTCCGAAAAAGAAAAAGAACTTTGGGAAAACCTCGCCGATTCCTCCTCCTTCAACCCTCGATCCTGAAAAAACATGCCCTCCCGTTACACCCTCATCCAATACACCGAAGGCACCTCGGGCGAAGCCCGCCTCTTCAACCTCGAAACCGCCGCGGAACTCACCGGCGTCCACCCGGACATGATCCTCGAATTCACCCGCGCCCACCTCGTCCCCTCCGCCCAATCCGGCGACACGCCCGATACCTTCCTCTTCGACGAACGCGCCATCTACCGCCTCCGCCAAATCGAGTCCCTCCGCCAACGCCATCACACCAACCTCCGCGTCATCCGCTATATCACCCAACTCCTCGACCGCCTCGACGAAACCGAACAAGAACTCCAACTCCTCAGAGAACAACTCCGCTAGCCCCCTGAATACGGGCTACCAAGCCCCGAATACTGGTTTTTTCATTGCCATACCCCCCATTCGCAGGCACCCTACCTCCACTCAGGGCGCCATTCGGAACAATCCCCTCCGTGCGGATAACCTAGGGTTCCGAATATATGACTAATCGTTTTCCCGTCGCCCGGATCAACTGGATCACCAGCTCCTTTCTCATCGGCACCTTCCTCATTGCCGTCTTCGCCACCCCCGTTTACCTCTGGCACTTCGGCATCGACTGGTTCCAGATCGCCATGTTCCTCTTCTACGTGCCCGCCACCGCCATGGGTATCACCCTCGGCTACCACCGCCTCTTCGCCCATCGCTCCTTTAAAGCAAAACTCCCCGTCCGCATCTCCACCCTCGTCTTCGGCGCCTGCGCCTTCGAAAATTCCGTCCTCGACTGGGCTTCCGACCATCGGAAACACCACAAACACGTCGATCACGAAGACGACGATCCTTACAGCATCACCCGCGGCTTCTTCTGGGCTCACATGGGCTGGCTCCTCTTTAAACTCCATCCGGAAGACCGCGACAACGTCGCCGATCTAAAGAAAGACAAACTGGTCATGTGGCAACATCGCTACTGCCAGTGGATCGCCGTTGTCGTTGGTCTCATCCTACCCGCATTTCTCGGATTCCTCTGGAACGGCTGGCCCGGCGCCCTCGGCGGTTTCCTCATCGCGGGCGTCCTCCGCGTCGTCGTCGTCCAACACTGCACCTTCTTCATCAACTCCCTCTGCCACTGCGTCGGCTCCCAACCCTACTCTAACAACTCAAGCGCCCGCGATAGCATGCTCATGGCCTTCCTCACTTTCGGCGAAGGCTACCACAACTTCCACCACTCCTTCCAACACGACTACCGCAACGGCGTCAAACGCCGCAGTTGGGACCCCACTAAGTGGACCATCTGGCTCCTCGAAAAGGTCGGACTCACCAGCGACCTCAAACGCGTCTCCCCGGAAAAAATCCTCATGGCCGAGATGACCGAAGCCCGGCGCCAACTCCAAGCCCAGCAAGCCACCGTCGCCGACGCCCAGGAAGCTTCCCAACATTGCCCCCAGTGGGAATCCACCTACAAAGCCTATCACGCGCTCCTCGAATCATTCACCGAAAGCTATCACGAACTCGAAGAATCGGTCGCCAATAGCGTCCGCGTCTCCAAGGCCCGCCTCAAACAATGGCGCGCCGAAACGCACGGCCTCCTCGATCACCTCGCCGTCATGAGCCGCATGGACCTCCCCGCCGCTCTCTCCGCCGCCTGATCAGCTTCTCCCTACCCGCTCCGATACTTCGCCCGAAACTCCCGCGGCGTCAGCCCCATGTGCTTCCGGAATTGCACCGTGAAAGCACTCTGATCACAAAACCCAAAATCCAACGCCACCGTAATGATCGGCGCATCCGTCCGCGCCAATGCCTCACTCGCCGCCTGAATCCGCGTCTTCAAGGCAAACTCATGCGGCGTCATCTCAAACGCCTCCTGAAACTTCCGCGTCAATTGCCGCGCCGACATCCCCGCCACCTGCGCCAGCTCCGTCGCATCCACCCGACGATCCAGGTTCTCCCGCAAATGCTCCACCGCTTTCGACACACTCGAAAACGGCATCAAGGCCCGACGCTTCCCCTCATAACTCTGCGTCGTCCCCACAATCCCCATCACCCGACCCTCCCCATCATGAACCGGTAACTTGGTCGTCACATACCAATCCATCACCCGCTGCTCGTTATACCCAATCTCCACCCGATTGATCAAAGGCTCCCCGCTCGTCATCACCTGCCGGTCATCCCGCACAAACTGATCCGCAATTTCCTCCGGAAAATAATCCCGGTCACAAGTCCCCACGAGCTCCGCCTCCTCCCGTAAACCCAATCGCTCCAACAGCGCCGGACTCGCCGCCATCAATCGACTCTGCGCATCCTTAACAAAAAAATGCGCCCCCGGAACATGCGCAAATAACCTGCTAAACTCCCGTGGCGAACCCATCCGAGCATAAAACGATTCCTGCATATCCATAGCGGCCATGTCTAAATTTCAATAAACATTGTCGCTTTGTCAAAAGAATGCCCAAAACCCCTTCCCGTGTATATACTCGCAACCTTGTGCCAACCCCTGACTCCTGCTCTGTTGTCACCCCGGTTTATTACCCTTCGGTCACCATGAATACCAATACATCCCACCCCAAATCCCAATTCTTCCTCGGGACAATCGCCTCCCTCTTGATCGCCCTGACCACCGCCGTGCCCGCCGCCGAAGATTCAAAGAAAAACAAAAAGGACGACGAAGCACCACGCGATCCCGCCAAAGAAGTCGTTCCCACCCCCATCGAGCTCCAGCAAAAAGACGAGCTCCGCCCCTTCCACAAACAACCCAATGATATCTCCGGGAAAAAACCGAAATCCACCACCCTCCCCCTGAAACCTTCCCAAGGAGAACGCATCGTCTTCATCGGCAATTCGCTCCCCGAACGCATGCAGCACTACGGCCACTTCGAAACGCTCCTCCACAAAGCCTTCCCCAATTCAGAAATCACCTTCCGCAATATGGGCTTCCCCGGCCACACGCCCGCCTTCCGCCCCGAAGCCGGGCAACCCGACCCCTGGGCCTTCCCCGGCAGCGAACAATTCCGCCCCGAAATCAACGCCCACTACGGCAAAGGCCACTACCCCAAACCCGATGAATGGCTCACCATCCTGGAAGCCGATACCATCGTCGCCTTCTTCGGCTTCAACGAATCCTTCGACGGCCTCGACGGACTCGATAATTTCAAAGCCGAGCTTTCCGCCTTCGTGGATCACACCCTCTCGAAAGCCTACAACGACAAAACCGCTCCCGAACTCGTCCTCGCGACCCCGATCGCCGTGGAAGCCCATCCCGATTACCTCCTCCCCGATGCCAAAGAAAGAAACGAGATTCTCGCCGCCTACGCCAAAGCGATCAAGCAGGTCGCCAGGCAAAAAAAGGTCGGCGTCCTCGACCTCTTCACGCCCACACAAAAACGCTTCGCAAAGTCCGCTGAAGCCGCACCCCTCACCATCAACGGCATCCACCTCGGCGACAACGGCTACAAATACCTCGCCCCCATTGTCCTCAAACAACTCTTCGGACCCGTCAGCCCCGCCGAACAAGTCGATGACCAACTCCTCCGCGAAGCCATCTACGATAAGTCATGGTTCTTCCGCAATGACTACCGCATGCTCAACGGCGTCCACGCCTACGGCCAACGCTGGGCCCCCTACGGGAACTTCAACTACCCCGAGGAAATCGAGAAAATCCGCGAGATGACCGCGCTCCGCGATCAAAACATCTGGAAGATCGCCCAAGGGAAATCAAAAACCATCGACGTCGACGACGCCAAAACACGCCCTCTCACGCCCGTCACGACCAACTACACACCCAGCGAAAAAACCGGCACCGCCAATTACCTCCTCGAAAAAGAAGCCCTCGAAAAATTCACCCTGCCCGAAGGATACGAAGTCTCGGTCTTCGCCACCGAGCAGGAGTTCCCTCTCCTCCAAAACCCCGCCCAAATGCTTTTCGACAACGAAGGCCGCCTCTGGGTCTCGGTCGTCCCCAGCTACCCCCACTACAAACCCGGAGACGAACTCCCCAACGATAAACTCCTCATCTACGAGGACACCGACGGCGATGGACGTGCCGATAAAGAAACAGTCTTCGCCGACAACCTCCACGTCCCCATCGGATTCCAGATCGCCCCCGAAGGTGTCTACATCTCGGAAGAACCCTACCTCACCCTCCACAAAGACACCGACGGCGACGGCAAGTCCGACACCAAGGAATATATCCTCGACGGCTTCGATCCGCACGACACTCACCACGCCATCTCCGCCTTCGACACCGACTACGGCGGCGGCATCTTCATGTGCGAAGGTCGCTTCCTCCACTCCCAGGTCGAAACCCCGTGGGGACCACAACGCATGACCGATGGCGGCGCCTGGCGCTTCGATCCCAAATCCTGGAAGGTCGATCGCTTCCTCCAAACCGACGTCAGCAACCCCTGGGGCGTCACCCACGACGAATACGGACAAAACTTCCTCAACGATGCCTCGGGCGGAAACCACTACTGGATGCTCCCGCTCTCAGTGAAAGTCCCCCACGCCCACGAGATCGATAAGGTCGAAAAGTTTAATTACGAACACCACATCCGCCCTAGCTCCGGTTCCGAGTTCATCTACTCACGCCATTTCCCCGATGAAGTCCAGGGCGACTACATCTACTGCAACTCGATCGGCTTTCTCGGCATCAAACAATACGACACCTTCGAGGACGGGATCGCCATCAAAGGAAAATGGCGCCAGGACCTCATCCAATCCAGCGACGGCAATTGCCGCCCCGCCGATCTCGAAATCGCACCCGACGGCAGCCTCTACTTCATCGACTGGCATAACGCCCTCATCGGCCACATGCAACACTCCGCGCGCGACCCGATGCGCAACAACCAGTACGGCCGCATTTACCGCATCACGTACCCCGAACGACCTCTCGTCGATGCACCTGAGATTGCCGGCGCGGAAATAGCCGCGCTCTTCGAAAATTTTAAGCTTCCCGAACTCCAGGCCCGCAAACGCTCCCACAACGAACTGCGCGGTCGCGATGCCGAAAAAGTCATCGCTCACGCCCACAAGTTCGCAGAAGAAAACAGCGACAACGAACGGCTCGTTCTCGAAGCCCTCTGGACCACCTGGGGCCACCAACAACCCTCCGTCGCCCTCCTCGAACAATGCCTCAACGCGGAAGACCCCCGCGTCCGCGCCGGCGCCCTCCGCGTCGTCCGCCATTGCGATCATATCCTCGAGAACCCCGTCCAATACTACCTCACCGCCGCCAAAGACGAGAACCCGCGTGTCCGCCTCGAAGCACTCGCCGCCGCCTCATGGCTCGGCGGAGACGAAGGGGCCGAAGTCCTCCTCACCGTCGCTTCCCAACCCACCGACGAATGGATTCGCACCTCACTCAACAGCGCCATCCTCCTCCTCAAACCAAATGCGGAACAACTCATCGCCGACGGCAAATTCGACAAAGCCACCATTGCCGACGTCGATCTTCTCCTCGCCAGCGAACTCCCCGGCCGACCCAAACGCGAATCCGTCCTCACGAAAGGCCTCAAACTCTCCGGCAAGGAAAACAAGGAATTCAAAGCCGCCTACGAACTCGGCGAATCGCTCTTCCACAAAGACGGTGCCTGCGTCACTTGCCACCAGGCCTCAGGGGAAGGCGTCATCAATATCTATCCCCCCATCGTCGATACCCCATGGGTCAACGGCGACAAAGACCGCCTCATCAAACTCGTCCTCCACGGCCTCTGGGGCCCGATCACCATCAAGGACAAACTCTACGATCCCCAAAAAGGCGTCCCCCCAATGACCGCACTCGGCGCCATGTATTCCGATAACGAAGTCGCCGCCGTCCTCACCTACGTGCGCCACTCTTGGGGCAACAATTCCGGTCCCGTCTCCGCCGCCGAAGTCAAAGCTGTCCGCGAAGCCACCAAAGACCGGGCCACCTTCTACTCCCCAGACGAACTCCTCAAAGAACACCCCCTCCCCAACGAAAACACTGCCCAGAAGTAGGGCTCCCAACAAATTATTTCGGCAATGCTCTCTTCTTTCCCCTCACCCCCGACGAGGGGGAGAATGTTAGAGTGAGGGAGCGAAGAACGTCTTATCTCCCTGATCGCTTCAATGAAATCAATTCACCTATTCCTCCTAATCTTCCTCTGCGTCTCCGCGTCCCCGCGCGAGACTCATTCCGCCTCACCCAACGTCATCATCCTCTACGCCGACGACCTCGGCTACGGCGACCTCGGCTGCTACAACCCCGAGTCGAAAATCCCCACCCCGCACCTCGATCAACTCGCCGCTGATGGCATGCGCTTCACCGACGGCCACTCCTCCTCCGGGATATGCACCCCCAGCCGTTACGCCCTCCTCACCGGGCGCCACCACTGGCGCAAATTCCACGGCATCGTCAACGCCCTCGGCGGCTCCGTCTTCGACGCCGATCGCCTCACCCTCCCGGAAATGCTCCAGGAAAAAGACTACACCACCGCCTGCATCGGCAAATGGCACCTCGGCTGGAATTGGGACGCCATCAAGCTCCCAAACGCGAAGTCCACCACTGTCCAGGACGGCAATCGCAAAAAGACCGAGTGGCCTCACACCGCCTTCGACTGGTCCCAGCCCATCCCCGACGGCCCCCTCGCCCACGGCTTCGACCACTACTTCGGCGATACCGTCATCAACTTCCCGCCTTACGCCTGGATCGAAGACGACAAACTCGTCGACGCGCCCGACACGCGAATGGACACAACGGAATGGAAGCTCATAAAGGAAGGCAACTGGGAATGCCGCCCCGGCCCCATGATCTCCACTTGGGACCCCTACGAAAACATCCCCGAAACAACCCGCCGCGGCGTCGCCTACATCAAAGCCCAGGCGGAGACCGAGAACCCCTTCTTTCTCTACTTCGCGTTCCCCTCCCCCCACGCTCCCATCATTCCGAACGATCGCTTCGACGGAAAATCCCAAGCGGGACCCTACGGCGACTTCGTCCACGAAACTGACGACGCCATCGGCCAATTGCTGGCGGCCCTCAAAGACTCCGGCCAGGCGGACAATACGATCGTGATCTTCACCGCAGATAACGGCCCCGAAAAATACGCCTACGCCCGCACGGAAAATCACGACCATTGGTCGTCCACCCCGCTCCGCGGCCTCAAGCGCGATATCTATGAAGGCGGTCACCGCGTCCCCTTCATCATCAAATGGCCCGGCCTCCTCGAACCCGGCGCCACTTCCGATGCCCTCGTCTCCCAAATCGATCTCATGGCCACCCTCGCCGCCCACCTCGACGTCGATCTCCCCGACAACGCCGCGGAAGACTCTCATAACCTCCTCCCTCTCTTCAAAGGCGACACCACCGACCCCGTCCGCACCACCCACATCCACAACACCAAAACCGATCACTACGCCATTCGCCACGGCGACTGGCTCCTCGTCGACGCCAAGAACGGATACGTCAGCGGCCGCTTCCCCGAATGGGAAGAACAATTCGGATATACCAACGACGACAACGAAGCCGGCCAACTCTTCAACCTCAAAACCGACCTCGCCCAAAAACACAACGTCATCGCCGATCACCCCGAAAAGGCCGAAGAACTCCGCACGCTCCTCCAAAAAATCCGCACCCAAGGCCACTCCGCCCCTCGCCTCCAAAATTAAAATGAATTCCCCCAACCCTAACCCGTTAACTCCTGCCATGAACCTCCATTCCAATATCCGCCCGCTCCTGCTCTGTGCCCTCAGTGCCCTCGTCGGTGGAAGTCTCAGCCTCACAAGCGCAGACGCCGCCGAACTCAAGGGCTCTCGCCCAAACATCATTCTCGTGATGACCGATGACCAGGGAATGGGAGACCTCTCCTGCCTTGGCAACACCGTCTTGAGGACCCCCAACCTCGACAAGCTCTACGGCATGTCCACGCGCTTCACGGACTTCCACGTCAGCCCCACCTGCGCTCCCACCCGCGCCGCCATCATGAGCGGTCGCCACGAATTCCGCAACGGAGTCACCCACACCATCAAGGAACGCGAACTCATGGCGCTCTCCACCACCACCATCGCCGATGTTCTCAGTAAATCCGGCTACGAGACCGGCATCTTCGGCAAGTGGCACCTCGGCGACGTCGATGAACACCAGCCCTACAATCGGGGCTTCACCCGCACCTTTATCCACGGCGCCGGCGGGATCGGCCAGTCATTCCCCGGCAGCTGCGCGGATTTCCCCCCCAACCAGGAAAAAGAAGGCCGCTATTTCGACAATGCCATCCTCAACGACGACGAGATCGTCATGACCAAAGGCTTCTGCACCGACGTCTTCTTCCAAGGCGCCCTCGGTTGGATCAAAGAGAACCACGATTCCGGCACCCCTTATTTCGCCTTCATCACTCCAAACGCTCCCCACGGCCCCATGATCGCTCCGGAGAAATACAAGAAACGCTTCCTCGAGGACGGCTGGGACGAAAACACCGCAGGCCGATACGGCATGATCGAAAACTTCGACGATAACATGGGATTGCTCATGGAAAAACTCGACGAATGGGACGCCTGGGACAACACCCTGCTCATATTCATGACCGATAATGGCCAAGCCGGAAAGAATGCCAAGAAGGACGGAAAGAGTGTTCAATTACACACCGCCGGATTCAAGACCGGCAAAGGATCGCCCCACGAAGGCGGCACACACGTCCCCGCCTTCTGGCGCTGGAAAGGGGTTCTCGGCGAAGGCGTCGACATCCCCGCCCTGACCGCCCACATCGATCTCTTCAAGACCTTCGCCGACCTCGCCGGAGCAAAAATTCCAAAGAAAACACAAGACATCGATGGCACCACCATGCTCCCGCTCCTCGAAAAACCGAACGCCGAGTGGCCCGATCGCCACCTCTTCGTCCACCGGGGGCGCTGGGATAAAGGTGCCGACCCGAACGAGTCCAAATTCGACGGTTGCGCCGTGCGCACCCAACGCTGGCGCTTCGTAAACAACGAGGAACTCTACGATATCTCCAACGACCCTTACGAAGACAACAATGTCGCCGATCAGCATCCCGAAGTCATCGCGGAGCTCCGCAAAGTCTACGATCAATGGTGGGAAGAAACGCTTCCTCTCATGGTCCACGAAAATCTCCCCTACGCCGATGCCCATCCCCAGGTCGTCCGATACGAAAAACAACTCAAGAAAAAAGGCATCCCCGACTGGACCCCGCCAAAACTCTAATCGCCGCCCGCCGGCTGGCGGTATTCCGTTTCAAATACTTCACCATCCAACCCAAGGCCACTCCGCCCAAAGACGATAATGAAAAAAAAATTAGGAATACTTTGCCTCCTCCTCTGCGTCTCGGCGTCTCTTCACGAAAATTCCCCGGCGGCGCAGCCGCAAGCGGATGCAACGTCACGTTGCAATGTCATCTTCATGCTCGCCGACGACATGGGCTACGGCGACCTCGCCTGCTTCGGCTCTCCCGTCATTCACTCCCCCCACCTCGACAAGCTCGCAAAGCAAGGCCTCAAACTCGAACACTGCTACGCCGCTAGCTCCAATTGCTCCCCCTCCCGCGCCGCCATGCTCACCGGCCGCAGCCCCTACCGCGTCGGAATGTATGACTTCGCCCGCTTCAAACCCCTCCACATCCCCAAGGAAGAAACCACCGTCGCCGAACTCCTCCGCGACGCCGGTTACCAAACCTTCTTCGCCGGCAAATGGCATTGCTCCGGCGACTTCACCCCCGGCGTCCAGCCCGATCCCGGCGACCATGGATTCGACTACTGGATCGCCAACGTCTCCAACTTCGGCAAAGACCCAAAGACCTTCCTCCGCAACGGCAAACCCGCCGGTCAACTCAAAGGCTGGATGAGCGAACTCGTCGTCGACGAAACCATCGATTGGCTCGAAAACCGCAACACCGACGAACCTTTCTTCACCTGCCTCTGGTTCAGCGAACCCCACACCCCCGTCCTCGCCGCCGACGAATTCCGCGAACTCTACCCCGAAGAAGAAATCGCTCCCCATCTCGACAAACTCGCCGCCTCCGGCGGACCTCAAGTCAAACGACGCGACACCCTCAAAGACCCCGATCTCTACTTCGGCTGCGTCTCTATGCTCGACCACCACGTCGGGCGCCTCATGAAATACCTCAAGAGAAACGGTCTCGAAGAAAACACCCTCGTTGTCTTCACCGCCGACAACGGCCCCGAACACCGCACCGCTACCGCATACGGAAGCCCCGGAGATCTCCGCGGCGCCAAAGGTCACATGCACGAAGGCGGCATCCGTGTCCCCGGCATCGTCCGCTGGCCGGGAAGAATCGTACCCGGCTCCGTCAGTCAGGAACCCGTAAACGGCACCGACTGGCTTCCCACCCTGTGCGCCGCCGCCGACGTCTCTCCCCAGGTCGATCGCACCCTCGACGGCGCCAACGTCCTCCCCGCCCTCCTCGAAAATCAACCCGTCGACCGCCCCGTCCCCATGATGTGGTGGCTCTGGCACGCCCGCGGCGGATACGAAGTCGCTATGCGCGAGGGCGACTACAAGATCCTCGCCACGCTTCTCCCCCAAAAAGACCCCGGTGGATACAACGACGCCGTCCAGCCCGACGACTGGACCATCATGCAGTTCATCAAGCAAGCCGACCTCGGGAACTTCGAAATGTATAACCTCGCCGAAGACCCCAACGAAACGACAAACCTCGCCGAATCCCAGCCCGAACGCTTCGAACGTCTCAAAAAACAAATGATCAAACTCCACGCCGACATCCGCGCCGAAGGTCCGGAATACGAACTCGCCGGCAAAAAGAAAAAAAAGAAGTAACCCAGCTCACCCATGAGAAAGTTCCTCATCATCTGCCTTGTCCTCTGCGCCTCCGCGCCGGTGTTTACCCTTCGTAGCCTTGGCGAAGAAGGGCGTGAGATTCAAGCCGCTCCGCCGAACGTCGTCCTCGTCTTCGTCGATGACCACGCCTTCGAAGCCATCTCCGCCTACGACACCTACCTCAAGGATCACGCCAAGACCCCCACCATCGATCGCCTCGCCCACGAAGGCATGCGCTTCGATAACTTCACCTGCAACATCTCCATTTGCTCCCCCTCACGCGCCTCCACCCTCACCGGCCAATACGGCCATCGCAACGGCGTCACCGGCCTCGGCGGCAAAATAAACGAAGACTCCCCACACTTCCCCGTCCAACTCCAGAAAGCCGGATACCAAACCTTCCTCGTCGGCAAATGGCACCTCGGCTCCGAGCCCAAAGGTTTCGACAAACACATGACCGTCAAAGGCCAGGGCTCCTACTTCGATCCCTCCTTCTCCGGCTCCGAAGGCCAAGGCGTCAAAATCAAAGGCTACTCCACCGACGTCTACACCGATGTCGCCATGGAATGGCTCGAAGATCGCGACAAAGATAAACCCTTCCTACTCTGCCTCCACTTCAAAGCCCCCCACCACGATTACGGACACGCCGAACGATACAATGACCTTCTCGCCGACGTCGAAATCGCAGAGCCACCCACCCTCTACGAAGACGTCCAGAACAGTGACTCCAACATCAAACGCGAATTCCTCAAGGGCACCAAATTCCACATGCTCTACTCCGGCGTGCCCGGCGGTAAAAAGGACCCCAGCACCAACTACTACCTGCGCCACTTAAAGGACGAAGCACCCAACGAAATGTGGGAACACGATCCCAACGACGACAAAGATAAAATCCGCGTCGCCTACCAGCACATGATGCACAAATACATCCGCTGCATCGCCGGCAACGACGACAACCTCAAGCGCGTCCTCGATTTCCTCGATAGCGAAGAAATCGCCGACGACACCGTCGTCATTTACACCTCGGATCAGGGATACTGGCTCGGCCAACACGGCTTCTACGACAAACGCCTCATCCTCGAAACCTCCGTGCGCATGCCCTTCCTCATCCGCTACCCCCGCCTCATCAAACCCGGCTCCGTCAACGAAGACATCTGCATCAACGTCGACATCGCCCCCACCATCCTCGAACTCTGTCAGGCCGAAATCCCCAATACCATGCAAGGCCGCAGCATGGTCCCCCTCCTAAAATGCCATTCCATCCCCGATTGGCGGGACGCTGCCTTCTATTCCTACTTCGGCGCCCCCAACCACTACGGCGTCCGCACCGATCGCTACACCTACGCCAAGGTCGCCGGCCATCCCGCGGAACTCTTCGACCGCAAAACAGACCCCCACCAGGAACACAACGTGGCGAACAACCCCGAATACAAAGAAGCCATTACCAAACTCGAAAAACAACTCGCCCAACAAATCAAAGCCATCGACATCGCCCAAGATCAACTCCCCGGCCAACGCTCGAAGGAGAACAAGCCAAAAAAGAAATAAGTAGACCCGCTCATCGACAGGGAAAGTTCGCAGAGAGAAGCGACACCGCTGATCGAGCCCGCGACGCCTCGCAACCACGTCGCCCCACCGGCGACCGATCAATACGGTTCACTAACCGACGGTTGAACCCCATCTAAGACTGCTTATCCGCCGACCGGTCAAACCGGTTGGAAAGAATAAAAAAGGTCGGCGCCCAGAGTCCGATGAAGATACCAAAGCGCTCCGCGTGCGCCTTCGTCGCTTCCTCCGTCCCTCCCATCATGAACCACACGAGAATGGACCCCACGATGGAAGCAAAACCAAGGACAAAACAGGCATTACCTAATGCTTTAACATTCATGAGTGACGTTACGAAGGCCGGACAGATATCGACGTCTTCGATTTCATCTTCCCGCTCGCCTGTGGGCTCGCAGCGGGCAAATGACAATTGCGCTGGGCGGCTCCAACGACCTCCGCAGGGCTCAAAATTTGCCGGCCAGAACCCTACTTTGTTCCTACCACGATGTAATCCGGTCCCACCAAGTGCTCCACCCGCGCTTCCTTAAACCCCGTCTCCATCATCCAGGCCATTCCGTCCCCTTCCGTGTAGTCGAATCCCCCGTGCGTCTCCACCAACATATTCAAACTCATCAACAACCCGAACGTCCGCTCCCGCCGCGCATCATCAATCAAGGTGTCATACACCACCAGCAACCCACCCGCCGGCAACGCCGCATATGCCTTCCGCACCAGCTCCTTCTTCTCCGCCAAATCCCAATCGTGCAGAATATGCCCCATTAACACCACATCCGCCTTCGGCAATTCCTCCTCGAAAAAACTGCCCCCCACAAAACTCAATCGATCGCCCACTCCCTGCGCTTCCGCATTCTCCTCAAAAATCGGCCCCACTTGAGGCAAATCAAAGCCAACCCCGGTCAAATGCGGGTGCGCCGCCACAATCTGTACCGCCAAGTCCCCCTGCGCCGTCCCCGCATCCACGAAACTCCCATACTCCGCCCACGGCAACTTCTGCGCCATCGCCATGTTCGCCCCACGACTCACCCCCGTCATCGCCTGCAAGAACTCACGCAACCGCGCCGGGTCCGCATACAGCTCCGCAAAAAAATCCGGGTTCCGCGCCGCCTCACTCTGCGGATGTCCCGTCTTTAACGCTTCCGTCAAATGCGCCCACGACGGATACAAGCGATGATTCGACATCTCCAAAATACCCCCGATATACGACGGCTTGTTCCGATCCAAAAACAAGTCCGCATCCGCCGCATTCGAATAGACGCCCTCTTCGTCCCGCTCCAGGAACCCCATCGACACGAGCGCATCCAAAAAATCCGACGCCCCGCGCTCATGCAACCCCAACCGGCCACGCAATTCGTCCAATCCCTCCGGATGACGCGCCAATTCGGTGAACACTCCGAGTTCCACCGCACTCAATAAGGCCTTCGACGCCCAAAACGCCATCCCCGTCTGCATGATCCGCTCCGGAGTCACCTCGTTCTCGTTCTCGTCGCTCATACCGCAAAATCTCTCCCACCGAGCACGCTCAACGCAACCCAATTCCCACAAGCCTTCCCGTCCCCCACGCCGGTAGGGCGTGGCCTCCGGACGCGCCTGCCTTCTTTGCCTTTCCCTTGGAGATCGAACCTTCCGTGTTCCATATTGGACCGTCAGGCTCCCAAGCAGCGCCGATACCCGAAGAATCCCCCCAACTCTCCTGCAAGATTCCCCCCATATCCCCCGTCTAAAGCACATGCGTACCCTCGGATTCACATTATTCATCCTCAGCGCCTTGGCGTTTTGGCACCAACATTCGGCGGCGAAGCCGCAACCCGAAGAAACAACACGCATCCTCTTCCTCGCCGGCGATCGCTCGCACGCCTCCGGCGAACACGAGTTCAACGCCGGTTGCCAACTCCTCGCCAAAGCCCTCAACGAACAATCCAAACTCAACGTGGAAGCAACCGTCATCTCCGGATGGCCCGAAGACGAGTCCGTCTTCGACGACGTCGATGCCGTCATCATCTACTCCGATGGCACGAAGGTGATCGGCCAAGGCTGGGAAAAAGCCGATCAACTCGCCAAAGACGGCGTCGGCCTCATGTTCATGCACTACGCCGTTCACCCCAGCCCCGAACAAGGCGAACAATACTTCCGCCCCTGGATAGGCGGCGCCATGGAAACCGGTTGGTCCGTTAACCCGCATTGGGTCGCCGACCTCAAAGCCCTACCCGATCACGCCGTCTCAAACGGCGTCACCGACCTCGTCCGCGCCTACGACGAATTCTACTACAACATGCGCTTTGTCGAAGATCGCGACAAAGTCCTCAACCTCGTCACCGCCACCCCGACCAAAGATCGCCTCAAACGCGTCATCAATCTCTGGAACCAAAACGGCATCGACGGCCTCGGCAAACCGCAAACCCTCATGTGGGGCTTCGAACGCGAAAATGGCGGTCGCGGTGTCGGCTTCACGGGAGGCCATTACCATCGCAATTGGGCCATCGACGGCTTTCGCAAACTCGTCCTCAACGCCATCGTCTGGACCGCCGGAATGGAAGTCCCCGAAAGCGGCGTCCCTTCCAAACCGCTCACCGAGGACGAACTCAATGCCAACCTCGATACCTACGATAAACCCAACCCCCGCATCCCCCTCCCAAATGTCGCGGAGTTCATGAAGCTTCCTGCCGCCACCAATGTCTCCATGGAAGACTACGAAAAAGCCCGCGCCGCCAAGAAAAAGAAACCGAAGAAACCCAGTGCCGCCACGCCCAAGTCTCAACCGAAAACCAAAGAACCAAAGAACCAAAAAACCGCAGCGGCAGAGCCGCTCTATCTCAGCCCCGTCATGAAAAGCGGCGACACGGAACGCATCGGAATGTTCGACGTCGATCTCGATGGAGCCACCGATATCTACCTCGCGGTATCCGACGAAGGAAACCGAAGCCACGACTGGGCCAATTGGCTCGGCCCGGTGGTCACCTATCAAGATCATTCCCAAGCGCCACTCACCCAACTCGAGTGGCAATCCGCTAAATCCACCGGCTCCACCCACAAAGACCTCTCCTATAACGGCAAAGGCCCCCTCAAGGTCGAAGGCAAGACGCCCAAAGACAGCATCGGCACTCACGCCCCCTCCCTCATCCACTTTAAACTCCCCAAACCCGCCGCCCGCCTTACCGGTAAGGTCGCCCTCGACGACGGCGGAGCCATCCGCGGCGGAAAATCCACCCCGGCGGAGGTTCGCTTCGCCATCTACACGTCCCCACCCGCCGATCTCTCCGCCCCCGCCAAATCCGCCATCGCCGATTTCTTCGATCCCAACAGTCTCGATCCCCAAAAAGTCCCCGTCGAAGCCTTCGAACTCCCCGATGATCTCGAAATGACCGTCTGGGCCACCAGCCCCATGCTCTTCAACCCGACTAACATGGACACCGACGCCGCCGGTCGCATCTGGGTCACCGAAGGCGTTAACTACCGAAAGAACGCCGGCCGCCGCCCCGAAGGCGATCGCGTCGTCGTCCTCGAAGATACCACCGGCGACGGCAAAGCCGATTCCACTCACACCTTCGTCCAAGACCCAGACCTCGAAGCCCCCCTCGGCATCGCCGTCCTCGATAACAAGATCATCGTCTCCCAACCACCCAGCCTCGTCGTCTATACCGACGTCGATCGCGACCTCCACTTCGATCCCAAGGTCGACACCCGTGAAGAACTCCTCACCGGATTCAACGGCCGTCAGCACGACCACTCACTCCACGCGGTCGTCGCCGGACCCGATGGCAAATTCTATTTCAACCAGGGTAACACCGGCGCCAAATTCACCGACAACGACGGCCTGACCTGGCGCATCGGCGGCCCCTACAACGGCGGCGGTGGCACCTACTACCACGATAATATCGAACTCGGCGGCCAACTGTCAGACGACGGCCGTATCTACACCGGTGGCTTCGCCGTCCGCATGAATCCCGATGGGACCGGCCTCACGGTCATCGGACACGGCTTCCGAAATTCTTACGAACACTGCGTGACTTCCCTCGGCGATGTCTTCCAAAACGACAACGATGACCCACCAGCCTGCCGCACCACCTGGCTCATGGAGGGCGGCTTCCTCGGTTTCTTCTCGCGCGATGGCAAACGCACCTGGCGCGCCGATATGCGCCCCGGCCAAACCATTCCCGAAGCCGAATGGCGACAGGATAATCCCGGCACGCTCCCCCCCGGCGATGTCTACGGCGCCGGTTCCCCCACCGGAATCGCCTTCTACGAAAACGGCGCCCTCCCGGAAAAATACAACGGCCTCCTCCTCAGCGCCGAAGCCCGCGTCCAATCCATCTTCGGATACTACCCCGAACCCGATGGCGCCGGATACAAACTCGATCGCTTCGACTTTGTCAAAGCGACGGAAGGAAACATGTTCCGCCCCTCCGATGTCATGGTCGGCGCCGACGGCGCGATCTACATCAGCGATTGGTTCGATCCCGGCGTCGGCGGTCACAATGACCGGTATAAAAGCACTTCCGGCACAATCTACCGCGTCGCACCAAAAGGATTCACCCCCAGCATCCCCAAGGTTGAACGAAACGACGATGACACTCTCGACCTCGACGATGCCATCACCCTTCTCAAAAGTCCCTCCCCAAATGTTCGCTATACGGGCTTCGAAGCATTGAAAGAATCGGGACGCAATCTCCGCTTCGACGTTCGCCCCCTCCTCGACGATCCCAATCCCTACATCCGCGCACGCGCGGTGTGGCTCCTCCCCTTCGCAGGCGACGCCGGACTCATTCCCGTGACCGAACTCCTCGGCAGCGAAAACCCCGAGGACCGCCTCGTCGCTTTCCGCTCGCTCCGTAACGCCGGTGTCGACTACCTCGACGATCTCACGATGACCCTCCTCGCCGAAGACGAATCCCCGGCCGTCCGACGCGAACTCGCCGTATCCCTCCGGGACGTCCCGGCAAAAAAGAAAAAGGAATGGGTCGCCAAACTCTTCGCACGCATGCCCGAAAACGATCGCACCTACCTCGAAGCCTGCGGCCTCGCGGCTGAAGGCGCAGAAACTGCAGTCTGGAAAAACCTCCACGCCCGCCTTGAAAAGAAAAACCCGCTCACGTGGCCCGATTCCTTCGCCAAGATCACCTGGCGCCTCCAAACACCAGCCGCCATTCCCGCTCTCGTGAAACGAGCCACCAGCGAAAAACTCTCCCCGGAACAAAGAAACCTCGCCCTCGATAGCATCGCTTTCACGCGAGCACCCGAAGCCGCAGAAGCCATGGCCCAACTCGCCGCCACGGATAACCCCGCCGCCAAACGCTGGCTCCTCAGCCGCGCCTGGAGTGAATGGAAAGACTTCGACGTCGCCGATAAACTCGTCGAACTCGGCATCTACGACCCCGACAATGCCACCATCATCGAAATGATGGTCCCGAACCCGCCCGGAGAATCCTCCCTCCCGCCCGCCGCGGAAATCGCCCAGCTCCCGGGCGACGCCACCCGCGGCAAAGTCGTCGCCGCCACCTGCTACGCCTGCCACGAAATCGACGGCCAAGGAGTCGCCTACGGCCCCGACCTCAAGGGATGGGTCGCCAATCAAGGCGTCCAACCTTTTATCGAATCCATCCTCGAACCTTCTAACGGCATCGCCCTCGGATACGAAGGGGCCAGCGTGAAGCTCAAAGACGGTGGATTCATCCACGGCCTCGTCTACAGCAACGCCGACCCCGTCATCATTCAATCCATGGGCGGACTCACCCAAATCCTCCCCGCCGATAAAGTCGAAAAAGTCGCCAACTTCAAACGCTCCCTCATGCTCTCCGCCGACCAACTCGGCCTCACCCCCCAAAACCTAGCCGACCTCGCCGCCTACCTCGAGGCCTATCAATAGCCGCCCCCAATCAGAGGCGGAGAAGTTGACAAGCCTTTTGAGTGGCCGTTCTTTGCAGATGGTTTGGTTCGACCATTGAACGATGACAAAATCCCTGCCTGGCGCCCTCATCATCCTCAGCATCTTCATGGCCCTCGGCCTCATCATCGGGGGATACTTCATTAGCCAGACCCTCTACCTCTCCAAGGTCGCCATCAATACCGCCGAATCCAAGGGCCTCGCCGAACGCCGAGTCAAAGCCGATCGCGCCGATTGGTCTGTCTCTTACTCCGTCATCGGGAAAACTGAAGAAGAAGTTCCCACCCTCTACAAAAAAGCAGAGGCCGATCAGAAAATCATCGCCGACCTCCTCGCAAAACAGGGATTTACGGAAGACGAAATCTCAATGGGCATCCTCGAATACGGCTCCAAAGAGTACCGCGATGAAAACCAAAACCTCGTCGATCAGCAATTCTACGTTTCCGGCAGTGTCGCCGTTAGTACCGACAAGGTCGACTTGATTGAACCGGCGCGCATCGCTGTCAGCCGCCTCATCGCCGAAGGCATTATCGTCCGGCCCGGGCGACCCGCCTACCGCTTCACCCGCCTCAACGACATCAAGCCTGAAATGCTCAAGGAGGCCACCGAGAACGCCCGCATCGCCGCAAACGAGTTTGCCGATGACGCCGGCGTCAACGTCGGCGGCATCCGCAGCGCCCTTCAGGGCCGCTTCGAAATCAAAGACGCCGCCGGCAGCAGCAGCACCTCCAAAATCGACAAAGAAGTCCGCGTCATTACCACGATCGTCTTCTACCTCACCGACTGATCGCCCACCCGCAGCGACGGCAGTTCGGATCACTGGCTGCCATCCCTCCGTGTCTGATTCTCAACAAAATTTGTCCGCCTCCCAAAAAGGAGCCATCTTCGAATACCGTTTTCTTAGTCACCAGAGTTGATTCCACCTTCATCTCCCCCAAACTTCACCCCCGCCAATTTCAAAAATACAACCGCCATGAAAAATTTCTTCATCCTCTGCCTCCTCCTCCTTGGCGCCGCTTCTTTCCTCGGCGTAATGTCTTCCGCGGCGAAGCCGCAACCGGGTCAAGCGGCACGCTTGCCGAACGTCATCTACATCATGTCCGACGACCACGCCGCGCACGGCATCAGCGCCTACGGCAGCCGCCTCGCCGAGATCGCCCCCACCCCCAATATCGATCGCCTCGCCAATGAAGGCATGCTCTTCGAAAACGCCTTCTGCACCAATTCCATCTGCGCCCCCTCGCGCGCCTGCGTCCTCACCGGTCAATACCCACACACCAACGGCGCCTACGACCTCGGCGGTAAAGTCGAACCCGGCGACCAAATGCTCGCCATCGAATTCGGCAAAGCCGGATACGATACCGCCATGATCGGCAAATGGCACCTCAAAGTCGAACCCGCCGACTTCAATTACTACTGCGTCCTTCCCGGCCAAGGAAAATTCTTTAACCCCGAGTTCCGCGTCCAAGGCGACCAACCATGGCCCAAGAACGTCATCAAGAAAGATGGCGAACACTCCACCGATGCCATTACCGATATCACCCTCGATTGGCTCGAAAACAAACGCGACAAATCAAAACCCTTCTTCCTCATGCACCACTACAAAGCCCCGCATGACTACTTCGAGAACGCCGAGCGATACCAATCTTACCTCGCCGACGTCGATATCCCCGAACCCGATACGCTCTGGAACTCCCACGACCCGAAATTCGGCTCCATCGCCACCCGCGGCCACAACGATGAACTCGTCCCTCACATCGGCACCTCCATCGGCGACCGCAACCCACGCCGCTCCTACTCCAAAGACCTCCCCAAAAAATTTCCCGAGGAATACCCCGCCAACTTCGATCCCGGCTACTACCTCGAAGACGAAATTAAAAAGATGGCCTACAACGTCTACCTCAAAAAATTCCTCCGCTGCGTCAAAGGTATCGACGACAACCTCGGCCGCCTCTTCGCCTATCTCGAAGAAAATGACCTCATGGATAACACGATCATCATCTACACCGGCGACCAAGGCTTCATGCTCGGTGAACACGATTACCAGGATAAACGCTGGATGTATGAAGAATCCCAGCGCATGCCCTTCCTCATCCGATACCCGGAATCCATCCCCGCAGGGTCTCGCACCGACGCCATCATCGAGAACGTCGACTTCGCCCCCACCATGCTCGACTTCGCCGGTATCGATATCCCCAAATCCGTCCAGGGCCGCAGTTTCAAAGAAATCTGTGAAACAACCGAAGAACCCGACGACTGGAAACAAGCCGCCTACTACCGCTACTGGATGCACATGGCTCACCACGACAACCCCGGTCATGTCGGCATTCGCACCAAAGACCACAAGCTCATCTTCTACTACGGCGCCAACTACCAAGGCGAATACCAAACCCCGCCCGCTTGGGAACTATACGACCTCAAGAACGATCCCAAAGAAACGGTCAATCAATACGACAACCCCGAATACGAAGGCGTCATCAAAGAACTCAAACAACAACTCGCCGACCTTCGCACCACCGTCGGCGACACTGGCGAAGACTATCCGAAAGTCGAAGCCATCATCCAGGAATTCTGGGACTACGACGCCGCCGACCGCGAAAAAGCCAAACAAATTTCCCACGATTTCCTAGCCACTCGTGAGGCCGAACTGTCCGGGAAAGGCAAAAAGAAGTGATCACCGCCGCTTCGCCGATGGCTACCCAGCCGGGTTCTCAATTCTCTTCCGGCCGATTCCGATAGAAAACGGTGCATTAGTCCCTCCACAAATCACCCAGGCATGAAAAGACGCGCTTTCCTATCACAGATCGGTACCGTGAGCGCCGCCGGGCTGTCCTGGGCTTCACTGCCGCACACGGCACGATCCGCCGACAAACCCGCCCGCACTTCCTCAGACCCCGCCTCCCGCGAAAAGACCCCCCTCCTCTTCTGGGACCTGTGGAAACTCGACGCATGGAATAATCTCGAGCACGTCCAGGAACAGGCTACCTACCGACCGGAAGGGGACTTCGCTCCTCGACTGGATAGCGGAAAAGGTCCCAGCAAAACCTTCGTCTACCGCGACCAGGAAACCGGCCGTTGGAGGATGATTTACAACATGGGTTACAGCCCGGTCATTCTGATGACCGCCGAAAGCAATGACGGGATAAACTGGACACCCGAATCCCATCCCGAAATTGAAGTCTCCGGCCCCAAATGGTCGCCCAATCATATCTTCTCATTGGCCGATACCGCCATGGGTGGAATCTTCCACGATCCCGTCGCTGCCGACGGCCTGCCCTTCAAAGCCTTCGCGCACCAATCAGGCGATACCGTCTTGAACGAGATTCTCGCAAATCCCGATCATCACTGGCATTCCATCGCAAAAAATGAAGGCCCAAAAAAATACTTCAAAAGTGGGATCATGCTCGCTTCGAGCGATGGAATCGAGTGGCAAGCCAAGCCTGACTACCGCTGGGATCAACCCCATTGGCAACCCGAACCGTATTTCTTCGGCTACCACCATCCCCCTACCAACAGCTTTGGCATGACCGTCCGCCCCGGCTGGGGTGACCGCCGCGTCGCCGTCCAATTCTCCCCGGACTTCAAGTCCTGGTCCGATCCCGAACTGCTTCTCCAAATGGACCCCCTCGACGTCGAAGGTCCCGTCGGATTCTACGGAATGCCTGTCTTTCCCGTCGGAAACGCATATGTCGGCCTGCTTTGGGTCTTCCACAATTCGTCCAGCAAACGCCTCGAAAGCTTCAATCAGTTCTTTGGAACCATGGATTGCCAGCTGGCATACAGTTACGACGGCAAACGCTTCGTTCGCGGAAAACGACACCCCCTCATCCCTCTCAATCCGTCTGGAGCATTCGGATCCGCCCAAATCCGAGCGTTCAGCCTTGTCGAAACCGACGACGAAATCCGCATCTACGCCGCTTCTTCCATGGCCCCACACGGCCTCGAACGCACCCACCAGAAAAAGTCACCGGAACCCGTTTCCGCCGTCACTCTTCACACCCTTCGCAAAGACGGGTTCTATTCCCTCCAATCCCGCGGTGATTGGGCAACCTTCCTCACCAAACCCCTGACCATCTTTTCACCAAACCTCTCCCTGAATGCCGACGCCGCCCACGGGACAATCCAGTATCAAGTCACCGATCACGAAAGTCACCCCGTCGAGGGATTCACTTTCGACGACTGCATCCCGATCGAGGGCGAAGACAGCATCACCTCACCGCTCCAATGGAAAAATCAAGACTCCCTGAACCCGATTGTCGGCAAAGCCGTTCGCCTGGAGTTCCGCTTCCAAAACGCCCGCATCTACGCGCTCTACGCCGATTACCATTTCCTCGATGCCCAAGACAAATGGCTCCTGCTCGACAACAAGGATATTGATCGCAATCGCTTCGACTTCTGACTCAAAGCATTCCCTCCGGCGGACCCGCCATTCTCCCGCTTACTCCGATCGTTGTTGCGAAAACAACCACTCCTGCACTTTCACATCCGGATAAACAAGCCCGCCCACCGAGTGCGGCGCCCCCTTGAGCTCTGTATATTCATAATTCGGAGCCCCCGCTTGCGTCATCGCTTCCGCCATCTTCCGCGCCCCATCGACCGGAGTATCCACGTCGAGCTCCCCATGGAATTGCCAAATGGGAAACGCCTTAAACTTCTCCAAGTCCGCCACCGGCCCGCCGTTCGCCATCAAGACCGTCCCTGCATATAAGTCCTGGTGCTCACTGATCTGATACCAACTCCCGCCCCCACCCAATGAACTCCCCGTCACGTATATACGATCACGGTCGATCGGCAAAGCGTCCGACAACGCCTTCACCAACGCCGCCGCCTTGTCCCCATACTCCCCTCGCCAACTCTTGTCCTCCGGACAGCGCGGCGCCACAACAAAACAAGGTCGCTCCTCCCGAAACTCCTCCTTCGTCCAAATGGTCGCCGCCGTCCCCGGAGGCCAATCCTCATCGCCTCCCCGTGCCCCCCCGCCATGCAACGCCAAGACCAACGGATATTCCTCCCCTTTCTTGAAATCCTGCGACCCCCACAACTGAAACGGCATCCCGTCCTCCGTCGTGCTCCGCACAAACTCCCCGGTGATCATCTCCGCATACGGCCCCTCCTCCAATCCCTTCGCCCGCGCCTCACCCATCAACAAAGACCGCACATACGCCTGATCGTCTTCACTGAGCTTCTCCAAGGGAATCGTCACGATATTCAAGTCCGACCGACGCATCACCCGCACTTCGTCCTCCGTGTATTCCCGCAACTCCCCCTCCAGCGTCCGTCCATCCACCGATGTCCATGTCCTGATGTCTTGCCCGCTCACAAAACCAGGCCCAACCCCCAGCATCACTACGATCCAAAGCCACTTCACCCCTCCATTGAACCTCCCGGTCGCTCCAGCCGTCAAGCGTCCAAACCTCGCAACGACACAATCCGTGAGCACCCTCTTGCGTCCATCGCCCCAAGACCGATAAGTTTCCCACGAGCTCCAATCTCATGCCCGCCCCGAAAAAAAACTATCTCCATGGCATCCTCTCCGGCCTCCGCGCCTACCTCAGCGTGCCCGGCACGGTCCGCAAATACCGCCTCGGTCACTACCTCCTCGCGCCCGCCGCCCTCAGCTTCCTCCTCAGCCTCGCCATTCTCGCCATCGTAATCTTCTCCGCAATCGGCCTCTCCCAATACGTCGACCGAGCCGTCGATATCCCCATCCGCTGGCTCGACGAAACGGTAAATTGGATCGCCGGAATCCTCGGCGCTTTCGCGATGCTCGCCGTCTTCGTCTTCCTCCACAAACGAATCGTCCTCATCGTTCTCGCTCCATTCCTCGCACGCCTCTCTGAACTCACGGTCCGAGGACTCGAAGGAGATCACTTTAATATCAAACTGGATTTCAAAACCGCATTCAAACGCGGCCTCTATATCAATACCCGCTCTATCTTCCTCGAACTCTCCGCCACGCTCTCCCTCCTCGCCATCGGCTTCCTTTTCCCGCCCGTCGCCATCTTCACAGCCACACTTGTGTTCCTCATCGAGTCCCGCTTCGTAGGCTTCGGCCTCGTCGATTTCCCTCTCGAATACAAAGGCTTTTCCGTCCAGGAAAGCATCACCTACGCCAAATCACATCGCGCCCTCGCCACCGGTCTCGGCGCGGGATACTTCCTGCTCCTCGCCATCCCCATCGTCGGCTGGATGATCGCCCCCACTTTCGGCACGGTCGCAGGCACCCTCAGGGCCATGGAGGACCTCAAAGAGTCAGAAACTTCCCCGCAAAAATACTCCGAATAAATCTCTCACCAGCCCCGTCCAACGGGCCATGAAAACACGAAAATCCGCTTTTTCCCTTAAATTCATCGCCGCTGCCTTGGCCCTGCTCGGCCTCGCCGCCACCAGCTGCACCACCACCTACGACGCCTACGGCCGCCCCGTTCAAACCGTCGATCCCGCCCTGGCCGTGGCCGGAATCGCCGCCGCCGGAATCGTCGGATACGCGATCGCCGATAATAATCGCAACGACCACTACCGCGGAGGAAAACGCTACTACGATCGAGGCTACCAACGCCCCTGCCGCTACTAGGTCGGGAACCAAAACCTAGCCGTCAATAGCTGCCAAATACTCAGGATAAAACCGCCACCCCCGCGGCAAACTCCCCCACACCCGTGGCAACACCGCGCGCAATACTCCCATACGCGCCCGCGTCCACGCCGTCGATCGCAATCCCAACCGCCCCCGCACCCGCTCCGGCAACAACTCCACCCCCAAAAAATCAATCCCCCGCCCCAACACCCGCGTCCCCACCGTGTCCCGCGGATGCACGATCACTCGCGCCAACTGCCCGCATATCTCATGCCCACCCAAAAAATCCCCCTCGATCATCTCCTCAAAATACGACTCAAATTCAACCCACCCTCGCGGACAATCCTCCTCCTTCACTCCAAAGTACGTCCCAAAACGACACATGTCCCGGTAAAACATCTCCCTCCGCTCCAAACTCAGCTCCCCATAAATAAATTCATACCCGGACACTGCCGCGTTCACCAAGGTCGCCAAAACCCACACCAATAACTCCGGCTCAAACGCCGAATACCCACGCCCTCCCTCGATCCCTTCACTAACTTCCCCCCGCACCTCACCGTGCACCGCCGCCAACCGCGCCTTCATCGCCTCCGCCTCGGATACCCGTCCAAACGCAATCCCATTCGTCCCCCGAAGTGTCCGCCGCAAGCGCCCCAACGTGTCCCCCCGAAAATCACTGTGGTCATGCACCCCCTGCGCAATCCGCGGATGCGCAATCTGCAAAATCGCCGCCGCCGGCCCGTATATCAACCCACACCGCTCCCGGTTCACCCGCCACATCTCCGACTCCGCGGAATAAAGAAACGGATCATCTCGCCCTTCGCCCCCAACCCATATCTCGTCCGTTTCCATTTTTTCGATCGCTTCAAAACCAACCGCCAATTCCAAGGAACTCAAGCTTGATCTAACGCCCGAAAAATGCTTTGTTAGGTGTTCCCTCAGCACACCACTCTTCGAATGGTGCCATGCTGACCTTCGCTACAAAACTTCAACCCACTGCGGCAAATGTCGACGCCGCATGGAACGCCGGCTTTCGCGCCACCGAGGTCTCCCTCAATGCCGCCGTGCTCAAGAATTGGCGAACATCCGTCGAAGCCATGCGCCGGCACCCCATGCAATACACCCTCCACTTCCCCAACAAAGGACCCATCGGCTCCGGTAAAGTTAAAAAAATCGTAAAGCTATACCGCTCCCTCAATTGCCACGCCATGGTCATCCACCCCGGCATGCTCAAAAAATACGGCTCCCAACTCAAAAAGAAAAAGAATCCCCTCCGTCTCGCCGTCGAGAACGGAAAAATCGGTTACGATAGCTTTTGCCTCTGGGCCGGATCCCACGATTATCTCACCCTCGATATCGAACACCTGTGGAAATACAGTCTCGAGGACTGCTCACTGGCTGATCTCCGGCATGAACTCCAGGCCTTCCTCTGGCAATACGGCCCCAAAATCCGCCACGTCCATCTCCCAGGATACAAAGCCGGTCAGGACGAACATCGCCCCACCTACAAAAATCCTAAACTCGCCCGCATGGTTCTAAACCTCCTCGAACTCGACGACGTCCCACGTACCATCGTCTCCGAAACCCGCGCCTCGCTCCGCACCCCCGAAAACCTCGCCGCCGATACCAAGTTCTTCAATAACTGGTCGCGCTTCCGCGCCCCCCAAAAATTCCTCACCAAACGCCTCGCCTCCAAGAAAGCCCGCGCCGCCCGCGGCTAGATAATTCCATCCATGGAATTGTCCCTCATCCCCCCTGTGCTATAACACGGCATGCCCGATATCACTCGCGCCCGGGACCTCGTCGCCAACACCCCCACCATCGTCGGATTCAGCGGCGCCGGCATCTCCACCGAATCCGGTATCCCCGATTTCCGCTCGCCCGACGGCATCTGGGCCAACAACCGCACCGTCTACTTCGACCAGTTCGTCTCGAACCGCGATGACCGCATCGAATACTGGCGCCAGAAATCCTCCATGTGGCCCGAAATGCGAGACGCCAAACCCAACGCCGGCCATCAATTCTTCGCTGATCTCCATGCCGCCGGAAAACTCCTCGCCATGATCACGCAAAATATCGAGGGCCTTCACCAAAAAGCCGGCCTCCCCTCAGACGCCGTCATCGAACTTCACGGCACCACCGTAAACGTCGCCTGCCTCTCCTGCAGCACGACCATCTCCATGGATGAAGCCTGCGATCGCATCACCGCCGGCGATCCCGCGCCTGAATGCCAGTCCTGCGGCGGCCTCCTCAAACCCGCCACCATCTCCTTCGGCCAATCCCTCAATTCCGAAGACATCGATCGCGCCACCGAATCCTGCCGACAAGCCGACCTCCTCATCGCCGTCGGCTCTTCCCTCGTTGTCCACCCCGCCGCCGGTTTCCCCCTCATCGCCAAACAGAACGGCGCCAAACTCATCATCGTCAACCGCACCGAAACCCCCCTCGACTCCGTCGCCGATATCGTCATCCACGACGAAATCGGCCCCACCCTCTCCCAACTCCTCTAAACTAACCGACCAACCATCAAACCGCGTGCCCTTCGTAGCTCGAGTAACATTGTCTAGGTATTCTCCTTCGCCCCGATCCGTCTCCAATTTCACTCCACAGCAACCACCCTTTCTAGCGTCACTCGAGCGAAGAAGGGATTAACTGAAAAACCCTGTCTCCAGCCCCTGTTTCCAAATAAGAGCCAAAACCATACTTCCATGAAAAAAACAACCCCCCTTACCCTCTTCCTCACCTTGTCGTTCGCCGCCTCGACCCACGCCGCCGACTGGCCCCAATGGCGCGGCCCAAACCAGGACGGCAAATCCACCGAAACCGGACTCCTCAACAAATGGCCCGCCGATGGCCCTCCACTCGCCTGGCAATCCAATCACCTCGGCTCCGGCTTCTCCAGTATCGTCGTCGCCGATAACAAAATCTACAGCCTCGGCGACCTCGACGACGGTAGCTACGCCATCGCCCTCGATGAATCCAACGGCAATCTCCTCTGGAAAACCAAAATCGGCGACGCCGGCGGCCACAAAAATTACCCCGGCCCCCGCAGCACCCCAACCGTCGACGGAGGTCAACTCTTCGCGTTGAACCAACACGGCGACCTCGCCTGCCTCGATGTGAAAAGCGGTGAAGAACTGTGGACCGTAAACCTCGTCGAAGACTTCAATGGCAAAATGATGTCCGGCTGGCGATACAGCGAATCACCTCTCATCGACGGCGACCTGGTCATCTGCTCCCCCGGCGGAGAAGACGGCACGGTCCTCGCTCTCGACCGCAAATCCGGTAAGAAACGCTGGCAAACGGAAGCTTGGACCGATCCCGCCGGATACTCCACCGTCGTCATCGCCACCATCGACGGCGTCCGCCAATACATCCAACTCACCGGCAAAAGCGTCGCCGGCATCGATCCCGAATCCGGCGATATCCTCTGGCGCGCCGATCGCGAAGGTAAAACCGCCGTCATTACCACTCCCATCGTTCAGAACAACATCGTCTTCGTCACCTCCGCATACGGCATCGGTTGCAACGCCTTCCAAGTCGAAAAAGACGGCGACGAATGGTCCACCGAAGAACTCTACGCCAACAAGGAAATCGCCAATCACCACGGCGGCGTCATCCTCCACGAGGATCACATATTCGGCTCCAGCGGCGCCACCTTCCGCTGCCTCGATCTCGAATCCGGTGAACTCGCCTTCGCCGATCGCTCCGCCGGAAAAGGCGCCACCGTCTACGCCGACGGTCACTTCTACCTCCGCGGCGAATCCGGCCCCGTCGCCCTCATCAAAGCCACCCCCGAGAGCCTCGTCGAAGTCAGCCGCTTCGATCAACCCGATCGCAGCGACAAAAAAGCCTGGCCACACCCCGTCATCGCCAACGGCAAACTCTACCTCCGCGACCAGGACCTCCTCCTCTGCTACGACGTGAGAGATAACTGATCCGACATAATCTTCGTTCAGCTATGTCTGAAATCATCACCACATCCTCACGCCCCTTCCTCACGGACGGCGGACTGGAAACCACGCTCATCTTCCATCACGATATCGATCTCCCGGAATTCGCGGCCTTCCACCTACTCCGCGACGACCCCGGCCGCACCACCCTCCGGGACTACTTCCACACCTACCTCGAGATCGCCGCCGAACTCGATACCGGATTCATCCTCGAAAGCCCCACCTGGCGCGCCAACCCCGACTGGGCCCAAAAGATCGGATACGAAAACGACGAGCTCATCGACGCCAATAAAAAGTCTATCGACGATCTTAAATCCATCCGCGACACCTTCGCCGATCGTGTCCACACGATCCCCATCAGCGGATGCATCGGCCCCAGGGGCGACGGATACTCCCCCTCCACTCAGATGTCTCCCGACGAATCCGCGTCGTATCACGAACACCAGGTGCGCACCTTTACCGACGCCGGCGTCGACCTCATCAGCGCCATGACTCTCAACTATGTCGAAGAAGCCATCGGTATCGCCAACGCCGCCCAAGCCGCCGGTGTCTCCTCTGTCATTTCATACACCGTCGAAACCGACGGACGACTCCCCACCGGCGAAACCCTCGGCGACGCCATCCGCCGCACCGACGCGGAAACTAACAACGCCGCGTCATACTTCATGATCAACTGCGCCCATCCCACCCACTTCGAAGATGCTTTTGAGGGTGACGAAGATTGGACACACCGCATCCGCGGCATCCGCGCAAATGCGTCCGCCCTCAGCCACGAAGAACTCGACAACAGCGAAACCCTCGACGACGGCGATCCCGAAGACCTCGCCCAACGCATCTGCGAACTCCAAAAACTCCTTCCCAATCTCAACGTCTACGGCGGCTGCTGCGGTACCGATCACCGCCACATCCGCGCCATCGGCGAAGCCTGCGCAAGCTAACAAACACCGCCCAACCATGCCCCTCCACCACTTGACCGTCGTCGCCTTTTGCGCATTCGTCGCCCTCACCCAATTTATTTCACCCGCCGCTGCGAACCCAAATTCCAGCGAATCCGACAGTCGCCCAAACATCCTTTTCTGCATCTCAGACGATCAATCCTACAACCACACCGGCGCCAACGGCGACCCCGTCGTCCAAACCCCCGCCTTCGACCGCATCGCCCGCGAAGGCCTCCGCTTCACCCATGCCTTCTGCGACGCCCCTACTTGCGGCCCCTCCCGAAGCGCCATCCTCACCGGACAACATATCTGGCGCCTCGAAGAAGCCGGTAACATCCACAGCACCCTCCCCGCCAAATTCCGCACCTACCCCGCACTCCTCCGGAAAGCCGGATACGCGATCGGCGCCACCGGCAAAGCCTGGTCCCCCGGAAGGCTCGAAGCCGGCGGCCGCTCCGAAAATCCCGCCGGCCCGCTCTTCGACCAAAAAACAACGGCGCCACCCTTCAAGGCAATGCGAAACACCGACTACGCCGGCAACTTCAATGACTTCCTCGCCCAAGTGGCCAACGACCAACCCTTCTGCTTTTGGCTCGGCACCAGCGAACCTCACCGAGGCTACCAATCCGGCACCGGCGTCCTCACCGGAAAAGACCCCGACAAAGCTGTCGTCCCTCCCATCTTCCCCGATAACGATATCGTCCGAAACGACATCCTCGATTACCTCGTCGAAATCGAACACTTCGACCACCACGTCGAACGCGCCATCGCGGCCCTGGAAGCCGCCGGCAAACTCGACAATACGATCATCGTCATCACCAGCGACCACGGCATGCCCTTCCCTCGTGCCAAGGCCAGCCTATACGACTCCGGCGCACGCGTCCCCCTCGCAATCCGCTGGCCCGACGGTATCAAAGATCCCGGTCGCACCATCGATGCCTTGGTCAACCTCAGCGACCTCGCCCCCACTTTCCTGGAAGCCGCCGGGCTCACCCCGCCCAATCAAATGACCGCCCGCTCTCTCCTCCCCATATTCAACGACGATTACGATCCCGCCAATTTCTCCGCCGCATACATCGCCATGGAACGACACGACGGCTGCCGCCAGGGCGGCAAAGGATACCCCTGCCGCGCCATCCGCACGAAAGATCATCTCTACATCCACAACTTCGAACCGTCCCGCTGGCCCTCCGGCTCCCCCGATCCCACCGTCTGCGCCCGCTCCATCCCGTATGGAGAAATCGACACCTCACCCACCAAAACCTTCATGATGGAAAACCGCAATCAACACGGCGTCGCCGAACTCGCCGAGCTCGCGTTCGGCATGCGCCCCGCCGAAGAACTATACGAAATCACGTCTGACCCCTGGCAAATGCGCAACCTCGCCGGCGCCATCAACCACGCCGAAACCCAACAAAAACTCCGCGAACAACTCTTCACCTACCTCAAAGAAACCAAAGACCCCCGCCTCACCGGTGGCGAAGTCCTCTGGGACTACTACCCCTACTACGGAAAAATCTCCACCCCCGGCTGGACCGTCGACCCCCCTCCCGCGTTCCGGTAGGGCGTGCCCTTCGTAGCTTCAGCGAAGAACGGGCGTGCCCTTCGTAGCTTCAGCGAAGAACGGCTTGGCGACAGCCAAGATGGTAGGGACGATCCTCCGGATCGTCCGCAACGCTCTTCCAAAACCCAAACGAGACACCTTGCATAGTCTCCAGTATCACCCTCAATTCCCAGCCGGGACAAAGAAGTCCTCCGGCCTCTTACCCCCCTTGTAAGAATCCCCAAACCCCGAATTGTTCGGCGCATACTCCCCCACCACCTCCACACCCACCCCCTCGCCCGGAATCTCATCTTCCCGTCCCAACGCCCACAATATCCCTTGCAACCCCAATCGCCGCATCGCCGCCTCCCGAAAATCATACGGATGACCCAACGTCGTCGTAAACACTCGCGCCGGTTCCTCTCCAAACTCATGCGTCTTCGTCCACGCCACCGGATTCGTCAGCGGATACCGATCCAATTCCCCCTTCTTTTCCTTGTTCGAATTCAGTGACGTCCCCTCTAACAAAAACACCGGCTCCCCCGCCACCGTATCATCCCCACCTTCCACATGATACAACCACGAGTACGCCCCAAATGGTTCCACCCCACGCAAGATGGGATGCTCCCCCGCGCCCTCCACAACCGCCACTTCCGTCAACGGCTTCTCCCCATCATCAAAATGCCCGTGATGCGTGATCCACTTCTGCCCCAGCAATTCCCGCATCGTCTCCCCACCCGCCAAGCTGTGCACAAACTCAGGATCATCCTGGTATCCCCATCCCGCATGCGGCGACCCATCCTCAAACCGAAACGAATGCGTCGCCGTGCGAAATCCCACCACCGGTTTCCCCGCCTCCAAATACGCCAGTATCCGCCCAAAGGTCTCCTCATCCGGCCGCCGAAACCGCAAAAACAAAACCAGTAAATCCGCATCCGCCAATTCCTCCGTCCCTGTCAGCGATCCCTGCTCGTGCGGATCGACGTCCCCCTCCTCGTCCACCGAAAAACCCACCGTCACATCATATCCAAAATCCCGCTCCAATATCCGCGCCAACATCGGCATCGACTCCTCAGACCGATACTCCCCGTCCCCGGTCAAAAATACCACCTTCGGCGCGTCCGCAGCCGACAAAACAAAGCTCAGGCACGCGAGAATACAGAGAGAAAAAACAATCTTCTTCATAACAGGAAAAAATACCTTGAACGAAAATTACCCGGAATCCGCGAATCCGTCCATCACGCGATGAAAAGCTATCCCCCCAACGCCAACAATGCCAAAATGAGTAATATGAACCGCATCGCTCGCGTCCTCACCGTTCTCCTCGTGCTGCTCTCATCTCCCATCCTGTTCGCGGAAAAACCCACACCCCAGACCAACCAGGTTCAATCCAAGTGGATTTCGCTTTTCAACGGAAAAAACCTCGACGGCTGGACCATAAAAATCACAGGACACCCCCTCGGAGAAAACTTCGCCGATACCTTCCGCGTGGAAGACGGTATCCTCAAAGTCAGCTACGACGACTACGAAAAGTTCGATAATCAATACGGACACCTCTACTCAAACATCCCCTACTCCCACTATCGCCTCCGAATGGAATACCGCTTCACCGGAGAGATGATGCCCGATGCCCCCAAGTTCGTGAATCTCAATAGCGGATTCATGATCCACTCCCAATCCCCGCAAAGCATGGACCTCAACCAGGAATTTCCCGTCAGCCTCGAGTTCCAGTTTCTCGCCGACGAAGGAAAAGGGAAACGCCCGACCGGCAATGTCTGCACCCCGGGCACCAATCTCGAAATCGACGGCCAACTCGTCACCCAACATATCGTCCAATCCACCGCACCCACCTTCCCTCCGGATGAATGGGTCCAAGTCGAAATCGAAGTCCGGGGAAACGAGGAGGTCATTCATCGCGTCAACGGAACCGAAGTCCTGCGCTACCAACATCCCCAACTCGATCCTGAAGGACGCGTCGAATCAGCCGACGCCCTCCTCAAAGCCGGTGCCCCCATTCCGCTCAGCTTCGGACACATCGCCCTCCAAGCCGAAGGCCAGCCCGTCTGGTTCCGAAATATCGAACTCATGCCCCTCGACTGACCCCCAACAAGCCCCGAAACACCCCATTCCCGGCTTTTTCCCCGAATTTCCCAAAAAAAACGGCAGGTCTGCGCCCTCAGCGGAATAGGTTGGTATATGGCCAGCCCTGACAACCCCGGGAATCGCGCCTCAGAAGGCGATTTCATGCGCCTCCTCATGCGGCACGAACCCGCCTTGAGAGCCTTCGCCCGCTCGCTTCTCCCCAACTGGACCCTCGTCGACGAGGTCATCCAGGAGGCCAGCCTCACCCTCTGGCAAAAATTCGATCAACTCGAAGACGAACACGGATTCCTCCCCTGGGCAAAAGTCATCGTCCGCTTCAAATGTCTCTCCGAACTTTCCAAGCGCGGCCGCGACAAACACGTCTTCAGCCCCGCCGTCCTCGAACTGCTCGCCGATGAAGCCGAAGCGGTCGATCCCGGCGAACAAGCCAACGCCATGAAAGCGCTGCGCGTCTGCCTCGCCCGCTTCTCCAAACCTCACCAGGAACTCCTCCTCGCACCCTACTCCGGCGAAGGCAAAGTTAAATCTCTCGCCCAAGAATCCGGAAAATCCGCCAACGCGTTCTACAAACTCCTCGGACGCCTCCGCGAAAAACTCTCCCTCTGCGTCCACCAGACCGTCGCAAGAGAATCATTCTGATATGAAACCGGAAGCGCTCATCCATCGATATCTCAGCGGCGTCGCCACCGAGTCCGAAGTGACTCAACTCGACCAACTGCTCGCCGCTAATCCCGACCTCCGAAAAAAATTTATCGCCGAAGCCGGCCACGACGCCAGCCTCCGCGAAATCGCGCTCGAACGTCAGGCAGATGCCGCGGCCGCCGATTCGAAAGTAATCTCGCCCGTCTTCCGCCCCCTCGCCTGGCTCTCCGCAGCCGCGGCCGTCGTCCTCCTCGGCGCTCTCACCTGGTCACAGGTGTCCCGCCCCCAGGTGATCGCCGAACTCATCTCCACCGAAGACGCCGCCTGGGAAAGCTCCCTCCCCACCGAGCCCGGCTCAAAACTTACCCGCGGTCGCATGAAACTCACCTCCGGCATCGCCACAATTCGCTTCCGCTCCGGCGCAGAAATGATGCTCGAGGCCCCCTCAAAGCTTTACCTGAAAAACCCCATGCGCGCGCGCCTCCATCACGGCACCGCGATCCTCGATGTCCCCGAGTCCGCCATCGGTTTCGCACTCGAAACCCCCGAAGGTGACGTCATTGATCATGGTACCGCCTTCGCGGTCAACGTCGCCGATGAACCGGCACACACCAACATCGAAGTCATCGAAGGCGAAGTTTCAATCCACCTCGAAAACACCGGAGAAGAAGTCCGCCTCTACGACCAACAAGGCGCCACCATCACGGACGATGTCCTCTCCACCTACGAAGGCACCATCCCAGAATCGGATGACGAACCCACCCAGAACATTCTTCGCATCGGCACCAACGGCCGCTCCACATCCGTCATCCGGGCCAATAAAGAAAAATGGCTCCACTACGACAAGCTCATGGTCAAACGTAGAAACAAGCCAACCAATCACGAACGCCGCTCTTTCTTTGCCTTCGATCTTCCCGATCTCAATATGAACTCGGTCGCGTCCGTTCGGTTACGCCT
The DNA here is from genome assembly GCA_039028175.1 of Verrucomicrobiota bacterium. Classification (GTDB taxonomy): domain Bacteria; phylum Verrucomicrobiota; class Verrucomicrobiia; order Verrucomicrobiales; family DEV007; genus JBCDBW01. The sequence goes on from JBCCIR010000004.1 coordinate 55,958, forward strand.
CAACCAGGTCCCCAGCGGCATCGGCTACGCCTCGCGCCTCCCGGTTGTCAGCAACATCGCCGTCTACGGCCTCACCAACGAAGCGAAAGCCGACTGGGACATGAACGCCACTTGGGAATCCGGCCCCAATGCAGACGACGGTACACTCCTTGGCCACATCGAAATCCCCCGCAGCCGCCAAACCGGCAGCCGCTTCCTCGCTGGCGACAACCTCCTCGCCTTTCTGCAAGATAACAGTGGTGAATCCGTCACGTTCATACTGGACGGCGAAGTCGATCCCGCCACGGGTGATCTCGTCCCCAGTCTCGTCCTCGCATTCGCCAGCGATACCCACCCCGAAGCAGCCGGCCCCACCCTCGAATTCACTTTCACCGAATAGCAACCAACGCCACGACGACAATGAACATCGACCGCAGACACTTCCTGAAAGGCCTCGGAGGCTCCCTAGCCCTCCCCTTCCTCGAGTCCACCGCCCTCGCCGGCCAAACCACTCCCACTCGTTTTCTCGTCGTCGGGAACCCATTCGGAGCACACCCCGAACATTTCTTCCCAAAAGCGTTCGGGAAAGACATCGCCTTGTCTCCCACCCTGAGCCCCCTCGATTGGCTCAAAGACCGCCTCACCATCCTCTCCCACACCGACCACAATATGGTCTCCGGCCACGGGCGCGAAGTCTCCTTCCTCAGCGGCGTCCTCCCGGCTGATGCCAATGCCTTCCCCGAGAAGAATATGTCCGTCGATCAGGTCATGGCCCGGCACGTCGGGTCCGAAGTCCGTTACCCTTCCATCGAAGCCGCCCTCGAAAGCGGCGTCCGCATGAATTGGACCGCTAACGGTATCGAGAAATCCCCCATCATCGATCCCCAAAAACTCTTCGACCACCTCTTCGTCAATCTCACTCCAAAAGAAAAGAAACGCCGCCGGAAACTCATCGAACGGAACGGAAGTATCCTCGATACCATCGGCGATCAATTCGCCGCTCTCAAAGATCAGGCCAGCAAATCCGATCTCGATCGTATCGACCAATTCCAAACTTCCGTCCGCGAACTCGAAACCACCCTCTCCGATCGCAAAAACTGGATCGGTCGCGACAAACCCACGTTCGATATCTCAGAACATTACGAAGGCTCCGAACTTGCAATCGAAAATGATTACAACGCGATTTTTGACATGATCGCCTACTCCTTCGAAACCGATCTCACCCGCGTTGCCAGCGTCGCTTTCCCCTCCGCGATCAACTACAACGAACTCGATGGGGTCAATCGCAGCTACCACGGCTGCACCCACAACGGCAAAATGGAAAACGTCACCGCCGAACTCGTCGCCATCGAAACCTTCCAAATCGCCTGCCTCTCGCGCTGCCTTCAGAAACTCGATGCCATCCAAGAACCCAATGCCGAGGGCTCCATGCTCGATCATACCATCGTCCTCTTCGGTAGCGGCATGGGCTACGGCGGCACCCACTCCAATCGGAACCTGCCCATCCTCGTCGCCGGCGGCGGATTCAAACACCGCGGTCACGTCGATTGCGCCATCAATGGAGAAAGCATGCCGCTCTGCAACCTCTACGTAACGCTCCTCCAACGCTTCGGCATCGAACGAGATCACTTCAACATCAGCACCGGTTCATTCGACCTGAGCTATGCGTAATCGACTCTTCATACCCCTCGCGATCCTCTCGCTCGTCACCGGTACACCCGACCTCCACGCCAACGAGGTCCTGCTGGAGGAAAAGTGCTCCGAATGCCACAACGACGACAAAGAAAAGGGCGATTTCAATCTCCGCTTCCTCGCCAAAGGGCCCACCCACGAAAACCTCGACTTCTGGCTCGAGGCCCTCGACCTCGTCAGCGCCGAGGAAATGCCTCCCGAAGACGATGTCGAAATCTCCCCCGCCGAACGCAAAAAACTAATCGCCTGGATCGAACGCAAACTCGAACGCTTCGATAGCGCGGCCAACCCGGAAGAAAAACCACAACCACGCCGCCTCAACAACCGCGAGTTCGCGAACGCCGTCGCCGATGCCCTCCTCCTCGAAGACATCGGTACCCACCGTCCCGCCGCCAACCTCATCGGCGATACCCTCCACCATGGCTTCGATACGCACGGCGAAACACTCGGCTTCAGTAAGTTCCACCTCGAACAATACATCGAAGCCGTCCGCAATATCGTCGACGCCACCATCCTCGATGGCCCCATGCCCGAATCCCAACGCTACGAAATTCCCGCCGAACGCATGATGTGGGAACATGTCGCCCAAAACTCAAAGCGCCCCATCCGTTGGGGCAAGGACGGTCACCTTGACTTTCGCGATCCCAAGCGCGCCATCCTCTTCCACGATTTCCTCGAGGCTCCCGCCACCGGCCGCTATCGCGTCAGCATCCAATGCACCGGCAAAGATCGCGAAATCTATGACACCAAGTTTACCGGCTACTACAACACCGAACCCATCCCACTGAATATCGTCCTCGGCGACCGCGTTCGCTCATTCAATCTCCCGGATGAAGAGACCACCACCATCGAACTCGACGAGTGGCTCGCGGCCGGCACCCGACTCGAAGTCCGATACCCCACAGATGCCTTCACGCTCTACGGCAATGGTAACTTCAAGTTCCAGCAATCCATCGCGGCGTACCACCTCAAAGAAAACGATCCCGATGGCTACGCAAGACGTGACGAAGAACTTCGCATCCTGGGCGAAAAACAAGGGAAGGTTCGTAAAACTGACACCTGGCACAACTGGGTCGATGATTGGCAAGGCGCCCGCCCACGCCTCTACAGTGCAGTCGTCGAAGGCCCCTTCTACGAATCCTGGCCACCTCCACGACAAATCGCCCTCCTCGGAACCGATCCAAAAATCGAAAACACCCTTCAAATCCTCACCCCCATCGCCAAGCGGGCCTGGCGCCGGGACATCTCCCCCGAGGACCTCGCTCCCATCGTCGCCCTCGTCGAGTCCCGCGCCGAGGATCTCGGCACCATCGAAGCTCTCAAGGAAGGCATCGTCTCCATTCTCGTTTCCCCGAACTTTCTTCTCATCAACGCCGGCGAGGTCACCCCCGCCGACCGCCTCGCCACCAAGCTCAGCTTTTTCCTCCAAAGCAACGCGCCTAACGAACACCTTCGCAGCACCGCCGCAGAACTTACCTCCTTCGATTCCATCCGCACCGAAGTTCAACACCAGTTCGAGAACAACCTCGCCGGCGAATTTCTGCACGCCTTCCCGTTCGCCTGGCTCGAACTCAACGACATCAACTTCATGGCGCCCGACCCGGATCGCTACCGCTTCTACCACCGCAAGCGCATCAGTGAAGACATGATCGCCGAAGTGATGCACTTCTTCGCCCACGCCATCGAAGAAAACCTCCCGCTCCCCGAATTCCTCTCCGCCGACTACAGCTTCATCAACGCCGATCTCGCCACCATCTACGATGCCTCGGACGATGTCCCAATGGATTCCACATTCCGAAAATACACCTTCACCGATGGCCGGCGTGGCGGACTCCTCGGCATGGGCGCCTTCCTCACTGCCACCGCCGATAGCCTCGCCACCTCTCCCATTCACCGCGCCGTCTACGTCATGGAAAATTTCATGGGCATCCATCCCACCCCGCCCCCACCCGACGTCGAAATCACCGAACCCGATGTCCGCCAGGCCCGCACCATCAAGGAGGTCCTCGCCGCCCATGTCGCCGACGAAAATTGCATGAGCTGCCACGAAACGATCGATCCTTGGGGATACGCCTTCGAAAACTTCGATCCCACCGGCGCGTGGCGCGACGAATACACCGTCCCCGTCGCCGTGACTCCGGCAGACGAAGAAGAACAATTACCCCCTTCCAAACTCTGGAAAGACGTCACCATCCCGGTAGACGCCGGTGCCAAATTCCGCAACGGCACTGAATACCAAGATATCGTCGAGTTCCGGAAACACATCCTCACCGATGCCAATCGCGACCGCTTCGTCCGCTGCTTCATCACCAAGCTCCTCACCTACGCAAACGGCATCGAACCCAACGACACCCAGTTTGCCGAAATCGACGCCATCCTCGAAAAATCGGCAGAACACGAATACCGTATCGTCGACACCATCGCGGCCGCTGTGCACAGCCCTCTGTTCCGGACGAATTGAATCAAGAGAACACGCTCAAATGAAATTCATCCTGTCCAGCATGTCTTGCCTCGCCCTCACGCTCAGCGCTTCTCCGGCTGAACGTCACGCCGTCATGCCCGAAAAACACTTCGAGGTCCTCGACAAATACTGCCTCGATTGCCACGACTCTAGCACCGAAAAAGGCGAGGTTAATCTCGATACGCTCTCCTTCACCCTCACCGACGACATCCAAACAGCGGAACTCTGGAATAAAGTCCTCAACGCCCTCAACTCCGGCGAAATGCCGCCGGAAGATAAGAAACAAATATCCCCCGAAGAAAAAACTGACTTTCTCCGCGATCTCTCCGAACAAATGGTCCTCGCCCGCAGCATCCTAAGCGATTCCGGAGGCGAGATCGCACTCCGCCGCCTCAACCGCCGCGAATACGCCAACACTCTCAATGTCCTGCTCGGCGTCCGACCGAATACCTCAAACCTCCCCGATGATCGCGCCAACGCCGAGTTCGACACCGAAGGCGCCTCCCTCTTTTTCTCGAGCGACCAATTGGAAAATTACCTCGCCACCGCCCGCAATACCCTCGAACTCGCACTCTTGGCAAAATCACAACGACCGTCGGAAACGATCCGTATCGAGCCGGAAGATTATTTCTATCCCTTCTACGCCAACCTCGCAGCCGAAAGACTCGATCGCGCGAAACGATACTACTCCTTCCTCGGGGCGGGCGGCACCGACGAAGCCGCAAAACAATTCGGATTCCTCGACGCCTGGCAGGGAGATCGTTCGAGCGGAGCTTCCGACGGATTCATGCAGGTGAAAAAATGGCTCGACGCTCCCGAAAACAAAAAGGGCGCCGCCTTGATGGTCACTATCAAAGACGGATTCACTCAAATGAAGTTTCCCCAATTGCGAAGCTGGCATCCGGGCAAGTACATCATCCGCGTCCAAGCCGCAGCATATGAAGACGATCCAGTCCGCTTTCGTTACCTCGAATTTTCGCGTCGCGAAGGCCAAAACGCCACCCGTCTCGGCTGGCGCAAAGTCACCGCCCCACTGAATAAACCACAGGTCATCGAGTTTCCCATCGAACATGAACCGGGTATGGACGCCGCATACTGGGTGCAAAAACGCACCCACATGGATCGCGGAGACAAGAACCTGCATTCCATATACGTGGACGAAAACGGCTACGGAACCCCATGGGGCGTCTGGATCGACTGGGTCGAGCTGGAAGGACCACTCCCCGAAGAACCCAACCCTGCCGTCGCAGAAATCCTCTTCAAACAAGACGCATCTCAAAGCGAAGAAGACTACGCCAGAGAAGTCATCCGCCGCTTCGCCGTCAAAGCCTTCCGCGGCGAGACCCCCGAAACCGAGTTCATCGATAAACTCGTCAAACGCTTCCAAACCAAACGCGAAGAAGGCGAGAAACTCACCGAAGCCCTCATCGATCCCCTCGCCATCGTGCTCTCCTCTCCCAGCTTCCTCTACATGGTCGAAGCCACCGGCGACTCCTCCTCCGAAGAACTTTCCGGAACCGAGCTGGCCACCCGCCTCTCTTATTTCCTCTGGAGCGAACCTCCCGATGAAACACTCCTCTCCCTCGCAAAAGAAGGAAGACTTAAGAAACACTGGAACCTCAGAAAACAAACCCGGCGCCTCCTCGCCGATCCCCGCTCCGATCGCTTCATCCGCAGTTTCACTTTCCAATGGCTCGAAATGTATCGCCTCGGAATGTTCGCGTTCGAAGGTCGCGACTATCCCAAATTCGATAACGCCACTCGCGACTGCGCCGGTGAAGAAATTTACCAAACCGTCTCCACCCTCCTCCACGAAAAACTCCCCCTCAGCAACCTGCTCGATTCCGATTTCGTCGTCCTCAATGACGTCCTCGCCGACTACTACGAAATCGATGGCGTGGAAGGCCATCACTGGCGCAAAGTTCCCGTCCCCGAAGATTCCCCGCGAGGCGGCCTTATCGCCTCTGCCGCCGTCGCCGCTATGGGCTCCGACGGCCAACGCTCTTCACCCGTGGAACGAGGCGTGTGGGTGCTTCGTAAACTCCTGAACGACCCCCCTCCCCCCCCCCCACCCAACGTCCCCCAATTGAGCCGCTTCGAAGACGAAATCCTCTCGTCGCGCGATCTCGTGAAAATTCACCAGGAAGAACCGCAATGCGCCCAATGCCACCAGAAAATCGATCCCATCGGTTTCGGAATGGAAAACTTCGACGCCGCCGGCATATGGCGCGAAACCGATATCGTGCGAGGACGAAAACAGAAGTTTCTCGCCGAATTCCCCATCGATCCCAGCGGTAGCATTGGACAAGATAGAGAATTCTCCAACTTCTTCGAACTGCGCGAGGAAGTCGCCGAAGAAATCGACGCCTTCGCCATGGGCCTCACCGAAGCCCTCATTACTTATGCGCTCGGTCGCCCCTTCGGATTCACCGACCACGACCTCGCCCAAGAAATCCTCTCGCACGCGGATGAAAACGAATACCAACTGGATGAATTCATCCATGCGCTCGTCCAAACGAAAACCTTCCAGTCCAAGTAACCATCCTATGAAAAAGAATATTACCCGCCGCGCCGTCCTGAAAAGCAGCTCAGCCGCCATCGCGCTGCCTTTCCTCGAATCCTTCGGCTTTCGCAAATTCGCTGCCGCCGCGGCAGCCCCCGCCAGCCCAAAACGCATGGTCTGGCTCGGCATGGGATTCGGAGTCACCGCCGATAAATGGTTCCCCCACAAAGAAGATGTCGGCACCGACTATACCTTCCCTGAAATCCTCAAACCGCTGGAAAAACACCGCAATGATCTGTCCTTCATCCAGCATCTCATGCACAAAGATTCTCAGGATGGCCACAGCGGAAGCACTTTCTGGCTCACCGGCGCCAATCGCTACGCCGTCCCCGGCCAAAGCTTCCACAACACCATTTCTGTCGACCAACTCGCCGCGGAACAACTCGGTACGGAAACCCGGTTCTCCTCCATCCAACTCTGCGCCAAAGGAATGGGTAATTCCGGGGGCGACGGACACGGCCCCGGCCTCTCCCTCGCCTGGAACCGACAGGGTAAACCCGTCTCCGGCCTCGATACGCCAGTCGCGGCCTTCCATCGTCTCTTCTCCAACGAAGATACCCCCCTCGCCGAACGCCAAGCCCGCCTCGCCGAACAACGCAGCGTCCTCGATACCGTGATGTCCGACGCGAAATCCGTGAAACGGAAGATCAGCAAATCCGATAACGAAAAACTCGACGAATACTTCGAGTCCGTTCGCGAAATCGAAGTGCGTCTCTCCAAAGAAGAACAATGGCTCGGCATCGAAAAGAAACAGCCCGATCCACCCCTCACGGAACCCTCCGAGTCCCTCATCGGTTACGAAGAAATGGGTGTAATGGTCGACCTCATGGTCGCGGCCATGCAAGTCGATGCCACCCGCGTCATCACCTACCGCATGCCCGTCGATACCATGATATCCAGCCTCGGCGCGGGAATCAGTGCCCACACAATGAGTCACTACTCACACGGCGAACGCCGCGAAGTCTCCGAAATGCGCGATCTCCACAACGCCAAGTTCCTCGCCCGTTTCATCGATAAACTGAGAGCCTCAAAAGAAGCCGACGGCTCCAATCTCTTCGACCAAACGTCCCTGACCTTCGGCACTAATCTCTTCTCCGTCCACACCCTCCGCAATTGTCCCACCCTCATCGCAGGCGGAGGAGCCGGCTTCAAACAAGGTCAACATATCGTTATGGATGATCCAAAAACTCCCCTCTGCAACCTCTGGCTTTCCCAACTCAAAGGCTGCGGCATCAAAACGGATTCTTTCGGGGACTCCACGGGCCTCATCGAAGACCTCATCACCTAAGCAAATTCCCCCCATCCATGCCCCGTCTCCTCTATCTCGTCATCATCCTTGCACTGACCGCCGCCGTCGCAGCGACCGCCGCGGCGAAGGAGCATCGGGATGCAACCTCACGTTGCAACGTCCTATTTATCGCCATCGATGACCTCAACAACGGCATCGGCGCCCTCGGTCACGAGCCAAAAGCTCACACCCCAAATATCGACCGCCTCGCCGCCCAAGGCACACTCTTCACCAACGCCCATTGCGCCGTCCCCGCCTGCAACCCCTCCCGCACCGCGGTAATGACCGGCATGCTCGCCACTTCCAGTGGCATCTACTTCAACTGGCAGGATTGGCGCGAATCCACCCCCCTCAAAAGTATCCTCACCCTCCCGCAACACTTCAAAAATAACGGATACCGCACGCTCGGCGGCGGTAAACTCTACCACGCTGCCTCCCTGAGCGACTGGGGCCATGAAGGTTATCTCGACCCAAAACCATGGGATGAATTCTTCCCCTCAAAAAATCAACAGCTCCCATTAGAAGCCCTCCCCTCCGAAGTCCCCACCAACGGAGACAAACAATTCTACAAAGGCTTCTTCGATTGGGCCGCCCTCGACATCGAAGACGATGAAATGGGCGATGGCAAAGTGGTCGCCTGGGCAGAAAATGTCCTCTCCCAAGATCACGACCAACCCCTCTTCCTCGCCGTCGGGATCTATCGCCCTCACATCCCCTGGTACACCCCCGCTTCCTACTTCGATCATTATCCCGACGCCGACTACACCCCCGAAGCCCCGTCAGATGACCTCGACGATGTCCCCGCCGCCGGCCAGGAAATGGCCCGACGCCATTGGCACGAATGGATCGTGGAAAACAAGAAATGGCCCGAAGCCGTCCAAGCATACCTCGCCTCCGCCACCTTCGCCGACGCAATGGTCGGGCGCCTCCTTGACGCCCTCGAACAAAGCCCCATCGCCGACAACACCGTCGTCGTCCTTTGGTCCGATCACGGATACCACCTCGGCCACAAAGAACATTGGGAAAAGTTCGCCCTCTGGGAACAAACCACAAACGTCCCCCTCGTCGTCGCCGCCCCCGGTTTCGACGCCGGCATCCAATGCCGCCGCCCTGTTAGCCTCATCGACATCTACCCCACCCTCGCCGAACTCTGCGGACTCGAATTCCCGCAACACCTCGATGGCAAAAGTCTCGTCCCCCTTATGAAAGATCCCGAAGCCGAACCGGATCGCGTCGCCATCATCACCGAGGGCCCGGGAAACAACGCCATCCGCTCCCAGGATTGGCGATACATCCAATACGCCGACGGCTCAGAAGAACTCTACGACCATCGCAGCGACCCAAACGAGTTCACCAACCTCGCCCCCGACCCAAAACACCAACCCACCATCCAAGCCCACGCCGCCAGAATCCCCAAATCAAACGCACCCCTCGATCCCGCCGATCGGAAAAAGAGAACAAAAGACAAACCAAACATCGTCCTCTTCTTCGTCGATGACCTCGGCTGGACAGACGTCGGATACCGACACCCCGTTTACGAAACACCACACATCGACCAACTCGCCACCGAAAGTATCGATTTCGAACAAGCCTATATCGCGAGCCCCACCTGCAGCCCCAGCCGCAGCACGCTCGTAACCGGCAAACACCCCGCTCGCCTCCAAATCGTCCGCCATATTCCCGGCGGCCCCAAACACCCCGACTTCGATGACTTCGGACGCACCGACGTGGAATTCAATCTCTGGCCCGACGACCCCGCCCAATTCCCATGCCGCAATTGGCTCCCCCTCGAGCACACCACCTACGCCGAAGCTCTTAAGAAATTGGGATATTACAACCTCTTCGTCGGCAAATGGCACCTCGGTCACGAAAAATTCCACCCTGTCAAACAGGGCTTCGACCGCCAAATCGGAACCGCAAACGCCGGCCACCCTAGCTCGTACTACCCGCCGTATTTCAAATACTCCGACGTCATGGCCGACGAACAGGAACGATACCTCACCGACAAACTCACCGACGATACCGTCGCCTTCATTGAAGAATACGACCGCAATCAGCCCTTCATGATTTCCCTCTGGTATTACGGCGTCCACAAACCCCACGTCGGCCGGAAAGACCTCGTCAAACACTTCGAAGAGAAAGGCCTCGAAGGCGCGGAAGCCCACTACGCCGCCATGATCGCCTCCGTCGACGAATCCGTCGGCCGCGTTCGCGACGCGCTCAAGGCCAAAGGTGTCGACAAGGATACCCTCATCGTCTTCACCTCCGATCAAGGGAGCTGGTGGGAGAATCCACCCTACCGCGGCAGCAAACGCACCGACACGCTCGGCGAAGGCGGTGCCCGCGTCCCTTTCCTCGTCCATTGGCCCGGCGTCACCCCCGCAAAGGGAGCCACCAATGCCAGCATCGTCCAAACCACGGACCTCTTCCCCACCTTCGTCGAAATCGCCGGCGGCAACCCCGCTAATCACGAAGACCTCGACGGGGTCTCCCTCTTGTCCACCATCAAAAACAATGCCACCCTTGAACGCGGTCAGCCGGTCTTCGCATACAGAGCCTATCAAGACCTCTACGCCTCCGTTCGCGAAGGCCCATGGAAATTGCTCGCCTACCGCAGCGGCAAAGTAAACCTATACAACGTCGAAAAAGATCGCTACGAACAAAACGATCTCGCGGAAGCCCACCCGGAAATCGCCCAAAAACTCACCAAACAACTCATCGCCTGGGAGAAAGAGATGAATGTCTCCCAGTTCTCCGGTGTCCAATAATTCTCAAACTCCAAAACCATGAATCGTCCCCTGACATACCTCCTCGCATGTTTCGTTCTCGCCACTGTAGGAATCACTTCTCTGAACGCGGCGAAGCCGCATCAGAATGAAACTGCAGGTTCCCCGAATGTATTGTGGATTACCATCGAAGACTGGTCTGCCGACCTCTCCTGCTACGGCACCAAAGGCCTCCACACCCCCCACGTCGACCAGCTAGCCTCGGAAGGCATCCGATACGAAAACGCCTTCACCACCTCTCCCGTCTGCTCCACCTCCCGGTCCGCCATGATGACCGGTTTTCACCAAAACTACATCCGCGCCAACCAACACCGCACCCACGACAAGCAGTCGCTCCCCCACGACATCAAACCCATCCCCCATCTCCTCGCCGACGCCGGCTACTTCACCGCCCTGCTCAGCAAGAAAATCGACTGTAACTTCACTCCCAATACCCACGCCGAACTCTTCATGGGTCGCGACTGGAACGAGCGAGAGCCCGATCAACCCTTCTTCGCCCGCATCACCTTCGGCGGCACTCACCGCTCCTGGAATCGCGATCCCGATCGCCCCATCGACATCGCCGACGTCGAACTGCCCCCCTACTACCCCGACACCGATTTCGCCAAACGCGACTGGGCCAACGGCCTCGAACAAATGCAACTCGTCGATCGCGAGGTCGGCGAAGTCCTCAAACGCCTCGAGGACGAAGGCCTCGCCGATAACACGATCGTCATCTTCATCGGTGACCACGGCCGCTGCCATATCCGCGGCAAACAGTTCCTCTACGACGGCGGCATCCGTATCCCCATGATCGTTCGCTGGCCGGGTAAAATCGAACCCGGTCAAGTCAGCGAAGACCTGGTCCAATCAATCGATCTCTGCGCGACGATCCTCGAAGCCGCCGGGGTTGAAGCCCCTGTCCCCCTCCACGGCAAAAGCCTCTTCAGCGAAGAGGTGAAAAATCGCCCGTACGTCTTTGCCGCACGCGATAAGATGGACGAAACCCACGACTCCATGCGCGCGATTCGCTCCAAGGACTACAAGCTCATTCAGAACCTCATGCCCGAGCGCGCCTGGTGCCAATACAACCGATACAAAGAGGGCGCCTACCCCATGCTCGCCGAAATGAACATCCTCAATATGAAAGGCGAACTCACCCCCGAACAAGCCGCTTTCTTTGCCCCTGCCAAACCGGACATCGAACTCTTCGACCTCAATAAAGACCCGCACGAAGTCAACAATGTCGCCGATGACCCGGAATACGCCGACATCAAATCCGATCTTCTCGCCGAACTCAAAAACTGGCGCGAAAACGTCATCGACGACCAAGGTGTCTCCGACACCTTCCGCGCTAAAAACGCCTTCCCCGAGGCCCGCCCCACCGATACCGTCGATGCTTGGGTTCGCGATAACCCCGAAAATCTGGACTTCAACTCGATCGGCTGGCCCGCCTGGTATCCCACCCGCACCCTCGAAGAATGGGAAGAAGCAAAAGCCCAGTGGGAACCTTACGTCATGCGCGGCCCCAACGAGAAAGTCGCCCGCCCCTCCATCTCCCACTCAAAGAAAAAGAAAAAATGATCACGGAACGCTTTCTTGGCACCCTCTTCGCCACCGTCCTCCTGCCCGTCTCCGCCGTCGCCGGTCCGGGTGATTTCATCGGAAACTGGGCAATCAAAATGAGCAACGGCGACGCCGGATGGCTCACCCTCGATGTCGCCGATGACCAATTCAGCGGTCAACTATGGTCCGTCGGACAATCCAAACCCCTCACCGACTTCAATCTCAATGACGACGAACTCACCTTCACCCGAAACCTGAGAGTCGGTAAACCCGAGTTCCCCGGCGGCCCGCCCACCGGAGACCGCGTCCCCTGCTCACATACGGCCACCGTCGATGGCGACACCATCACCCTCGTCACCACCCTCCCCGATCAATCCACCCTCACGCACACCGGCAAACGACTCCCACCCCTCCCGGATGCCCCCGACCTCTCCCAGGTAAAATTCGGTGAGCCGGTCTCCCTCTTCAACGGCACCGACCTCTCCGGTTGGAAACTCTCCAACCCCGAACAACGCAATGGCTGGAAGGCCATCGATGGCGTCCTCGTCAACGAAACCCCGAAAGAAACCTTCGACCCCTTCTCACGCTACGGAAACCTTCGCACCGAAGATGTCTTCGGCGATGGCAAACTCGAAATCGAATTCAATGTCCCCCCCGGCGGCAATAGCGGCATCTACGTCCGTGGCGCCTACGAAGCCCAAGTCGTCGATCGTGACTCCCGCATGCAGGGCATCCAGGGGGTCGGCGCCATCTTTGGCCGCATCGAACCCACAAAGATGGCCGGCAAGGTCGGCGGTGAATGGCAAAAATACGAGATCACCATCGTCGACCGCCACGCCACCGTCGTCCTCAATGGAGAAACGGTCATCGATAACCAACCCATCATCGGCAACACCATGGGCGCCTACCAATCCGATATCATTTCCCCCGGCCCCCTCTACCTCCAAGGCGACCACACCTCCGTCCAATACCGGAACATCATGTTCCATCCCGTCGTCGACTAGCCGATCCACCCACCCGCCCTATCCCTCCCCCCAAATGAGCCAGAATGACAAAACTGTCATTCTTCCTCACCCCACATTGTCATTCTCACGTGGAATGGTGCCATCCATGACCCTCCAGCGCCCAATGAAAATAACCAAAAGCAAAGGATCATGGACACCACCATCAAACCACAAAGCCTCATTATCATCGTCATTGCCGTCATCGCCCTCCTGCACTGGCTGGATAAAAATTTCTCTTCCTCCAGAGACGATCCCTCAAAAGCCACCGCGATCTCCCAAGTAGAAAGAGGAAGTCGTTAAACCAGCTCACCCCAGACAGACGTCTCACCCCCACTTCCTTACCCAAATTGGGTGCGTTTTTCGTGAAAGACATCCCCGCCTTGCCGGTATCCCGGTAAACAGAAAGGAAAAGTCTCCATGAAAAACATCTCCACCAGCCGCCCCACTTCCAACGATCATCCCCGCTCAACCCACGAAAAGGCCCCGATAACGCCCCTCAAACGCAAAGAAGGACGTCTCCTCCGGCGCGTCGTCGCCGGAAAAGCCTCCTCACGCGAGAAAGACAAAGCCTCACGGCTCATCGGCTCCAATCTCGCCGCCCGGGACCGGTTCTTCGAGCTTCTCCTCACCCCGTAACCTGCCCGACGACTTCCATTGACGCTCACTGCCGGTGTGGTGTCCCGGAAATAGTGTGACACACTGCGCGAAGATTCTTTTTCAAATTCTAGGCGTGCCGAAGGAGTTCGCCGCGGCGAATGACTGAGGCAGAACGCAGAAGGTGGAAAAGAAGATCGCGCATCTTAATATCTTCCCGAGTGAAACGAGGCATACTATAATATTTCCATTTTATCAGTGTGTTACAGGATTTACGGGACACCACACGAGGACCCGCTTCACTAGAAGCGATGCGGGACTCATACAACCTGGGAATACGACTGTGGCTACTCTCTACCACAGCTCTACTGTTGGGAGCTTGTAATCCTTCCGACGACAAGCCCGCCCAACCCTATCCCCACAAGCCGGTCAAAATCATCGTTCCCTTCGGCGCTGGAGGGGGCAGCGATCAGTTCGTAAGGGTCGTCCAAAAAACAATCCGCGACGAAAACCTCCTCCCCCAGCCGCTCGTCGTCATCAATGTGCCCGGCGCCGGCGGTTCCATCGGCAGCCGCCGGGTCAAAGACGCGCTGGCAGATGGACACACTCTCCTCAATCTCCACGAAGGCATCATCACTGCGAAGTACGCCGGCATCACCCCCTATGGTCCCGAAGCGTTCACCCCCATCGCCGCTACCGGCACCGCCGGGATGGTCGTTTGCGTCGACGAAAATTCTCCCCACCCGAACCTCGCCTCCCTACTAAACACAGCCACCACCGAGCCTGATACGGTCGTCTTCGGTGCCAACGTCGGGGCCCCCAGCTACTTCGCCGGACGCCAACTCGAAGCCCAAGCACCCGGCAGCGCGTTCCGATACGTCCAAACCGGCGGCGGCGCCAAACGCTTCGCTTCCCTCCAAGGCGGTCACATCGACGCCACCGCCTTCTCGATATCCGAATACTTCCAGTTCAAAGATGCCGGCATCCGCGCCCTCGCCTTCCTCGGAGAAGCCCGCCATCCCGAAGCGCCAAATCTACCCACGGCTCGCGAACAAGGATACGACGTCGTGAGCTCCGGTATCCAGTTTTGGTGGGCCCCCCGTGGCACCCCCGAAGTGAGAATCGAACTCTTCGCCGATGCCCTCGAACAAGCGATGAATAATGAAGCTCTGCGAGAGACTCTCGCTGACATGAAAGTCGACCCCACCGTCCTCCGGGGAGACGCCTTGCGCCAAGAAATCGCTCGCCGCGAGAAGGCCATCGCATCCGTGGGAATCGCCGAATTGGAACGCCTCCCGGATTTGCCCACCGCGCTGATCACGATCCTCGCCCTCTGCGCCGCCTGGATCGTCATCGACGAATTACGCACCCGTAAACACCGCGCCTTCCAAGGGGAAGACGCCAGCGACACACCCCTCCGCTGGCCCCTCATGATCGCCGTCCTGCTCTTGAGCGCCGCCTACGTCCTCGCCATGCAAATCGGCCACGTCTCTTTCCCCGTCGCCACCCTGATCTACGTACCCCTCCTGGGCTTGGCTTGGCTCAAAGGACGACCCATCGGCATCCGCCCCGTCTCCATCCTCGTCGGCGCCGGACTCGCGCTCGGCTTCGGTTGCTTCTATCTCTTCACCCAGGTCCTCGTGATCGACTTGCCGTAACAATACCCGGATATGGAAGGACTGACATTCATCTCAGACCCCGGCGCTGTCGGATGGATTCTCATCGGCACCGCCCTCGGCATTCTCGTCGGCGCCACTCCCGGCCTCACCGGGGCCATGCTCATCGCTCTCACCTTGCCGCTCACGTATTCCATGAATGGAAGCGACGCCCTGGTTCTCCTCGTGTCGATGTATGTCGGCTCCGTCAGCGGCGGACTCATCACCGCCACCCTCATGCGCATGCCCGGCACCCCCGCGTCCATGATGACCACGCTCGACGGTTACCCCATGGCAAAATCCGGTCGCCCCGGCCGCGCCCTCGGCCTCGGCGTGCTCGCTTCGTTCGCCGGCGGCATCGTCTCCTGGCTCTTCCTCATCCTCCTCGCCGGCCCCATGGCCAAATGGTCCACCCGCATGGGCCCCTTCGAGTTCTTCTCCATGGTCCTCATGGCCCTCGTCCTCATCGCCAGCGTCGGCGGCAAATCCCAAATCCGAGGCATCTTCGCCGGCCTCCTCGGTATCCTCATGGCCATGCCCGGAGTCGCACCCGGCACCGGTCAGGTCCGACTCACTTTCGGTATCTCCGAACTCAACGACGGCTTCAAACTCCTCCCCGTTCTCATCGGCCTCTTCGCCCTGAGCCAAATCCTCAACGAGGCCCTCCGCCCCACCCCCCCATCCAAAACCGACGTCCAGGGAAGCCGCAAAGGAATGTTCCTCACCATCGCCGAATGGCGACAACAGGCCGCCAATATCCTCCGCAGCAGCCTCATCGGCACCTGGGTCGGCATCCTCCCCGGCGTCGGAGCAAACATCGGCTCGGTCATGGCCTACTCCGCCGCTCGCAACGCGTCAAAAACTCCCGAAGAATTCGGCAAAGGCTGCGACTCGGGTGTCGTCGCTTCCGAATCCGCCAATAACGCCACCGTCGGCGGTGCCCTCATCCCCCTCATCGCCCTCGGCATCCCCGGCAGCGTCATCGATGCCATCCTCCTCGGTGCCTTCGTCATCCACGGCCTCGCCCCCGGCCCCATGCTCTTCGAATCCGATCCCGAAATCGTCCACGCCATCACGGGGTCCTACTTCTGGGCCAATGTCTGCATGGTCTTCATGATGATCGCGTCCGTCAGATGGATCGCACGCCTCGGTTCGGTCCCGCGATACATACTCGTCCCCGTAATCATGACCTTCTGCGTGATCGGCTCCTACGCGCTTGCCAACCGCTTCTTCGACGTCTGGGTCATGCTCGCCTTCGGCATCGCCGGATTCGCCATGGACCGATTCAAAATTCCCCTTGCCCCCTTCGTCATCGGTTTCGTCCTCGGCCCCGTCGCCGAAGAGAATCTCGTCGCCGGACTGATGCAATCTGGAGGCAGCTTCCTGCCTCTCGTCACCCGCCCCCTCACAGTTGTATTCTTTGGTATATCGCTCCTGCTGCTGATCCTGCCAATCGTAATAAAAAAGCAACTCGCACGCAAAGACACGCTCCCCGGTAACGTTGACGGAAACAATGACTAAGACACACCCGAATATCCTCCTCTACTGCACGGACCAACAACGCTTCGACACAATCGGTGCCCTCGGTAATCCCTATGTGCATACCCCGACCATTGACCGTCTCGTCTCCGAAGGCACCACCTTCACCACCACCTACTGCCAAAGCCCCATCTGCACCCCCAGCCGCTCCAGTTTCATGACGGGCATGTATCCCAGCCGCGTCCATAACACCCGAAACGGCAACGACACTTTTCCCGATCACCCACCCCTCATCAGTAAACTGCTCGCCGATAGCGGATACGACTGCGGAAACATCGGCAAATTTCACCTCCAAAGCTCGGGTAAACGCACGGAACCCCGTCTCGACGACGGCTATCGCTACTGGAAATTCAGCCACGCCCCACGCGACGACTGGCCCGAAGGACACGACTACGCGGAATGGGTCCGCGAAAAAGGCGGAGACCTCAATGCCATGCGCGAAAGCACGGACCGCGTCCCCACCGAGTTCCACCAAACCACCTGGGCCACCGAACGCGCCCTTGAGTTCTTCAACGAATCACGCACCGGCCCTTGGTTCCTCTCCGTCAATATCTACGATCCCCATCCGCCATTTATCCCCCCAAAATCCTACGCCAACCAATTCAACCCCGATGAAATGCCCGGCCCGCATTTCAAACCAAGCGATCTCGAACAACAGGCCCAACTGGCAAACGTCGATTTCCAAGGAGAAGTCCAAACCCCGGAACAACACGAAGCAAAACAAAAGCAAGCCCTCTACTACGCAATGATCGCCCAAATCGACGATCAATTCGCGCGCCTGCTCGCATACCTCGACGAAAGCGGTCAACGGGAGAACACGATTATCATCTTCACCAGCGATCACGGCGAAACCCTCGGAGATCACGGACTCATGTACAAAGGATGCCGCTTCTACGAAGGACTCGTGCGCGTCCCGCTCATTTTCTCATGCCCCGGCAGATTCAAACAGGACCTTCGCAGCGACGCTCTCGTCGAACTGCTCGACATGACCGCAACCATCCTCGACCTCGCCGGCCTGCCTCAACCCGATTACGCACAAGGCAAAAGCCTCACCCCGATCCTCGAAGGTGAAGCCACGCCCGATCACCACCGGGACTTCGTCCGCTGTGAATATTTCGATTCCCTCGACAGCTTCTTCACCGGCGGGGACGGAAGCTTCGCCACGATGTATCGCGACGACCGATACAAGCTGAGCGTGTACCACGGTAAAGGCTCGGGAGAACTCTACGAACTTCAGGAAGACCCATGGGAGTTCGTCAATCTGTGGGACTCAGCCGAGCACCAGGAAATTAAAAACGACCTGATTTACCGTAGCTTCGACGCCCACGTCATGCTCACCACCGACGTCGGCTCAAAACGGATCGCTCCAATGTAGCAGCCTCCTTGCGCAACCCGCACGCTACTCGGAAGCAATATCCTTACGCTTCGGCTTCACCTGGCGGTAAAGGAATGCATCCGAAGTCACCAGCGAAGTAATCAACGCATTCATACTCCCCCCACTGTCGCGATACGCACGCCAGGCCTCTTGGAGAATCAGAGCATCGTTGAGAGTCTCGTTACGCCCCATCCAATAACGGAACGCGTGACGCACAAACACCTGCTCGACACGCTCACTCTCCGCAAGTTTCCGAATCAGATCCAATGCATCCGTGACCGGCCCATCAATCGAAGGATCGCCACTGTCGATAATCTCCCCGCTCGTATCGACCGGCTCCCCATACTCCGTCGTGCGATACAAACCAATGTGATTATACATCTCGAAAGGAAGACCCAAGGGATCCATCTTGTCATGACAACTCCAGCAATACTCCTCAGCGGTCACCCGCATCCGATGACGCAGGGTCGTGCCCGGTTCATCGGGGAGTTGGGCATCAACCGTGATCGGCACATCCGGAACCGCCCCTCCAAGCAAGCGCTCCCGAACCCACTTGCCGCGGTGAATCGCATGATTGTCCATTGCGTCCGTGTGCGAAACGAGCCACGCCGGATGCGTAAGAATTCCCATGCGCTCCGCCTTCGGAGCGGTGGTCAAAACCCGATCGGAATTGCCACTGTAATAGCGAAGCGCCGGCACTCGAACTTTGACTCTCTCGCCATCGGGTAGAATAGTGTGTCCCTTCTCTTCAGGCGTGGGTTCGATCTTCTTGTTGCGCTTATCAGGATGAGGCTTCGGCTTGGGATTCTTCAGATTCTCGTGGGTGCTGTAATACAAAGTGTCGTTCCGACGATCATAAACAACGCGATCCGTGGTTAGTAACTCAGAGAGAACGTCGCGGTCCTCCTCGAGAATCAACTCGATAAGG
The DNA here is from genome assembly GCA_039028175.1 of Verrucomicrobiota bacterium. Taxonomy (GTDB): domain Bacteria; phylum Verrucomicrobiota; class Verrucomicrobiia; order Verrucomicrobiales; family DEV007; genus JBCDBW01. The sequence goes on from JBCCIR010000004.1 coordinate 75,367, forward strand.
CGATCGGTGCTTTGAGTCGCAGCGTACATTGCCTCGGTATATCTCCTCGTGTCATTGCCGCCCGCGGCATTCTTCAAGGCAGCGGTGTCCTTGCAAATGCGACCAGCCCGATCATAGTCAAAATACTCCCGAAAAAACTGAAGCACACGCGGCTTCCGAATGCTGGGATCCTCTATAATTCGCGCAACCTCACGCTCAACGTCCTCACGCGTTTTCATGCGACCATCAAGAACCGCCTGGCGAAGCTCCGAATTCGGCGGGAGATAGCTGAATGCCCCATTGACGGCAAGAGCCAACTCCCAGTCCTGCAACATCACCCGGTCGTGCTCGTCCGGCGTGCCGTATTCCACAAGCTCCGTGCGAAATAACGCCTCTCGATCGAGAAAAATCGAGGACAGCCCCAGGATCGCACCCTCTTCCTCCCCAAGATCCGCAATCGCTTCCTGCACCATGCGAACATACGTCTTCGCTTCCTTTTTCGTTGGCGGACGGAACGTCAGCGCCTCAAAAAGAAAATCAACCGCCGCTTGGATTCTCTCATCCGTGACACCCGGCTCCTTCAGCAATTCGTAAACCGGAGTCAGAGGACGCTCCGGATCGGGCGAATACACCAAACTCTGAATCGTCCCGCGAATGTCCAATCCATCATACTCGGCGGGCCGCTTCACCTTCTTGGGATCGTCGACAAATTGATAAGGCTCGCCCTTCGGACCATGCGCCATGAAAACAAGAATATCCTCGGCGTTCTGCGAAATCTGCGTCGCCTCGGCCCCGTTGACGGAGTATTGCATCGCATAGTTCCGCAACCCGTGGTCGTTCGCCGTGGTGAGAATCGGCGGAAATCCCGTGATCGCCGCCGTATAAGCCGCACTCCCCCCAACCCAACCAGTGATGCGGTCGAGCCCGAAATAGACCCTCACCTCGCCCAGGGTATTCCACGGAATGAAATCGCCCCGAGCACGTAATCCCGGGTTCTCCGGATCATATTCCGGCTCCTTGTCGATCAATTCATTCAGTCGCACCAAATGCTCCTGCGGATGAATGCGCCAAATCCGCGCCGGTGTCGAAGCCGGCTTGAACTCACCCTCGATCTCGCCGAACAAAAGATCATGATCAAGATGATTCGCCTTGGACGGATGGAGATGAGTGTAGAATCCACCCTCGTCAGCCAAAGCCTGCTCAAGCCCTCCCGTGATCCACTGCGACAGCCAAAAACGATCCATCTTCTCCGGCTGATTCTTCTTGTCGCGAGGCGGCATCTCACCCAATGCCACCTGCTCCCACACCGATTTCCAAAGGACCGCGTTGTCGGGACTGATGTCCGTCAGCTCTTCCAAGGAGACGCCACCCTTCTCCGTGCTCGCGTCATGACAGTCAAAGCAATACTCGACCAGGAACGGTTCCGCGAAGGACTTGAAGGAACGGATCGGTTCTTCGGCTCCCGCAGTCGCCAGCGACCCGGCAATAAGCCCAATCGCGCTAAAAATCGCGGTTGGTTTTGACATAGGTTCAGGCGAGAAGTTCTTCGATCGGTCCGACCTTCGTGTCATGGGTGGCCGCTGTCTTCTCGTCCATGTTGAAACGATCTTGCGGCGCACCGGCAGCATGAAGAAGAGTCGAATACATCGCGTTAATCGGACGCTTGTCTTCCATCTGGGTAAATTGACCGGTCTTGAAGGGGCTCCCCCCGTTGCCGATCAGAATAAATGGCCAATTGGTGCCGCTCGTGTGCTGCTTGTCGGCATTGTTGCTCGTGTAAACGATCACGGTGTTGTCCATCATCGACCCGGCTCCTTCCGGCATAGACTCGAGCTCGCGCACCATCTTGACGAGCATCCGGCAATTGTATTGGCGAATCTTGATCCAAATGTCGTTTTCCGGCTGCGGCATGTGACCCAGATTGTGCCCCTGCTCAACGACTCCCAAGCCCTTCCAAGCCCCGAAAATCTCACCCCGGCCGGAACCAATCGTAAGCGTGTTCGTAATCCCCGACTTCAAGGACGCCAGGCCAATATCGAGAAGACGATCGTGCCAGTCGGTCTCAAATTCAGGATTCGTGTATCCTTCATCATACGCCGGCGCAAAATTCTTCAAATGATCCGTCACTCCCGCCAACCGGTCGCGCAATCCATTGATATCACGAAAACCATCGACGTAACTCCCATACCGTTCCCGATCACCTTCCGGAAGTCCACGCCCCGCAACACCCGCAAGTTTTTCGATCTTGTTGTAAACCTTGGACCGCGCCTCATACCGGCGCTTCACATCTCCCGTCGAAAGCCCGCCGAACAAAAGTTCATAAAGATCATTCGGATTGGAATGCATGAACATCGGCTGACCCGGTCCCGTCGCAGACAAGGTCGCCAATGTCGGACGCGACTGCATGTTCTCCAACGAATCCATCCCAATGCAAAGATGCGGAAGAATCGTGTCCGGCAACTCCTCGCTGATCACGTGATCGATCGTTGCCCCACGCGCCGGAATACCGATCCCGCCACGGTAGCCACCAAGCGCACCAAAATACGCGCTGTGTGAAGGACTCGTATGCTGGCCGTGAAGCCCGTTCACGATGTGCAGCATGTCCTTAATCGGCTCAAGCGGATTGACCGGCTCAGGCAACGTCACCCCAGAAAGCGAACAACTCTCCGCCAAACCCGCCGGAATCGCGGTCGCCGGATCAAACCCCTGGTTCTGCAAAAAGAAAATGACCCGCTTCGGCGCGCCTCTCGTCACCGTCGCCGCACGGGCAAATTCCGGTAACAAACTGGACCCAATGGCAGCGCCGGCACTGGCAGCCATCCCTCTGAGTAACGTTCTGCGATTGATCATGGTCATGACAAGTTCCCCGGTGTATTCAAAGAAATTCGAGTATATAAACGGGTTCCGGAAACCAATCTTTCGGCAATGCACCCCCTCTCCGGGCCCGGTTCCACTAGCCCTCCAACCCGCCCGCCCTCAAAAAAGAACCGGGGTCGGTTATTCTACCGACCCCGGCATCGAATCAAGTGTCATCAAGCCAAGACTTAGGCCGATAAATCATACCGGTCCAGGTCCATCACTTTCGCAAAAGCAGCGACGAAATCCGCCACAAATTTCTCCTGCGAGTCCTCACACGCATAGACCTCCGCGAGCGAACGCAGAATGGAATTGGCTCCAAATACGAGATCAAAGCGGGTGGCACTCCACTTGGATTCGCCGGACGCGCGATTGCTGCCCTCAAAGGCGTTCCCACAAGGTGAGACTTGCTTCCACTCCGTGCCCATATCAAGCAGGTTCACAAAGAAGTCATTCGTCAATGTCTCGGGACGATCCGTGAAAACACCATGGTGAGATCCATCCGTATTGGCGCCAAGAACGCGAAGCCCTCCCACAAGCACGGTCATTTCCGGAGCGGTCAGCGTGAGCAACTGGGCTTTGTCAATGAGCAGCGCCTCGGCCGGCACCGGCGCCGCACCCTTGAGATAGTTGCGAAACCCGTCCGCGTAAGGCTCAAGCACGGCAAACGATTCGACATCCGTTTCGTCCTGCGACGCATCCATACGACCCGGCGTGAACGGCACGTCAACGTCATGCCCGGCCTCCTTTGCCGCCTTCTCAACACCGGCACAACCCGCCAATACAATGAGATCGGCAAGTGACACCTTCTTGCCGTCGGATTGTCCGTCGTTGAATTCACTCTGGATCGCCTCAAGCACTTCAAGAACATGCGCTAGCTGAGCGGGCTGATTGACTTCCCAATCCTTCTGCGGCGCCAGCCGAATGCGCGCACCATTGGCGCCGCCGCGCTTGTCCGAGCCACGAAACGTCGAAGCCGAAGCCCATGCCGTGGATACCAATTGAGAAACCGAGAGTCCGGCATCGAGAATCTTGCCTTTTAAACCGGCAACGTCTCCCGAATCCACAAGCGCATGATCAACCGCAGGGATAGGGTCCTGCCAGATCAACACCTCGTCCGGCACCTCCGGCCCAAGGTATCGGGCGCGTGGCCCCATGTCGCGGTGAGTCAACTTGAACCACGCCCGCGCAAACGCATCCGCAAACTCATCCGGATTCTCCAGGAAACGACGGGAAATCTTCTCGTATTCCGGATCAACACGCAGCGAAATGTCCGTGGTGAGCATCGTCGGTTTGCGCATCTTCGACGAATCAAACGGATCAGGAATCACCGCCTCGGCATCCTTGGCGACCCATTGGTTCGCTCCGGCCGGACTCTTCTCCAACTCCCACTCGTAGTTAAAGAGGTTCTCAAAATAAAAGTTACTCCACTGCGTCGGCGTCTGCGTCCAGATCACCTCCAGGCCACTCGTGATGGCATCGCCCGCTTTCCCGCTGCCGTAACTGCTCGCCCAGCCCATTCCTTGCGACTCAAGCGGAGCATCTTCAACATCCGCCCCAACCGCTTCCGCCGGACCCGCCCCGTGGGTCTTGCCAAAGCTGTGTCCGCCCGCAATCAAGGCGACGGTTTCCTCGTCGTTCATAGCCATCCGGCCAAACGTCTCACGTATGTCATGGGCCGCCAGCGCCGGATCAGGATTCCCTTCCGGCCCTTCGGGATTCACGTAAATCAAACCCATCTGTACCGCGCCAAGCGGGTCTTCAAGACTCTCGCTGCGCGCTTCACCCGTCGCGCCCTCCTCATACCGCGCATCTCCCGCCAGCCAGGTGGTCTCCTTCCCCCAGTAAACATCCTGGTCCGGCTCCCACACATCCTCGCGTCCCCCGGCAAATCCGAAGGTTTTGAAACCCATGGTTTCAAGCGCGACATTTCCCGCAAGAATCATGAGGTCGGCCCAAGAAATCTTCCGGCCATACTTCTGCTTGATCGGCCAAAGCAATCGGCGCGCCTTGTCGAGACTGACATTGTCGGGCCAGCTGTTGAGCGGAGCAAAACGCTGTTGCCCGCGCCCGCCACCGCCGCGTCCGTCTTGCACACGATAGGTGCCCGCGCTGTGCCACGCCATCCGAACAAAGAGACCGCCGTAGTGGCCGAAGTCGGCTGGCCACCATTCCTGGGAGTCGGTCATCAAGTCCGCGAGGTCTTTTTTGAGCCCGTCATAGTCAAGGCTCTCAAACTCCTCCGCATAGTCGAAGGCGTCCCCCATCGGGTCAGTCATGTCCGAGTGCTGACTCAACAACTCAACTTTCAGCCGATTGGGCCACCAATCCTCATTCGTTGTCCCGGCGCCGCCGAGTGCTCCTTGACCATGCGACCCGTGCATAACCGGGCACTTGCCAATATCTCCGTTTCCGTCATTCGTCATGGGTTTTCTCCTTTGTCTGATGGTTTCTGCTCGATGGAATCACTCTCTAGAGAGCCTATTTCGAAACTTGCAGGGACTCCCGGGCGGCCGATTGCTTGCCCTCTCCCTTGTTCCGACGAGCGACCTTAGTATCGCCAGCTCCCTCCGCAAGGTCAAACCGATCCAAGTTCATGACTTTGTCCCAGGCAGCGACAAAATCATTGATGAACTTTTCCTCGCCGTCCGCACTCGCATAAACCTCCGCGAGAGCCCTCAGCTGGGAATTGGACCCAAATACCAGGTCCACGGACGAAGCCCGCCATTTGACATCGCCACTCTTCGGATCACGCCCCTCAAAGAAATGATCGCACTCAGGCGACTTCTGCCACTCGGTGTCCACGTCGAGAAGGTTCACGAAGAAGTCGTTGCTCAAAGTTCCCGGCTCCTCGGTGAAGACACCGAGCTTGAAGGTGTCAACGTTGGTGTCCAAAACCCTCAGCCCGCCCACAAGAACGGTCATTTCCGGAGCCGTCAGCGTGAGCAACTGGGCGCGATCCACCAGGTTTTCCGGCGCGGGCCGGTCCAACTCATGACCAAGAAAATTGCGGAACTCATCAGAGGTCGGTTCCAGGACGGCAAACGAATTCACGTCCGTCATCTCCTGGGTCGCATCCATCCGGCCAGGCGTGAAGGGAACCTTCACTCGGTGCCCGGCGTCCTTGGCCGCTTTCTCAATCCCGGCACAACCACCAAGAACAATCAAATCGGCAAGCGATACCTTCTTGTCCCCGGTCTGCGCCCCGTTGAATTCTTTCTGAATCCCCTCAAGCGCTTCTAACACCTTCGCCAGTTGCGCCGGTTTGTTCACTTCCCAATCCTTCTGAGGCTCGAGCCGAATGCGGGCACCATTCGCCCCCCCACGCTTGTCCGATCCACGAAACGTTGAAGCCGAGGCCCAAGCATTCGATACCAGCTCCGGCACTGTCAGGCCTGAATCAAGAATCGCTTTCTTAAGCTCCTTGATGTCGTCCTTCTCGATCAGCTCGTGATCGACCGCCGGAACCGGATCCTGCCAAACAAGAATCTCCTCCGGAACTTCCGACCCAAGATATCGCGCAACCGGACCCATGTCGCGATGGGTGAGCTTGAACCACGCCCGTGCGAAGGCATCAGCGAACTCGTCCGGATTCTCAAAGAACCGCTTCGATATCTTCGCATACTCCGGGTCCTCTTTGAGCGCCAGGTCCGTGGTAAACATGATCGGAACATGCGTTTTCGACGGATCATGGGCATCAGGCACCAAACCTTTGCCCGCTCCCCCTTTCGGAATCCACTGCGTTGCACCCGCAGGGCTTTTCGACTGCTCCCAATCAAACCCAAAGAGATTCGTGAAGTAGCCATGGGACCACTGCGCCGGCGTCGTGGTCCATGCCCCCTCAAGACCACTCGTGATCGTGTCTTCCGCGTTCCCTTTGCCGTAACTGTTCTTCCACCCCAAACCCTGCTCTTCCAGAGGAGCACCCTCCGGTTCCGGACCAACGTTCCCTTCCGGCGGTGCCGCGCCATGCGCCTTGCCAAAAGTATGCCCACCCGCAATCAACGCCACCGTCTCTTCGTCATTCATCGCCATCCGGCCAAAGGTCTCACGAATATCTTTCGCCGACGCGAGGGGGTCAGGATTGCCGTTCGGCCCCTCCGGGTTCACATAAATCAATCCCATCTGAACCGCGCCGAGCGGCTTCTCAAGCTCGCGATCCCCGGAATACCGCTTGTCACCCAACCACTCACTCTCCGGCCCCCAATACACATCCTCCTGCGGCTCCCACACGTCTTCGCGTCCCCCGGCAAATCCAAACGTTTCAAATCCCATGGACTCCAACGCAACATTCCCCGTCAAAACCATAAGGTCCGCCCACGAAATCTGACGGCCATATTTCTGTTTGATCGGCCAAAGTAAACGACGCGCCTTGTCGAGATTGCCGTTGTCCGGCCAGCTGTTCAAGGGAGCAAATCGCAAAGTCCCATCCGAAGCCCCGCCCCGGCCATCCGTGACCCGATAGGTCCCCGCACTGTGCCACGCCATCCGAATAAAAAGCGGCCCATAGTGACCGTAATCCGCCGGCCACCAGTCCTGCGAATCCGTCATCAACGCTTCGATATCCTTCTTCAACGCGTCCAGATCAAGCTTCGCAAATTCCTCCGCATAGTTGAAATCATCACCCATCGGATCACTCTTCGCCGAATTCTGATGAAGAATCCGCAAGTTCAACTGGTTCGGCCACCAATCCGCATTCGAAAGCGCACTCGACGCGGTGTGACGGTAAGGCCCTGCTGGATTATTGCCCATGACCGGACAAGCTCCTCCAGAGCCGGCCGCTGTCTCTGGTGTGGGATTCGCCGTCGCCTCTCGTTGGAATACTCCGACTCCGAAGCTGATGGCAATAAGGCACAGGGCGAAACGCCATGCCCGTGAAGGGTACACACTGCGCGTGTGATATCTTTGTGTTTTCATTGGGTGGTCTTTTTTTGGTTTTGGAATACGAGGCTGACAACAATAGCGTTAGCCTCGGTGGCACCGGGATGCCGGGTGATCATGTCAAGACGTATCAGTCTGGCAATCAGGGCAAATACCCCAAAAAATGACTTCCGCCTCATCAATCTCAAATCCTAAACCGTCGGCCGCAGACAGGCAGGGGGTGTCACCCACCGCACAGTCCACATCAACCACCATGCCACACTCCCGGCAAATTAGGTGATGATGGTTGTCACCGACACGGTCCTCAAATCGGGCCGGCGAACCCGCCGGCTGTATCCGCCGGATCAATCCATTCTCCGCCAACACCCCAAGCACATTGTAAACCGCCTGCCGCGAAATCGTCCCAATCTCCCCGCGCACCACTTCCGCAATCGCATCCGCCGTCCCATGAGGAGTCTTCCCAATCGCACGCAACACGGCGAGCCGCTGCGCGGTGACAGCAACCCCATGCTCTCGCAGATGCTCCGCCGGATCATTCACGCCACCATAATGATTCTAGTTTTGGACTGTGTCAAGAATTTAGGTGAGTAAATAATATGACACTGCACCTGGGCCTCGCGCCCCCACCCCCCCTCTCCACACCAATTCCTACCCCACCCACTCAGCACCCGCGACGGCCGATCACTTTCAGCAATCGCCGACGGCGAATCGACGGTCGATAAAATTGACATCCCCAACGCCAGTGGCGCCGTCTTGGATCGGACGCACCGACCGATTCTCGAGGCTTTCAGTTCCATCGATTCGATGGCGCGCGGTCAACCGGCACCCGGACGTCCCTCAAAAACGATATGGCACAGAACTATCTCCCCCCCTCCCCAAGAATCCTCTACCCGCAAAACCCCGTTCGCACGGGACTATTTGTTGAGCTCTTTCCGTAGCGGCTCTTCCACGACGAAAGCTTCCGGGAAATCGGCGGAATCGGAGCCACCCTTGTCACGCAATCGCTTATTCTGCTGCCTACCACGGGGCGGATTCATCGGGATCGCCATCCCGCCAAGCTCATCCATCATCCCATACAGCCGTCCCTGCATTTCATCTCGCACGGCCGTAAACGCAGGGTCGTGAATAAGATTATTCTGCTCCATCGGATCGGCCTGAATATCAAACAACTCATCGGTGTCCCAAACACCATAGTAGGTGATGTATTTATATTGATTTCCTCGCAACGAAAAATGTGTGGGCGTCTGGGGATAATTGGGCTCCCAGTAATAACAATACAAAAAGTAATCCCGCCAGGGCACTTCCTCGCCCCGCGCGAGCGGAAGAAAACTGTTTCCGTCCATGTGCGGTGGCTTTTGCAAGCCCATCGCCTCCATCACCGTGGGCGCAATGTCAATGTTCGCTACCACCTCTTCAACGACTGTCCCTCCCCCGAATAGCTCAGGACATTGCATCAACATGGGCACTCTCGCCGACGTCTCATAAGCGACACGCTTGTCAATCAACCCGTGCTCACCAAACAGGTATCCGTTGTCCCCCATGTAAATCACCAAGGTCTCGTCGTGGATACCCATCTCTTTCAACTGCCCCATGATCGCGCCAATACTGTCATCAACGGATCGTAGCGCCTCACAATAACTGCGAAGAAAAGCCTCCGCCGTCGACCCGGTGTGCAACGGAAAATCCATTCCATGCCAGCTGTTCCGCTGATCGAGCACCCAGCGCGGCCGATTCTTCTTGTTGCCCGAAGGCTTCTCCGCAGATGCCGGCAACTCAAACGGCAGCTCCGCCGTGCTCCCCTCATACTTCGGCTCCGGCGTAAACGGTCCATGGACCGCTTTGTGCGAGAGATAAAGAAAGAACGGCTTTTCGCGGTCCGTCTGCTCCTCGAGAAACTCAATCGCATAGCGAGTCAGCAACGGCGTGATATACCCGTCCTGCGGTACCCGCTCACCGTTCACGTTGATCGTGTATTGGGGACCCGGCGGATAATACTGTCCCTGCCCCTTGAAACTCACCCAGTAATCAAATCCCGGTCGCGGCTCGTCCGTGGCATGCCCCATGTGCCACTTGCCCACAAACCCCGTCGCATATCCCGCATCCTGAAGAAACTGCGGAAAAAAAATGGTCCCGTCCGGAACCATCCGCTGATTGTCGATCACCCGATGCCGAAAGGTGTAAAGCCCCGTCAAAATCGACGCACGACTGGGCGAACAGAGCGAAGTCGTGACAAACGCATTTTTTAAATGCACCCCGTCCTCAGCCATCGCATCCATGTGCGGAGTGATCGCCATTGGATGTCCCATGAATCCCATCGCATCATACCGATGGTCATCAGAGAGGATGAACACGACATTACGCGGCTCAGCTCCCGCAATCTCCTCATGAACAACGTCGCCCGGGACGGGTATCACGTCCGCTAAAGACGAAAGCGCCAGCACAATACCGACAACAGCTCCAATAATTGAGATAGTAACAATCTTCATTTCAAATGTTAAGTGCCCGGGGATGGACTCAAAGCTCTCGAATCCTGATCTCGCGAAGTTCACCCTTCTCCGACGTCAATGCCCCGGCGGTGAATTCGCCCTGACGGACCTCGTCCGAAGCCACCCGATTGTCCAGCCAGACCTGGCTGCGATTGCCGGCGACGCGGACACGTAACGGAGACCAGTCATCAGATTCAACCTCGGCAACGACCACATCACCAAACTTCAGGCTCGCCGGTCCTTTGACCTCTGCAAGAAGCTCGAATGCCAACAGTTCATCGCGCGGCAAAGCGTCATAATCCTCCCACGAATCTCCGTCACGGAGCGCGATCAACTGCTCCTTCAGTATCGCCTTCGTCTCGGCAAATTCCTCCCTGCCAGCGAGGTTGATAAATTCAAGAGGATCGTCCGGGTAATAATACAACTCCTCCTGGCCATCCGATGTTAGGCTGTATCGCCAATCCTTGGAACGCACCGAGAAATGTGGATACAGCGTGCCGACGTGTTCACGCAGCTGGCTGTGATCCTTGCCCGGCAGGGCGATGATGGCAACTTCCGGTCCCGACCAAGTGCCATCCGGATCTAAAAGCAGTGGCTTGATGCTGTGACCGTCAAGACGGTAATCAGATCGCCCCGCATGCGGATCGCTAGGTAATTCGCAGATATCAACCAAAGTGGGGTAAACGTCGATAAGCGAGACAGGCTGATGACACGTAACCCCCTCGGGCATTCCCTCCAGACCCGCAACGATAAAAGGAATGCGGGTGCCGCTGTCCCATAGCGTCTGCTTGTAAATCGCTTCCTTACCTCCCACGTGCCAACCATGATCGCTGGTCAGAATCACGACCGTGTTGTCTGCATACTCACTCGCATCAAGCGCATCGAGCACGGTGCCAACCTGATCGTCAACAAAGGCCACACAAGCCATGTATGCCTGCAGCCATTCCTTGAATAACTCCGGGCGATCCTCATGCTTGAAAAGCATTTGGTACCGCCGAAACGCATAAAGACTCCTGTTGGCCAAACTGGGCGCACAATCGTCCAAATCCCCTTCCAGGTAAGCCCCCGGCACTTCAATTTCATCCAAGGGGAACATGTCGAAATACTTCTGCGGCGCATAAAGCGGCGTATGCGTCCGGCTGAAACCCGTGAAAAGCGCAAAGGGCTGGTCATGTTTCTGACTGAGAACGTCCGCCGCCCACGCCGCATGCTCCTCGTCCGGCATCGCGTCACGATCATCATCCGAAACGTAACGCCAAGGCTTGCCCGAAAGAGTCCAACCACGATACCCCGGAATCCCATTGTCCGGATCTGCCGCGTATTCCGGAACCATAGTGAGCGGACCAAAGGTATGCTCCCACTTGTAGTCGATATCCGGATCCGCATCATCCGCATAAAAATACAATTGCTGCGGATGCGCGATGAATCCGCGCTGCGTCTTCTTCCTTCCGTCCCAAGGCCAGGGTCCGATGTTCCCGCCCTGACCCTTCCCCGCATAAAATCCCTGCGGATCCTGGTTGCCATGATAAATCTTTCCCGTCGTGTAAACGCCATACCCATTCGTCGCCAGGTGTTCCGTCAAAGTGACACACTTGCTGAGAATCGCGTTCTGCCGATAATCCTCGAACCAATACAGACTCGAGGTCTGCGGATACAGCCCCGTCATCATGCTCGACCGCGATGGCGCACAAATCGGATCGTTGCAATGCGCATTCGTAAAACTCACTCCCCGTGCCGCCAATCGATCGAAATTCGGCGTCGGCACATGCGGCTTTCCCTCCGGGTCCAAGGGCATGTCGTTCAAATCATCCGCGATGATGAACAAAACATTCGGCCTCGAGCCTTCCGCTCCTGTCAAAATGGCGGTGCCCAAAAAGGCTACGATCAAAATAGCGATTCGAGAAACGGCGGTCGATAAGTGCATGATAATACTATACCCGCCAATTATCGGCTCCCAACCCCGGGGTGTTTAAGCAAAAAGTTCTTCCGATCCCTCATAACGGCGCGATAGCGATCGAGAGTCTCGTGAAACCGACGATCCAAGGCCGCCACTTCCTCCTTATTCAAGGGTTCACCCAAATTGCCCACCATCTTCTCATTGAAACGGATGACGGTCTCGCAAAGCCCTTCCTTCGGTTCACCGTATTTGGTAAAAAAGCCGGGCTGCCCAATCTCGTATGCCTTGTCTTCATGTGACTGGTCGAACAATACGGCGCAAAAATCGACTCCGATATAGTCCGGATCCTTCGAAATTCGATTCGCCAGGAGGTCGTAAAGAACAAGGCGGTCAACATGATCAGGAACTGCGCCCGGCGCATTTTTGGCGGTCACGAGCGGCAAGGGATAGACATTTCCAAACGGTTGATCACTAATCAGGGCCGGCTTGCCCAATGCCTCCACCACCGGACCGATCGGAAAAACTTGGCTCACGTGCTGGGGCGCGATCACGTCGATAAAGGGATCGATCCGCTTCCAATTCTCCAAGTTCAGTGAGGCTTCCTTAATGTAACAGCCAAATATCAGATGATTCCGGTCATGTCTGCGGATAGCCGCATGGGCAAGTCGGTAAGTGTGTTCCACGATCTCTCCCAAGAGCGCCTGGGCATCGTCATAGCGCTCCTGCGACCCTGCCCTCTCAGGCATGGGAAGGTGGCCCATTTTGTGTCGCTTGATCCACTCCGGAAAATCCAAATCACCGGACTTCTTGAGCTGCTCAAAGGATCGAAAGTTCGTGCCATACACGACATTCAAAGCCTCAATATCTCCTTCGTAACGCTCCTCGAGGACACCCAACAAACGTTTGCGCCCGGGACTGCCCCGACGCTCGATGAGATGGCTCAACCAAGTGACATCGTCGGTCCATGGAGCAAATCCGTAGTAATACCCCATCACCCAGGGATCATCTTTGAGAGGAGGGACATGCTCTTCGACGAGCTCGTTCACAAAATCCGCGTAAGATTCATCAAACACATCTGGACGCTTCTCTCCCGGCGCCATTTCCACACTGTGCTTTAAAATCGGAAGCGGATAAACATAGGGAATTTTGGCCTCCCGAAACACTTTCTCCGCCAGCGATCGATCGACAAAGTTCGACTGAAGGCGCTCGGGACAATAGGGACCGGTCCAGACACAGTTGTATCCAAGGTCGCGCATCCGCTGAATCGTGCCCTTCAACCACGCTTCCTGGTCGCCGTCATAGACGAAGGTGACCGCACTCTGAGTAAAACCCGTGATCGGATGCGCGATGCCCATGCCCCAGAAGGCGTTTCCCTCAGGCGTTACCAACCACCAGCGCCCATCAATCCGCTCAGTGTGAAAGAAGCCCGTCTTCTCTCCCTTGAGGTCGGCAAAGCCACCGTACCGATCGAGATCGGCCGTGAATGCGGGAGCGCTCGCCAGGCACGAGACGACTACGGTAATGACAAGGAAATGTTTCATCGGGGGCTTGTCGGATGAGGTTTCTAGCTGGAAAGTTCTCGAACGCGAATATTGCGCCATCGGCTCACGGCTCCCTGGGCCCACTGGGTCCAGCCTCTCTTCGGATTATTGCTGTGTATCTCAAGGCCGATGTGACCACGATCTCCGACGCGCTGCCCGATGATCGCAGGGTCGTACCCCTCAATGCCGGTGTCGGAACTGTCGAGCGTCGCAATCTCCAGGTCGTTGATCCATGTGGTGATCACCGGGTTCGCCCCGACACAACGGAGTCGGAAGCGATTCCAGTCGTTGACCTTCCAGATGTCGCGGAACTGTTCGAAGGTGGCCGCACCCGAAATTTTCGCCTGGGGGAAACTGGATGCGAATTCGCCCTCGCGAAGATTCTCGACGGTGTAGTTCTCTCCCTCATCGCCGTCCACGAAGAAGGGAGCGGCGATGTAACTGCCGAGACCGTTGGTGAAGAAACCGCCGATGCCGCCATTGGGCCGGTGGTCGCAGAGAACCTGAATGCCGACCGTTCCGACGGGATGCTGGCGGATGTAAATGCCGGTGTCGGTCTGCCAATCCGGACGCATTTCATACTCGAGCTCGAAATCACCGAAGGTTTCCTCGGTCAGCAGGTAGGCACCCATGCGGGAACCCACCGGATCCTGGCCCCCTTCAATCGCCCCATCGACAACCTCCCACTTGCCGAGATGGCGATACAAGTCCGTATCGTTGTTGCGATGGTGGGTCAGTACGCGTTCGATGGCCGAGTTGACGGCGTCGCGGGAGGAGGCTTTTCCTAGCTGGCCTGCCACGTTGATCCGTGGGGTGGCTTTCCAGCCTTCAAGGGTTTTGCCGTCGAAAAGAGGCCGCCAGTCGGAGGCGGCGTGGTGCTTTGCGAGGGAGGCGAAGGGAAGCGCCACGGCGGAGGCGGCAGCAGTCTTGAGAAAACGGCGGCGGGTGGTGGTGTTTCTTTTCATGCGATGATGTCTTTCGCGACGTGACCATGCACATCGGTGAGGCGGAAATCCCGGCCCTGGTGGCGGTAGGTGAGTTGTTCGTGATCGATGCCAAGGAGATGCTGGCAGGTCGCGTGGAAGTCGTGGACGTGCATCGGGTTCTCGGTGACGCCGAAGCCGAATTCGTCGGTGGCACCGTAAGTGAACCCCTTTTTAAGACCCCCTCCCGCCATCCAAATGCTGAAGCATTCCTTGTGGTGATCGCGACCGGGGGCGGTCTTGGCACCGGTGCCGGCGTTGTTTTCCTGGACCATGGGGGTGCGCCCAAATTCACCACCCCAAATGACGAGCGTGTCATCGAGGAGACCGCGCTGCTTCAGATCAGTGATCAGGCCCGCACAGGCCTGGTCGACTTTTCCGGCGGAGCGAGGAAGGGCGTCGTAAATGGAGGCGTGATGATCCCAGCCCTTGTTGAAAATCTGGACAAAGCGCACGCCCCGCTCGCAAAGCCGGCGCGCGAGAAGACAGTTCTTGGCGAAGTCGCCCCCTTCCCCATTGCCGTCGAGACCATAGAGTCGCTTGATGTGGTCGGGCTCGTCCTTGAGGCTCGCAAGCTCGGGAACAGAGGTCTGCATGCGGTGGGCGAGTTCATACTGCGCGATGCGAGTTTGTATCTCCGGGTCCTGATATCGGTCAAACGCGAGCCCGTTGAGCTGGCTGAGGGAGTCAATAACATCTCCGCGCTGAGTGGGAGTGACTCCTTCCGGGTTGTCGAGGTAGAAGAGAGGCTGAGCGCCGGTGCGGAAGAGAACTCCTTGATGCTTCGACGGAAGAAAGCCGCTGCTCCACGCGGCCGGCCCGGCGTTGGGATGCAGATCCTTGAGAACGACGTAAGAAGGAAGATCCGAGTTTTCACTACCCAGCCCATAAGAGGTCCAGGCGCCGAAGGTGGGGCGACCGAGACGACCGTGACCGGTGTGAAGAAAGAGCTCGCCCGACCCGTGGTTGATTTCGTTGGTCTGCATGCTGCGCACGACCGTGAGTTCGTCCGCCACCGTCGCAAGGTGCGGGAAAAGCTCCGACATGACGATGCCGCTTTCCCCGCGGGGAGCAAACTGGTAAGGAGACTTGATGGCGCGCGCGTCTGGAGACACGAAGGCGAATTTCTGCCCACGCGTGATCTCTTCCGGAAGACTCTGGCCATCCCATTTGTCCAGCTCGGGCTTGGGATCGAAGGTATCCATCTGGGACGGACCACCGACCATGTGGAGGAAAATGACACGCTTGGCCTTGGGAGCAAAGTGAGGGTCGAGATCGAGTTTGCCCGAGACAGAAGCACGGAGGTCTTGTTGAAGAAGATGTGATAGAGCAAGGGATCCGATACCAAGAGTCCCCCGGCGGAGAAATTCGCGTCGCCTGAGGAATTGCCGAGATTCGTCTGAAAAATAGGATGTATTCATGGTGCTGGCCTCAGGTCGACGGTGATCAGGGATGAGCCACGTTTCCCCTTGGCGTGATTTCGTCGCGATAGGCATTCAGCTCTTTCACCGACTGGTGCAAGCCAGGCCGTTCAGCCAGACCCTCACCAAAGAAACCCTGCTTCACCCCGGGATTGCCGAATCCTTTTGGCGTGTCGACCGGATTGCAAAAGAAGACACCGACGATGTAGTCAGTTTCGAGCGCAGCCTTCACGTATTCCGCGTAGTCCTTTCCCGCCGCAACCGAATCGGCCGCCGGCTTCCAGCTGCGAATGTCCTTATCGCCATCTTTGAACCGCACAGCGTAGTCACACAAGAGGATCGGCTTGCCGGTCCGCGCATGAATGTCATCAAGCTGCGCCTTCGGGAAGCCCGCCGTGAAGGGTGGTTGAATGGCGATGCCGTCGACATAGGGAAGCATCTCTTCGAGCACTTGGGGCGAGAGAGTGTTGAACCCAAAGCGATCACCGAAGACGAGGTGGTCAGGCGCGTATTTCCGCTGGGCCTCGCCGACGACGCGGAAGTATTCGCGGGCGATAAGGCGCAGAAAGGCCGCATCACGGGCCTTTTCGTCATCGCCTTTCCAAGTCTCGAGGAATTCCCCGTAAGCCGCATTTCCCGGAGCATCCTCGGGCAGGCCCCGAATGAACTCGACCCAGTTGGTTCCCGACGGGTTGTCCAGTGGCCAGGAACCGAGGTCGGTCCAACAGAAACCGATGACGTGATGCGGGTGCTGGCGGCTGCGAAAGCAGTTGGCCTTCACGCCGGCTTCAAGCTTAGCCTGTTCCGCGGGATCGAATATATCGACGAATTTAACGTTCTCTTTGCCACGGTAATAAGAACTCGGCACGAGATGATTCCAGCTTTCGACGTAGGGCATGTCGCCCCGGAGTTGATCGGGACAGCCGTATCCGTAAGCATTAAAACCAAGCTCTTTGCAGGCCTCGGAAATTTCCTCGAAGTCGATCTTCGCGCGCTTGACGCCGACGTGCGTGATGCCGTGCGCGAAGAAGGGCTTGCCGTCAGCGTCCACGAGCCAGTGCCGACCGTCGATCTCAGCAAGCGTGATGTTTCGCACTTCGGGTTCATTGCCCGCCACAGTGAGGACGACAAGAGCGAGGAGCGAAAGGCTTGGAAGGGTGAATTTCATAATCGCAACTGGAGTGTTCATTCGAGGCCTTTTTTCCTCAGGATTTCGTAATGGTCTCGTCGAGGTTCAAGATAACCTGGGCCACGGAGAACCAGGACCCATGCTTCCGGTAGAGAGCAAGCAATGTTTCGACTTCCGCTCCCGAGGGTTGGCGGGAGACGGCACGTCGGAAAGCGGCTTTTGCCTTCTCCTCCTCATCGCCATGAATATTCTCAATCCAGTCCGCGAAGGCGTGAGCCGCTTCCACGTAAGTGGGATCATTGAGAAGATTGAGGGCTTGCACCGGAGTGTTGGAGCGATCGCGCGACACCGTGCAGACCGAGCGGTTGGAGCCATCGAAGTTTAAGATCATTGGATTCGGATTGCCACGGCGCAACGCGGTGTAAAGACCGCGGCGATAACGATCCTCGCCCTCGGAGGTGGGGTAGACCTTCACGTCGGCGCCGGAGATTTCATCCCAGAGGCCGTCCGGTTGTAGAGGGTAAACGGAAGGCCCGCCGATCTTCTTGGAAAGTTGGTCGGAGACGGAGAGGAGATTGTCACGAATGAGTTCCGCTGAAAGACGGAAGCGCGGACCGCGGGCGAGCCATCGGTTGGCGGGATCCTTGGCGATTTTCTCCGCCGTTACCGCGGAGCTCTGGCGGTAGGTTTTGGACATCAGGATGGTCTTGATGAGCTGCTTGGTGGACCAGCCCCGGCGAACAAACTCGAGAGCAAGCCAATCGAGGAGGTGCGGATGGGTGGGAGCTTCGCCTTGCATCCCAAAATCTTCGGGAGTGGTGACGAGACCGCGCCCAAAGAGCTCTCCCCAGATGCGGTTGACGGTGACCCTGCCGGTAAGCGGATTCTCAGGTTCGACAAGCCATCGGGCCAGCCCCAGCCGGTTTTTCGGCAGGCTCGGATCGAGAGGGTGGAGAGCGGAAACGACACCAGGTTCGACGGCCTCCCCCGGCTGAGTGTAATCGCCGCGAATCATCAGATGGGTCGCAACGGGTTTGGCAGCGTCTCGCATAACCATCGTGGAAGTTTCAAGGGAGGCAAGCTCGGCACGCAGGCGTTCCGTTTCCAGGAGACGCTTGCTTTCTTCGGAGGCCGGAAGGCCCACGAACTGATCGAGGGTGATGTAGTTCTTGGCGTAGGGACCGCTGCCGTGAGCCGTGAGCTGAATCTTTGATACTCGCTTCCAGTCGACCTCTTGTTTGGAAAACTGCGGTTTGGTGAAAGAGGTCTTGGGCGCGACGATGCGCGTCCAGGAGCCCAGCGCGAATTCATCGACGTTGAATCCGAAAACGCTGATTCCGTTCCCGCGATCGTGTATCTGGAGGTTGAATCGGCTCGCCATGTCGGTCTTGATCCAAAAGGTAACCGCGGCGATTTCGGAGAGGTCCTGGACGGGGAAGGCGTAGCCTGTTCCGAAGAAGGCACCGCGCACTCCAGGTTTTACAAGGGTCTTGGAGGCGAACTGGCCACCCCCCTCAGGAGCGTCTTTCACCATCGAGGTCTCCGCCGGGTGGGTGGTGTTGTTCTTGATGCCGGGCTTGGCCTTTTCGAATTCGAGGATGACGAGCTCTTTCCGGGTAGCGGCTTCTCCCTTGGCCTGGCTGCCCTCCTTCTCGAGCTGGGCCAAGGCCTGGCGAAGCTCCTCGGCTTCTTTCCGGTGGGCGTCCGACAGGTAAACCGCCACTTCCTGCCCAATGAAATACTTCTTGAACATATCGACGTCCTTCTGGGCGATCTCGGGGATGGCCTGGTTGAAGTAGGCGTAGAGCTGGAAGTAATCCTTCTGAGAGACCGCATCGAATTTGTGATCGTGGCACTGGGCGCATTCGAGAGTCAGGCCCAGCCAGACGGCACCCATCGTGGCGACCCGATCGTGAAGAACGTTGGCGCGAACTTCGTCGACCTTGGTTCCTCCGGAAAAATTGGTGGGAACATTCCGATTGAAGCCGGTCGCAACAAGTTGCTCGGTGGTTGGATCAGGAAGGAGGTCGCCCGCGAGCTGTTCGATGGTGAATTGGTCAAAGGGCATGTCGTCGTTAAATGCCCGAATGACCCAGTCGCGGTATGGCCACATCGTTCGCAGGTCGTCATGCTGGTATCCATTGGAGTCGGCGAATCGCGCGAGGTCGAGCCAACCAGCGGCCCACTTCTCGCCAAAGTGTTCCGACTCCAGAAGGCGATCAATCTGGGCTTCGTAATTCTCCGGTGTGGGATTCGCCTCGAATGCCCTCACATCCTCAACGGACGGCACGAGCCCGAGGAGGTCGAGATAGAGGCGTCGCAGTAAGACGGCCGGTTCCGCGGCGGGAGAAGCTTGGAGCCCAGCTTCTTCGAGGCGCTTCAAAACAAAGTGGTCTATGGGATGGGTATCCTCAGGAATCGACACTTCAGCAGGAGGGACATAAGCCCAGTGTTCCTCGTAGGGGGCCCCGTCCGCGATCCAGGCGCTGAGCTTCTCGATCTGATCGGGAGCAAGCGCCTTGCCCTTGGGGGGCATGCGATCACTTCGGTCGTGCGTCGTGATGCGCGCAATCAGTTCACTCTTGTCCGGCGAACCGGGGACGAGAACTCCAGAATCGATCGCCGCGTCGCGAAGGTCGAGTCGCAGCCGGGCTTCGCGCGATGCAGCATCGGGCCCGTGACAACGAAAACACCTGCCGGAGAGAACTGGGCGAATGTCCTGATCGAAATCGTACTCCGATGCTACAGTTTGCGCCCATCCGGCAGGCTTCCCGAGAAGGAGCGCCAGTAGGGCGGCGACGAAGATTCTGCGATGGGCGGTGTTCACGCTTATTTGAGGCCGATATCTCCAATAGAGCGGCGACCCATGAATCCTCGCCAAATACCACCGCCCCCGCAATGACGTGATCGTGTCAGAATTCACCTGACGGGTGCTGGACTCGCCCTGGATGAATGGCGAATTTTGGTCCACGACGCCGATGATCCGTTTCTCGAGGACAAATGACCGGCTCGAGACATTGGTGAAATGAACGCGCTAGCTTTCTTTCCACGTTCAGTGATTGGATCACAGCGGAGCTCATGCTAGCGTCGCCGGGCAATCAATGGACGAGGTTTGGCACAAGCTCGATTGGGTTCTACCACTGCGAAACGAAATCCTCACTCCAGTGGCCGAGTTCTTCACGGCGCTGGGCCACGTGCCTTTCTTTCTCCTCACCATCTCGATCCTGTACTGGACCTGGGACAAGCGCGCCATCAGTCGGGTAACGATCGCTCTTCTCCTCACCGCGCACGTGAACCTTTGGCTCAAAGACTTTTTCCAGGATCCAAGACCATCGGCCTACTTCATGGAAGGACACGCCACCAACACTTACGGCCTGCCCAGCGGACATACGCAGGAGGCGCTCGTGTTCTGGTATGCGCTGGCGCTGGAGATTCGGAAGCGATGGGCATGGATCGTGGGCACGATCTTTGTCTTCGGCATCTCGTTCAGCCGACTCTATCTCGGCGTGCACGATCTCGAGGATGTCGTGGGTGGCGCCATCCTCGGCGTGGCGACGCTTGCGGCTTACCTCGTCTACCTGCGATTCCGTGAGCGAGTTCCCCGCCTCACTTGGATCGCGCCGATCGGACTGTTCGCCGCGATTGTTTCCCTCTTCTTCTGGCCCAACGCCATCCCGCCCCCGGATGCAGCGGTGCTGCTGGTCGGGTATTTCCTCGGCTGGTTGAGCGGCATCGCGCTTGAAGAGACGAGGTGTGACTTCAAGAAAAAACCACCCACACGCCGCACCGTGCAGGCGGTCCTGCTGGGCCTCGTCGCGGTGATGGTGCTGGCGGGGGGGCTGGGGCTTGGTTTTTGGTTTCTCGTGGAGCGAGGTTGGCTCTGGGATTACCTGGCCATCGCCATGGGGAGCACGGCCACCGGATTCTTCGTCGCCTTCCTGGCCCCCTGCCTCTTCGTCAGGGCCGGTCTCATGGATCGAGGCGTGACGCCTGGTTCACCGAGAGCCTAGCCTTGGGCTGGGAATCCCCGAAGCAATGCACCCCCGGAAGGCTTCGGACCCGCAGTCTACCGATCCGAAAATCTCAGAAAAGGCGGCGCATGGCGGAGCATGAGGGGGGCCAGGAAGAGGGTGTTCTGCAAAAATACATACCTCTAGATTCTTTAGATTTCCCTGCAAAACTCCATCCCGAGCATCGACAAGAGTCCCCAAATTCCGCCCTTTGCTTGAAGCGATGGCTACCTGCGATAATCATGCTCGAGCCCATGACTGAAGAAGAAAAGAACGAGCACAACCAAGCGCGACTGCGCCCGGCATGTCTCGGGGGAATCGCCATCCTCCTTGTTGCCGTGGTTGCCGCCGTCCTGTCGCTGTGGGCCTTCGGCGCGATCTACTACGACGGGCCGATCGGCCGCGGAACCGGGAATCTCGTGCTCGGGCTGGCGTGGGCCGTGGTAATGCTGGTGCTCGTTTTCCGCGCTAAGACCCTGGCGAAACGATTCCTGGTTTGGCTGGCCTGTTTTGCGTTGGTGTGGGCCTCGTGGTTGTATATCCCGGCTTCGAACGATCGCGACTGGCAGCAGGAGTGGAGCCGGACCGCTTGGGCCGAGGTGGGTGACGACGGCGATACGATAACAATCCACAATTTTCGCAACTTCGACTACGCCCGCGATGGATCAGTGACGGAGCGCTGGGAGACGCGCACGGTGCGACTTTCCAACCTGCAGGGGATCGATCTCTTCCTGGACGCTTTCGGCGGCGAGAACTGGGCGCACCCGATGTTGTCATATGACTTCGGCCCGGACGGGCGAGTGCTGATTTCTATCGAAACGCGCCGTGAGAAAAGCGAAAAGTTTTCACAAATCGGTGGGCTCTACAAGATGTTCGAGCTGCAGTATCTCATCGGCGAAGAACGCGATTTCGTTCGCGTGCGCACGAATATCCGCAATGAACCAATGTATCTTTATAGCGGCCGGTTTCAGCCGGAACGGGGACGGGAAACATTTCTCGCCACGGTGCGCGAATTGAATTCTCTAAAAGAAACACCGAAGTATTACAACGTTATAACGCACAACTGCACCACGAGTTACCGGGCCCAGCGACCGCCGGAGGAGCGTCACAAATGGGACATTCGGATACTGATCAACGGCAAGCTGGATGAATTGCTCTACGAACGCGGGGCTTTCATTACTGAAGGACTGTCATTCCCCGAGCTAAGAAAGCAGGCGATGATCAATGAAACCGCCATGGATGCACACCATGACCCGGAGTTTTCAGAGCGAATTCGCGAAGGGCTGGTCGGGTTCTGATGGCTTAAGCCGCTAGCCTACGAACTCCGGGTGGAAACCACTTATGAGCGCCAGGCGCGACGCTGGGATAAGGAGTACCTGCCATCTTTTGGCAGGGTTTGGTCAGGGTGCGCTCGAATTCTTCAGCTACTCGCTCGCCTCCAACAGATACGCCAGGAGATCACGGATCTCACTGGGTTTCAATGTGAGGAGCAGTCCGGGCGGCATGAGGGATATCGGTATCTCCTCCCGCCCCGTCACATCTTCCTTGAGCACCGAAAAGACCTTCCCATCCGGACCGACATACGATTGCGCGGCGCCTTCCTTTCCGAGGATGAAGCCCATCTGCGTCTGGCCGTCCCGCGTCGTGATGACCTGAGGACGAAAGTAGGGCGCCACCTCCGCATTGGGATCGAGAATATGGGTGAGCAGCCAGGCACGACCGCCGCCCGCCTGCTGACCAATTGTGGTGAGGTCCGGTCCGACGTCGAGCCCGCGACCGTTCATGACGTGACAGTTGGCGCACGTCGCCAGCCGGCGATGAAAGAAGAGCCGGCGCCCAGCCTCAAGATCGGGTTCTCCCGGCAAGTCGTCGAGCATCGCTTCCCACGCTGCCACGTCGTTCATCGCGGGCAACGCCGTCAGTTCCCGCGTTTGTAACCCGGCCGCGCCGAGAGTCCGCCGCGCCTCGGCCGCGATGGCTTCGTTCTTGTTCTCGGTCAGCTGCTTGAGGAGTTCCGTTCGTTCGCTGGCGAAATCGACGAGCCCGGCGATGGCGTCGGCGCGAATCCCGGGGTCTACCTTCGAATTCGCCGCGATCCCCGACAACGCGTTCACGCGCGCCGGATCGGCGTGAACCGCCAGGGTGCGAACTGCCTCCTCCTTCAGTGCCGGCATTCCCGTGCGCGCGAGCTGCCCAAGCACCGACGCTTTAAGTCTGCCATGATCGACGGGCACGCCGTGGAGCGCCAGCGCCCGCAAGGCCGCCGGCTTCGCGTCATCGAGGGCCAACTCAAGAAGAGCGTCGCCCGGCGAAAATTCCTTCCTCAAGTCGCCGCTCACCTCGGCGAGGGCGGCCACGACGGCGAGAAGATCGCGGCGCTTCAGATCGTCGCGCTCCAGCTGGGCAGTCAGCCCGTCGCGATACTGACTCAAACCCTCGTCCGCAATCCACTTGATGCCGACATAACGGACGTCCGAATCCGGATCCGCGAGCAGGTCGGGAATGATCTCGGCATTGCCGATCGGGTCGATCCGCTTCAACGCCACGGCGTAATGCGCCCGCGCCACGGGGTCCCACTCCTCTTTCACGTCGTATCCCTCGAGCGCTTCTGGATGTTCGGTCAGAGTTTGCATCGCGGCCGTGCGGACATAAGGATCGGAATCGCCGAGTCGATTCACAGCCAGCTCCGGGGCAGGGGCCTCCACGGCCGGTCGGATTCGCGGCTCCAGGTCGACCGGCTTGCTCAACGCGACTTTCCAAATTCGTCCCTGCCCGTGGACCGGGTAGGAAAGGCTGACCCAGTCGGTGACGTAGACGGCTTTACCGTCTGGCGCGTAAGCGAAATGCACAGGACGAAAATCGTCGGGCCCACTGAGAAACGGTTCCCGTCCTGCGCGAAACGACGCGCCTTCTTCCGTCAGCGGATGCAGATCAACCCGGTTATCAGTCCACGACGCCGTGAGCAGTTCGTCAGCGCCGAACGCGATCACGCCGCAGGCCGCCTCGCCGAGCGCCCCGATCATTCCCAGGGTCCCCGGGTTGTCGCCATACCACGTCGTCAGCGGATGACGGCCCGATCGCCCGTACCGGTATTCATATCCGAAATCCGCCCCCGGAACGACGTGAAGCAAGCGATTGGGTGGCGTGCTGCTGGGATCGTTGTCAGTGGAAAATAGGTTGCCCTCGAGATCGTAAGTCATGCCGAAGGCGTTCCAGTGCCCGGTTGATAACCGCTCCAGCTCGCTGCCGTCCGTCCGGCACCGGTAAGTAGATCCCCCTTCCCCGCCCCCGGAAATTTCAATGCCATCGGAGCCGACGAAAGTGTAGTCGGCGCCGAGATTCTCCCCGAAGCCAAACGCCAGCACCTCCGGCTGACCGGGATCGATGGCCAGCCCGCCGACCCCGTTGTGCGGGTACGCGCCGTCAGTCTCGCATCGCACAATGATTTCAGGGTCGCCCTCCGCCTTCTCCAAGGTCGCGGCATCGGGAAAGCGCCCGATGAACCAGCGGGTCGCCACGTAAAGATGACCGTCCGGCCCGAAGAGAAGATCGGTGCTGAACACGTGCCCCTCGTAAAACACCGATCGCTCATCGGCCACGCCGTCGCCGTCCGTATCCTCGAACACCAGGATGCGATCCTTTTCGGGCCCTTCGTAATCCTTCTTCCGCTGGTGGGTGTGGTTCTCCTGGACGAAAACCCGCCCGTCCGGCGCCACCGCCACGCCGACGGGTGTCACTATCTCGGGCGCGGTCGCAAAAAGGGACACGCTTTCGATGCCGGGATGATGGGCTTGTAATTCGGGAACCCCGCTGGCAGGGACCACTCGTGCCAGGGTGGCAAGGAGCGCAAGCGCTAAGACGAACGCCGTACGTGATGCTGATGAGGTCATGATCAAGCCACACCATGCCCGCTCACCCCCCGAGCGGCAATGACATGATCTTGCCAGATTGAAGGCGGCATATTGGGGGAGAGCTTGGCCCGGCAGCCTCCCATGGTAGGGCATGCGCTCCGCTTGCCGATCGATCTGACGAGATCATGTCATTGCTCCCCCCACGTAGCGTGGGGCATGATGTGACCATGCGAAACTTTGCCCTCGCTCGACTTGCCCCGGTCATGAGCTCTGCCGCGCTCTGCCTACTCTTGGGTTATGTCATCCTGGACGATAAGGTCCGCGCTCAACAAGCGGACCCCACCTCCGTCTTGGAACTGGTGGCGTCCTTGAAGATGACGGAGGAGCAGGAAGCCGGTTTTCAGACACTGGAAGCGCTTCGCATCGAGTCTCAAGCCAAACTGAGGCTGCTTCAAGGAGAGGAACTCCGGGCGGCTCGTGAAACCTTTCAAGCGGAACGAAAGGCGGCGCTCCAGGCCTTGTTCACGGATGAGCAGTGGGCCCGATGGGACAAATATTGGACCGCCCACTTTAGTCGTCAAAACAGCGAGCCAACGCCAAAGGAAAAACCCGAATCGCCTCTCCCGGCAATTCCCGTGGCCGCTCCGGACTTTGAGGAAGCCACCGGACGGTTTCAAGTCGCCAGGATGAACGGGCGCACCTCCCTGGTCACCCCGGATGGGCAGCCTTTCTTTTCCCTGGGAGTCACCCACATTGTGGCCATTGGGGCTCCCACTTCGGGAGAGACGGATTATCTCGCGGATCGTTTCGGCGGTGATTGGACAGCGATGGCGTCGAAGGTGGACGAAAATCTCCGCGGCTGGGGATACAATTCGACCGGTTATGGCACGCCCCGTCCCCTCGGAGAGCTCATCCCCTACGCCGAAGGAGTCCACACGGCAGACACCTCGATGTATTTTGGGAACAATCAGTTTTCCTATCCGGATGTGTTTGATTCGGCCTGGCAACAGAAGGTCAAACAGACCCTCCGTTCCAAGATCAATGCCCATAAAGACAATCCGAATCTGATGGGGATCTACTGGACGGACATGCCTTTGTGGGATCTCAAGTACGGCCAAAATTCCGGGAAAACCAATTGGGTCGACGCCATGAAAGCGCTCCCAGAAGCGGCGCCCGGTCGGCAGCGCTACGAAGAGTTCCTCGCCGAGCGTGGAGATCAGGCCACCGACGAGGAATTCCTGCGACTCATCGCACGCACTTACTACAAAGTCATCGGGGAGGAAACCCGCCGACTGGCTCCGGACAGCATCATCTTCGGAGAACGCTATGGGCCAAATATCACGCCCAGTTTGGTGATTGAAGAGGCGGCGCCCTGGATCGATGCCGTTGCCGTTCAGCCGTATGGAAATGAATTCAATGCGGCCGATTTCGATCGCATCCATCGCGCCTCCGGAGGAAAAGGCGTCATCATCTGCGATCACAACATCAGCTTCCCAACGGAGCAGCACCCAAAGACGATGTGGACCCAACTTCCGACGATCGAGGAAGCGGCCCAGGCTCATGCCCAATATGTCAACGATGCCCTATCAAAGCCCTACATTCTTGGCTATCACCGCTGTCAGTATATTGATCGCTTTCAAGCTCACCGGAGCCTTCTCAAACAAGGCCTCATCCAAGCCGACGGGACTCCCTATGAAGAACTCGTGAAATTGGTTGCCGAGACAAACCACGCTGTCCTGGAGCGTTTCGCTCATGAGTATGTCCCGAACGACGACTCGCCCTGATTGCCCTGACAAGATCACGTCATTGTGACACTTGCTCATTCCCCTAGTATTAGGGCAAAATGCGCCACCTTCGAAAGACAGGATACGGAACGCTGCTGTTGTTGGTCATCCTGCTGACGTCGGCCAAGGTCGGCTTCGCCGCGCCGCCCAAGTCGCTGAACACCTTTCTCGATCGGCATTGCCTGGAATGCCACGACGACGCCGTCAGCAAGGCTGACCTCAACTTGGCGGATTTGAAGTTCGATCTGAAAGACCCTGCCAAGTTCGCCATCTGGCAGCGTGTTTTTGAGCGGGTGCGCGACGGTGAGATGCCGCCCGCCGAGAAACCGCGTCCCGAACCCGTCGAGCTGGCCGAGTTGCTCCCGACCCTCAAGGAGCCGTTGCTGGCCGCGGACAGGTTCGACGCCGAAGAGCAGGGCCGCGTGCGTGGTCGCCGCCTGACCCGCCAGGAATACGAACACACCTTGCATGACCTCCTCGGCATCGACCTGCCGCTCAATGACTTCTTGCCTGAGGATCCCGCGTCCCATGGCTTCGAAACCGTCGCCTATGGCCAACAGCTCTCCCACTACCAGCTTGCCCGCTATCTCGATGTCGCCGACCTCGCCCTGGCAGAAGCCTTTAATCGTGCTCTCAATGGCGACGCTACCAATGCCATGGACTTCGCACCGGGGCGGTTGTCACTGGGAAGTGGGAGACGCAACTACCGAGGCCCCGAGTCTCGCGATGGCGAAAGTATTTCATGGCCGCTCTTTTACGTGCAATTCTACGGACGAATGCGTTCGATCCGAGTGCCGCAGGACGGTTGGTATCGAATTACGCTTCGTGATGTGCGCGCCGTCAACCCGGTCATAGGTGGAACCGTCTGGGGAACTTTGCAATCTGGGGCTGGACTCTCTGCCGATCCGATGCTCTACGACGTCGGGATCGTGGAAGCGACCGAGACTCCTCGAGATCTGCATTACGATGCCTGGCTTCGGCAAAGACATACCCTGTTACTGGCGCCAAACGACCGAACCCTCCGCATGCCCCGCACCCAGAGCGGGCGACCAGACACGGCCACCTACCAGAGGCGATACGAAGAGCAGGGTTATTCAGGCATCGCGCATCGTGGTATCCGCATCGAGCGCATCCACCCCAACGGCGACCAGGCCGTTGTGCGCAAAAACCTGTTCGGAGACACGGACCTTGAGGTGGCGAGGAAGAATCCGAAAGTCACGCTCAACCAACTGATCACGCGCTTCGCTCTTCGGGCCTTCCGGCGTCCCACCTCTAATGCGCAACTGGCGCCCTATCGGGAAATCGCGCAGGCCGCCCTCGCCGAAGGCGATTCGCTCGAGGAAGCGCTGCGCGGCGCTTACATCGCCATCCTCTGCTCCCCGCGATTCCTCACTTTCATAGAAGAGCCCGGTCAACTGGATGACTACGCCCTGGCCTCGCGACTCAGCTACGCCTTGTGGGTGAGCATGCCAGACGGGAAACTCATGCAGGCAGCAAGCGAAGGTGCGCTGCGGAATCCCAAGACCCTCGACGTACAAATCAACCGGATGCTGTCCGACGCCAAATTCGAGCGCTTCATCAACAGCTACTCCGACCAATGGCTCAAGCTGAACGAGATCGGCTTCACCAACCCGGACCGCCGCCGCTTCCGCACATTTGACCCGGTCGTTCAGGAGTCCATGCTCCAAGAGACCCGCGCTTTCCTTCGCGAGATGATTCAGTCCGACCGCGGCGCCTCCGGTCTCGTCGATTCCGATTTCGCCTTCTGGAATGACCGGCTCGCGCGGCACTACGGAGTCGACGTGGAACTCGAATCCGGCGAGGGCTTGCAAAAGGTCTCGCTCCCGGAAAGGAACCTGCGCGGCGGGCTCTTGACGCAGGGCGCGATCTTGAAAGTGACCGCCGATGGCTCGTCAACGTCTCCGATCGTTCGCGGGGTCTTCGTCAATGAGCGCATCCTCGGCAAACACCTCGCGCCGCCCCCGCCGGGCATTCCGGCAATTGAACCCGACATCCGCGGCGCCGTCTCGATTCGCGACCAATTGGAGAAGCACCGCTCCAACCAGTCCTGCTACTCCTGCCACAGGACGATCGACCCGCCCGGACTGGCCCTCGAAAACTTCAATCCGGTTGGCCAGTGGCGCACCCGCTACGGTGGCGGCCGCGGCGCCACCATCGACCCTGCCAGTGCAACACCTGAAGGCGATCCCTTCGCCGACATCCTCGCCTTGAAGAAAATATACGCGCAGCGCGACGGCCAACTGGCTCGCGCTTTCACCGAGCACTTCCTCACCTATGCCACCGGCGCTTCCATGCGCTTCAGCGATCATGGGGCGGTCGATGAGATTATCGCCGCTTCAAAATCATCGGGCTACGGCTTGCAGACCCTGATGAAGGCCTCGC
Source organism: Verrucomicrobiota bacterium (assembly GCA_039028175.1). Taxonomy (GTDB): domain Bacteria; phylum Verrucomicrobiota; class Verrucomicrobiia; order Verrucomicrobiales; family DEV007; genus JBCDBW01. The sequence continues at coordinate 104,588 of JBCCIR010000004.1, forward strand.
TGGCCAGCCCCATTTTCCAACACAAATAGCCTGCGACCGGAGACTCCTTCCTATGAAAAACGTGAACCTCAACTTGGGCGCCAAGATTTCCCGGAGAACGCTGCTTCGCGCCGGCGGCGTTTCCTTGGCGCTTCCCTTCCTCGATGCCATGACTCCCGCACTTGCGAAGACGCAGGAAGCGACGCATGCGAAACGGTTCGTTGGCGTCAGTCTGTCACTCGGCCTTCACTATCCGAATCTCGTGCCCGAGACAGCCGGACTGGACTACCAGGCTTCGCGCTACCTTGAATCGCTGCAGGATATTCGGAACGACTTCACAGTGATTTCCGGATCGTCGCATCCCGGCGTCGGCGGGGGGCACTCGGCGGAAGGCAGCATCTTTTCCGCCTGCCCGAACCAAGGCGGTTCGGCCTCGCGCAACACCATCTCGTTGGACCAGCTCATGGCCAAGCATCTGGGGCATGAAACACGTTTCCCCTCCATGGTGCTAAACACCTCCGGACAGAACAGCCCTTCCTACACCGAAAACGGGGCGATGATCCCGGCCGAAAACCGGGCCATGCAGCTGTTCACCAAGCTCTTTGTCGACGACACACCCGCTGAGCAGGATCGCCAATCCCAGCTCATTCGACGCGGTCGGAGCATCATGGACGTCGTCGGCGCCGAAGCCAAAACCCTGCAGCGCGAACTGGGGGTCGGCGACCGCGAAAAGCTGGACGCCTGGTTCACCAGTGTGCGCGAATTGGAGGGCCGCCTGGTCGCCAACGAGGAATGGATTCGGCGCCCCAAGCCCAAGGTGTCACTCGAGCCACCCGTGAGCGTGCCGCGGAACAACGAGGTCGCCGTCGAGAAAATCTTTCTCGATATCGTGCACATGGCCCTGGTCACCGACTCCACTCGATTTGTCACCCTGCACACCACGGGCAACGGGGTATCCGACCTCGAGGGGGTCGACGACGGCTACCACAACCTCAGCCACCACGGCCGCGACGAGGACAAAATCCGTCAGCTCAGCGTCGTCGAACAAGGCATGATCGACGTGTGGGGAGACTTCTTGCGAAAGCTGAAACAGGATCAATTGCTCGACGAGACCATGGTCCTGATGACCTCCAATCTCGGCAACGCCTCCGCACACGCCAACGACAACTTGCCCGTCCTGTTTGCCGGGGGCGGCTTCCGGCACGGACAGCACCTCGCCTTCGACCAGGAGAACAACTATCCCCTGCCCAACCTCTACCTGAGCGCCCTGCGTCGGCTCGGATTAGACATTGACCGTTTCGCCACCACCTCCACCAGCATGCGTGGCTTGGAAATTGGCGGGTGAAATCGCCGGCAGCACCCATGACAATATCGTTTCATCTCTTGGTCTGCTGCTGCTGGATGAACTCGTGGTAGAACACCGACTCGTTCACCAGATCGGGATTGAAGTCCGGATTGAGCGTGGGCATCTGGGCGCCAACTTCCACCCGCCACCGTCGAAGATCATCCAGCAGTTCGGTCGTCTTTTCCGGCATCGAGTAGGCGAGGTTCACGGTCTCGCCAATGTCGTTCTCGATGTCGTAAAGCTCCACGGGCGTGCCATCGAAGTGTTCAATGAGGCGGTAGGCTCCCTTGCGAATAACGCCATGGGGCGAAGCTCCGCCCTGGTGGTAATGCGGATAATGCCAGTAAAGGGCTTTCCGTTGAAGCGGTTCCTGCCTCAAGAGCAGAGGAAGAAGGTTCACTCCATCCGCCGTTTGATTCCCCTTCTGCTCCTGCCCGCTCAACGCCCGGAAGGTCGGAAAAAAGTCGACGCTGGTAACGGGTTCGCCGCTTTCGCCTCCCGCCGATACTTTCCCCGGCCAACGGACGATCAAGGGCACCCGGTAGGCGCCCTCGTACGCGGAACCTTTGCCGGCACGCAAGGGCGCATTATTGGTTTTTTGCGGGAGGTCGGCATAGTGATTGCCACCGTTGTCAGAGGTGAAAATGAGCAAAGTCTCATCGGTCAGACCCTGATCATCGAGAGCCCGCATGATTCTCCCGATATTCTCATCCAAGGCGTGGATCATTCCGGCATTAACGGGATTACGCTGAACATGATCAGGCGTGAGCTTTTCTTGGTAATAACGAATATGCTCTTCTTTGGCTTCGGTCGGGCGGTGGGGATTAAAGTAGGAAAGGAAAATAAAGAACGGACGATCATGGGGTTTTTCCAGACTTTCAATGACGCGATCAGTAATGGCATCCGTGAAGTAATCACCTTCGCTACCCGGCAACTCCCCCGCGGCTGGCCAGGGATAGAAGTAGCTGCGAAATCCCCACTTCAGCACCCAGACACTGTGTTCAAATCCCTGGGCGGCAGGAAAATATTCCTGGCCTCCCAGATGCCACTTCCCGAAATAGAACGTTTCGTAGCCGGCCGGCCTCAGCATCTCGGCGAGAGTAATCTCTTCAAGCGGCAAAAAGTGGCGCTTCCATTCCGGCGGAGCGAGTGCGGCGCTAGGAAAAACAAGACCACTGAGAAAATCCGTCAGGTGCAGACGGGCAGGGGTCTTGCCTGTGAGAATCGCGGCTCGCGTCGGAGAGCAAACATTCGCGGCAGCATAGGCATCAGTGAATCGCATTCCCTCCGACGCAAGACGATCAAGGTTTCGCGTTTCGTAAAATCTACTGCCGTAACAACCCAAATCCCGCCAGCCAAGATCGTCGGCGAGAATAAAGAGAACGTGAGGAGAATCTTCAGCCGCAAACGCCGGAGCCGCCAGACAAAGGGCGCTGAGAATTCCCATCCAATATCTACCAACCGACCTCATCATGAGCATTTGCTGACTTGTTCAACACCCCTCTAAACCAATCCTTCTCGGATGGCTTTAGCAACCGCCCCCGTATTGGTGTTCACATGAAGTTTCGCGTAAATACTACGCAGATGGTTGACCACGGTGTGGGGACTGATGTCGAGCACATCCGCAATTTCCTTGTTCACAAGTCCCTGGGCCATCTGCTCGAGGATTTGTTTCTCGCGGTCGCTGAGACCGTAGTCTTCTGTCTGGGCCGGTTTCGTGTCGGCGAGCTGGTTGAAAAGGGTGAGGACGCGCCCAGCTACGTCCGGATCCATGGGCGCGCCTCCCGCCGCCGCCTGCCGGACAGCGGAAAGAACCTGGTCGGTGGAAGCCGTCTTGAGGAGGTAACCGTTGGCTCCTGCACAAACCGCATTGAATATCTTGTCCGTGTCATTGAAGACGGTGAGCAACACGATCCGGGTTTCTGGCGATACCTTTGTAAATTGTTTGAGAGCACTAAGCCCATCAATGCCCGGGAGACCGACGTCGAGGAGGATAACGTCGGGTGGTGACCCGCTCTTTATGTTGGCAAGGGCCGATTCGGCATCAGGGTAGGCTTCAGGACAGCTCATACCGTCAGCGGAGTCAATGGCACGGGAGAGACCACGTCGATAGACGTCATTGTCCTCAATGAGCCAGACAATGATGGATTCGGGGATATCACTCATGGGAGACGATGCTTTCTGGAGCGACTATACGGAGCGGTAAACCTCACGATGGTGCCAGATCCGAGAGTGCTTGTAACGAGGACTTCGCCGTTCAAAACCTCAGCTCGTTTGCGAAGGTTACTGAGACCCAAGCCTCGCTTCACAGATGATTCGTCAAAACCAATACCGTTGTCTCGCACTTCAAATGAAAAGTTCTCCTGATCACCGCCGACATGACATTCGAACAGCGTGCCCTTTGAGTGACGGGCGGCGTTGTTGAGCGACTCCCGAAAAGCGAGAACGGTCTGGCGCCGAAACTCAAAATCAACTTCCGCATCGAGGGCCGCATCGACATGAAACTCCCAGGGCATGGAACCAAGAATCGAAGGGACCAACAGCTTCAACTGCTGGCGTAATTTTTCAAGGGAGCGCTCGCGAGTATCGAGCAGCCACACGATGTCGCGCATCGCATCGGTCGCTTCCCCGCTCGACTGACGCAATAAATCGAGATCGCCCCGCATCTCCTCGGGAAGCTCCTCGGCACCGAGAAGGCTCTCGCTGAGAAGACGCATCCCTCCCAAACGACTTCCTAGATCATCGTGAAGGTCGCGAGCGATTCGGCCCCGAAGCGCCTCTTGCTGTCGGGCGAGAGATCGCTTGCGTCGGACGATAAGCATGCCGGTCACGCCGACGGACGTGAGAACAACAAGGACCGCCCCGCTGAGCACCCATCCCAACGTATCATGAACGCGCGTTTCGATGCTGTTGGTCAATTCCGCGATCCGGGTTTCGACTTCTCGTCGCTCGTCCAATCCATCGAGCCATTCCTCCAGACCAATCAAACGATTCTGGCTGCTGTATCCGTCAACAAGGTATTCGGGACGCCAAACATCGAGGAATCGTTCCATATCGAAAACATCGCTCGCACTCACCGCAGCCCCCTTCGCGACATTCACGCCTTTCTCAAATACTTGCACTTCCGCAAGAGAAAGATTGCACCGTTCCGTGCTAATCCGCGCCAGCTCACTGACTTCCAAACGCACATACTGCGCCGGGAAGCTGCCACCCGAGAACACAACGGGGTTGTCGCCAGGATTCGGGAAGACCCATTCGTCAGATTCGAACAACTTGCGGGAGTTGACGAAATCGGCATCCTCGGAGATGAGGAGTCGGAATCGCCGTGGAAATCCATGCCCAAACTGGTCTGGAGCGTCCACTGGTTGGGCAGGGATGAGCGCCACTTCGTCGATCTCGACCACCCGGGGCAGCTCGATTTGGATCCACTTGTTGGCATACTGATCCTTGGAGCCATTCGTCAGCAAGCCATTCGTTAGACTCGCTTCCGGACTGACAGGAAGACCCAAGTCAGTCTGTCCGTCTACGATAAAGCCCTGATACCAGTCCGGGAAACTCGTGAAGGACTCGGCTTCTACCGTGGCCCGAAGAGCGACGTTACGGTTGTTCGCGAACACCATCAGCTCCCCAAGAGCACTGAGATGCCGCTCATCCTCACGAGTCCAGTGCTCAAGGATTCTCATTCGAAGAAAACGCGCATCGACCGGGTCTTTCAAGATAAACTGCATGGGGTAGTCCGGGCGTGGCGGAATCGGGGCGGCTTGAGAGTCGAGGACCTGGACCGGATCGGAAAAGCCGGATTCATCCGAAAGTTCAATGACGAAGTGCTTGGGAAAGCCATAACCCTCAACAAGGCTGCCGCGAAACATTCCTCGCACAGGAAAAACAGCGATCCGCTCAACCGGGTAAAGTTCCCCAAGATCGACCGTGATCTCCAAGGGGGTGTCCCGCTCCGGCTGAAAACGACTGTGTATCCCGATGTTTCTCCCGCTGTGCCCAGGCGAGAGCGATGGCAACTCGCCAAGCCGACTCCGCAGGGATTTAAGCTCCTCATCCTCATCCCTTTGAGCTGGGCTCAAAAAGTGGGCGAGACGCTCCGCAAAAGGCGAGCCTTGGACCTCGGCCCAGGCAGGTTCGGAGGCAAGTAAGAGCAACGAACACACTCCGCGTGCCGCGGCCCGAATCGCGGACGACACTCGGAGCGCGCCAGCTACTCTCCTCAAAATTCGCTCTCCATCCACCGGGTAATCTTTTCATTGGCGGCCTTCATGAGGGCGATGTTCTCGGTGTCGGGATTCTCCCGTTCATCAAGGAGACCGCGCCGCCGGGCTTTGTTGCGCTGGTAAGCGCCACAAAGATGGAATCCGATGCAGCCTGGATTCTGAAACAGCGCCTCCAAGGTCTCGGCATACCAATTCCCATTGTTTGGCTTCCAAAATGCCTGACTCCGAAAGTTCACCCCCGCGGCATCGGCAAGCAAAACCGGCTTGCCCGTCTTCTGATACCATTCCTCGAGATGCACGACCGGATCTCTGAAATCTTGAAAAGATAACACGTCAACATAGGGCAATGCCGCATTCACCACCTCCATCGCAATCGGCGCATTGGCCTCATATCGGTCCCCCAAAATCAGATGATGCGGATCATAACGCCGGATCGCGTCGTGCGTTGTCTTGTAGTAAACTTCCGCGAGCTCCGACAGTTCCTTGCGCCCCGCCTCCGACTTGAGACGCTCCGGATCAAAAATCGGCCCCCGCCATTCATTGTCCGGACGTTCGTGCGTCCAAGTGGGACAATCGCTGTAAAAATAACCAATGAGATTCGGGTCGTCGGCCAATTCTGCACACTGCGAACGCGCGATGTAATCGCACCACTCAGCCCAATCCTCACTCCGAAAATCGAAATGCACCGTATGCTTCTCCCATTGGTGCGATTCCATGAACGGCAGCAAATGACAGTACGGCATTCCAAGCGCTTTGTATTCGTCGTTCGTAAAAGGGCGCGAGTGCTCCCACTTTGCAACGGTCACCTCCTGAACCCAGCCCACCGTGTTGAAGCCCCACTCCCTGAGATTGGGAACTACCGATTCTTCAATCCATCGCACCGTGCTCCCGCCGTATTTGTCCTTCCAAATATCAATGTTCTCCGGATAACGAAGACTCGCTGGATCAATGTGATTGAGCCCCATCGTAAAGAACGGTTTGCCTTCAGGCGTGATCAGCCACCAATGACCTCTTCGTTCTCCAATGGTAAAAAAACCCTCCGGCATAGTCTGCGTGGTGACGTCAGGTGCTCCCGCCTCCTGCGCCCACAGAATTCCCGGGCTCAAACCCACCCCCGCCGACAGAGTGAACCCGGCTTTCAAGAAAGATCGACGATCAATACGAAAGAGATCGTTGGCAAGAGGGGCAAGAGTCATAGCAATTGGGGGCAGCTAAACCTGCCACAAACTATGACGAAAGGAAGCTGATCCCGCAATGACGAGATCACGTTAGTCACCCAAGATCACGGTCAATCAACCTAGGCCAAGCCGCCTACAAGTGACCTCGTCTGATCTCAGATCCCTCAAAAAAGACATGAATGCGATAGACCCACTGGTCTTTGCACTCAATTTCGCCGGTGTCCAAATCAAAGCGACTGGGTATCCGCTCCAACCGCTTGTCGACGCGGGCATGATAGCCACGTTCCGAGAAAATATCGATCAGCATCGCCAGCGCCAGAGGCTCGGCAAATACCTCATCATTCGAGCTCACCACTGATTGCCCGGAAATCGCATGCCGGGTGATAATCGGCATGAAGTTCTCCTTCACGATATCAACCACTCGGGCAAACAAATCACGGTGCTCCAATTCGTACGAATCCAGTCGCCTCACCAAATCCTGCCGTGCATGAACCACAATTTCACTCGCCAAGGGTATGGGACGCAACCGGTCAAAAGTCCGCCCGTCTAACTCAAGCGAACTTTGGTATTGCAACTCCCGATAAATATTCCGCTCGACCTCGTCAATGTCCCCCTCAGCGTTGATAAAGTGATAGAAAAACTGTGAGCGTAAAGATTGCAACGCTTCCCATGTTTTCTCTTTGAAAGTTCGATAACGATTCTGAGCGGCATCAAAATCAAGGTCGGTCTTGCGCAACTCCCGCAATTCACCGACAC
>JBCCIR010000005.1:0-85569 GCA_039028175.1 Verrucomicrobiota bacterium
GGCGAAGCCGGTAGCGCGCCCTCGCCGAGGGCGCACTCACAAGAGCTAACGTCTAACGCTCGTCCTCAACCCCTCACTCATCTTCCCTCCTCTGCTCAAACAGCCACTCCACCACCTCCGGCTCATTCGCCACCTTCCCCGCAATATTGTGCCCCGCCCCCGGCACGACCGTCAGTTGCACATCAACCCCACTGTCACGAAGCGCCTCGGCTAACGCCACCACGCGCTCCTTCTTGTTCAACTCGTTGTCGTTCTCACCCACCCACGCCCAAATCGGCGTCTTGATCTTCCCGACCACGTCTTTCCCCACCGGCCCCGACACGGTCACCGCCCCGGCAAACCATTCCGGTCGACGCGCCATGATCTGAAACGATCCCTGGCCACCATTCGAAAACCCAAACAAATACACCCGCTCCCGATCCACCGGTAAATGCTCAAACAGATGCTCGAGCGTCGCATCCAGCTGCTCCGGCACTTTCTCCCATCCGCCCTGCGGCGGATAATACGGCTGCACCACAATGCACCGATCATCCCGAAACCGATCCTCCTCCGTCCACGCCGTGGCAATCCCTTGCACCTTGAACGCCTCTCCCGGCTTCGCCTGGTTCCGACGCCCATGCAGCACCACCACCAAGGGATACAGCTCGCCGTCGTTCACCTTCCGATCCAAAAAAATCCAAAATGGCAACCCGCCCTCCGCCAGCGGCTCCGAGTGCACCCATTCCCCTTCCAACAATTCCTCATACGGCCCGTCCTTGATATCAACCGCCTCGTCCTCAAACCCCAACGCCCATCCCTCTCCCCGGGCCACAAACCCAAAAAGGATCACCCCCACCCACACCAATCGATTTGCCCTGCCCACTCTCATACCCCCATATTGTCCAACCCAGATTTCCCGTCAAGCGACAGCACGTTCCAACTCCCTGAAATAAACCCCTTCTCGAAAAGATTCGCCTGTCGCCCCCGTTTCCTCCTTGCCCCGATTCATATGAAGTCAATCTACCTCCTCCTCCTGATCCTCTGCGTCTCCGCGGCTCCGCGTGAGAATTGCTACGCCATCGATAGACCCAATATCATCCTCATCTACACCGACGACCAAGGCTACGGCGACGCCTCCTGCCTCAACCCCGATTCAAAATTCCAAACCCCAAACCTCGACCGCCTCGCCCGCGAAGGCCTCACCCTCACCGACGGCCATTGCTCCGACACCGTCTGCACCCCCTCCCGATACGGCCTCCTCACCGGCCGATACAACTGGCGCACCACTCTCAAGACCGGCGTCTACGGCGCGGAAAAACCCTGCCTCATCCCCGACGGCCGCATGACCCTCGCCTCCCTGCTCCGCGAGCACGATTACGACACCGCCATGGTCGGCAAATGGCACCTCGGCATGGATTTCCCCGGCACCAATCACAAAGACCGCGACTGGTCTCAGCCCGTCAAAGACATGCCCCTCGACAAAGGCTTCGATTACTTCTGGGGTATCCCCGCGTCCATGAACTACGGCGTCCTCGCCTGGTTCGAAGGCCGATACGCCGAAGTCCCGCCCACCCTCTTTACCCGCAAAAAAGACAATCAGATCGCCCTCTCCGACTACCGCATCATGCCCCCCTACGAATCGGAGCCTCTGAAACCAAACGACCTCGAAGTCGCCCCCGACTTCGTCGACTCCGAATGCCTCACCCGCTTCACCGATAAAGCGATCGAATGGATGAAGGGAAAAACTGAAGTCGCCGGCGACGCCAAACCTTTCTTTTTGTATCTCCCCTACACCTCCCCCCACAAACCCGTCATCCCCGTCGACCAATTCCGCGGCCAAGGCGAGGCCGGCGCCTACGGCGAGTTCATGATCGAAACCGATTACCACGTCGGCCGTATCCTCGACTTCCTCGACGACCAGGGCATCGCCGACGACACCATGGTGATCTACACCGCCGACAACGGCCCCGAAACCACCTGGAAGGAACGCATCGAAAAGTTCGGCCACCACAGCAACGGCATCTATCGGGACGGTAAACGCTCCATCTATGAAGGCGGTCACCGCGTCCCCTTCTTCATCCGCTGGCCCGCCGGCACCCAACAACCCGGTCGCAACGTCGATAACACCATCTGCCAAACCGATCTCCTCGCCACCTTCGCCGAAATGCTCGGCACCGAGCTCCCCGCCGACGCCGGGGAAGACAGCCACAGCTTCTTCGCGGTCTTCGCCGATCCCGCCGCCGATCCCCAACGCCCCCCGCTCATCAGCCACGGATCAAGCGGCCGCTTCGCCATCCGCGACGGCAAATGGAAACTCGTGATGCCCCACAAAAAGGACCCCCTCGAACTCTACGATCTCACCGCCGACCCCGGCGAATCCACAAACGTCTTGGATCAGAACCCAAAAATCGCCAAAAGACTCGAACGCAAAATCACCGACCTCGTCCTCAACGGCCGCTCCACCCCCGGCGACCCCCAACCAAACGACACCGGACACTGGAAAGACCTCACCTGGATCACCCCCAAACAATACGACCAAAAATGAAATACCTGACTCTTCTTATTTGCCTTTCCCTTGGCGTCTTCGCGTCTTCGCAAGAATCCTGCCTTTCCAACGAACGGCCCAATTTAATCTTCCTCCTCTCCGACGATCAATCCACCTACACCCTCGGCTGTTACGGAAACCCCGATGTCCAAACCCCGAACATCGATCAGCTTGCCAAGGACGGTATCGCCTTCGACAACCATTACGACACCACTGCCATCTGCATGGCCAGTCGCGCCAACTGCATGACCGGCCTCCTCGAATACAAGAACGGCACCAATTTCGAGCACGGCCCCATGATGCAGAATCACTGGGACCAATCCTACCCCGTCCTCCTCCGCGACGCCGGATACATGACCGCCTTCGCCGGAAAATTCGGCTTCGAAGTCGCCCCCGCTCCCGGTGAAAAAGCCGCCATGCCCGAATCCGACTTCGATCACTGGGGCGGCGCTCCCGGCCAAAGCAGCTACGACACCGCCAAAAATAAATCCATGGCCAAATACGCCGACGAATACCCGCACTCCACCCTCTCCTACGGCGCCTTCAGCCGCGATGTCATCGCCGATGCCGCCGAAAAGGAAGTCCCCTTCTGCCTCTCCATCAGCTTCAAAGCCCCGCACCAACCCGTCACCCCGGACCCGCAGTTCGACGACGTCTACGCCGACAAAACCTTCACCAAACCGGAAAACTACGGCCGCGAGAACGGCGCCCATTTCTCCGAACAATCCAAGCAGGGCCGCCAGTATGAACGCTTCGAAAGCTGGGGATACGCCGACAGATACGACGAGGTCATGGCCAAGTACAATCAGCAAATCTACGCCATCGACGTCGCCGTTGGTATGATCCGCGAAGCCCTCGCCGAGCACGGCCTCGCCGATAACACGGTCATCATCTACACCTCTGACAACGGTTTCTTCTGCGGCTCCCACGGATACGGCTCCAAGGTCTTGCCCTACGAAGAATCTGCCCGCGTCCCGCTCATCATGTTCGATCCTCGCCACAAGAACAGCGGTAAAGAACTCCGCAGCGAAGCCCTCACCGGAAACATCGACTTCGCCCCCACCCTCCTCGAACTCGCCGGCCTCCCCGTCCCTGAGAACGTCGACGGCAAATCCTTGGTCGCGCTATACGATAACCCCGGCACCGAACACCACGCCTCTCTCCCCCTCATCAACGTCTGGGGCCCCGCCGCATGCCAGGCCCTCGGCGTCGTCACCCCCGACTTCAAATACCTCTACTGGAACTACGCGGAAGGCGACTTCGAACCCGTCGAAGAACTCTACCACCTCCGCAAAGACCCCCACGAACTCACCAACGCCGCCGATAACCCGGAATACGAATCACAACTCGAATCCCTCCGCGCCACCTACGACGCCGTCGTCGCCGACTGGAAAGAAAACGCCGTCCCCTACAACGACTACCAAAAATACGCCACCATCTTCGACCGCAACCTCGATTGGTCCGAAAAATCCGAGGCCGTCAAAGCCAAGAAGACGAAGGAGAAAAAGAAAAAATAGGTAGGGACGATCCTCCGGATCGTCCGCAACGACTTTCCAAACCACGCTCGTACGCCCTGACAACAAAGGTGGGGCGAATAGCTTGCCCTGAGCAAAGCCGAAGGGTCCCTGTCGAGCCTTCTCTCATCGCTCGAAGAGAGATGAGAGAACTACCCGTTGATCTTCTTCAAACTACCCGAAAACGCACCGTCCATGTCCGACTCTACTCGGCTTAGTCAACGCTTGGAGTTCCAGCTCTCCAATCCGTGCCTGATCATACCAGCTTAACGGTTGCAATCACTTTCGTGATCGAGGTCCTCGAACGAAGATAGTCAGAGGTTAAGAAACCGGGAGGCAAGAGGAACGGCACCTCGGTTAAGAAACCCTTGCCACTCAACGCAGAAGTATATTCTCGGGCGCACCATTCGACAAAAGGTACAGGATCCCTGAATCGAAGATAGTCGAGATCCTCTTCATCAGGTACTGGATGGGGTGAGGTTTCCGATACCACATCGGGCGTCCACCAAACTCGGCAACCAGCCTTCTGCGCCTGTTCGATAATTACCGTTCCACTTGGCTGTGCTCCTTCGATCTCGCCCCACAATTTGAACCTTCCCTGTGCCTTCATCTCCACAATAAACCTGCCCTCCGCAACTTTGTGTGCAAGAATCATGACCCCCACCACTAAGTAGTATAACGCTACGACTCCTGCTAGGGAGAGTATAACGAAAAGTAGGATACTACCATTCATTGGCAAAATGCGGCCGTCTCCTACCCCTCCGGCAACCCCGCCACCCCCGGCATCGCCTCCGCCAACCCCACCCCCCGCTTCTTCATCTCTGCCAAAGTCTGCTCCCGCATCGCCACCACCCGCTCCGCATTCGCCGCATCCCGCGCCAAGTTCACCAACTCCTCCGGATCCTCCACCAAATCATAAAGCTCCTCCGGTTCCCCCTCGATCATCGTCCGGATATACTTGTACCGCCCGTCCGGCGTCACCAACGACACCCACCACGGCACCCCCGCCGGCGCCAGCGCCTTCGGATCATCCGGCACCACATCCGTATCCGATCCATACTGCTGCCCCGTGTAAACCATCAACACCGGCTCCTCCCAATTCGTCGCCGCTTCCCCTTCCGGTTCCTCCAACAACGGCGTCAAATTGTGCCCGTCCATCTTCCACGGCAAATCAATCCCCGCCGCCGCAAAAACCGTCGGCGCCAAATCTTGCCCGCCCGCCGGCACGCCGCACACTTCGTCCTCCGCATAGTGCCCCGGCCAACTGAAAATCAGTGGCCCGCGAATCGTCGAGTCATAAGGCGCCAGCTTCCGCCGAAAACCCTTCTGCCCCCACGCATACCCCTGGTCCGCCGCAAAAATAATCATCGTGTTCTCCCGCTGCCCCGTCTGGTCCAAGGCCTCCAACATCCGCCCCACTCCCTCATCAATCGCCAACACCCCTTGGTGATACTGCCGGACCCAGTCGTTCAAGGTATTGCCATGAATCATGTTGGTCGTCACCGTCAGCTGATGACTGTCCCCCTTTCGCACAGGAACCCCGTCCCGTAACTCCCACTCCCCCCAGTCCCGCGAATAAGTCGGTTTCCCCTCCCGCGGCGGCAACAAATCCGCCGGGATCGGCACCTCCACTCCCTCATAAGTATCCATATGCCGGTCCGCTGGCGTGAACGGCCCGTGCACCGCCCCATAACAAACCCACAAGAACCACGGCTGATCCGCCTCACGATCCCCGCCCAAGCCCTTGTTCTCGATAAACTCTACCGCCCAGTCGTTGTAATTATCCGTGGCATACCCCTCCACGACCTCCTTCTCCCCGCCGTTCGTTTCAATCCACTGATCATAAAAATACTGCCCCGCATTCTCCGGATACTTCGGTCGATTCCACACCCGTTGGTAATCCCAATCCCGCCCCCAACCACTGTCGATGCCCGTGTGCCACTTCCCCAACTGCGCCGTGGCATACCCGTGCTCCCGAAAAATTCTCGGCCAAAACGGACACTGCTCCGGATCATAAACACTCGCCGGATACTGCCCTTCCATCCGCATCGATTCCACCCCCGTCTGCAGATGCCCCGTCAACACGGTCGCCCGCGACGGCATGCACCAGGTCCCGATATACGCATGCGAAAACCGCACCCCCGTCTCCGCCAACCGATCAATGTTCGGCGTCGTCACCCAATCATGCGCCTCCGGATAACACCCCACCGCCCGATGCGAGTGATCATCCGTGTAGATAAACAACACATTGGGCTTCTCAGCCGCAAGCAGCACGCCCGCCGAGACCAAAAGCAAACCAACCACCAAACAGAAAGAGGTTCTCATAACGACTTTTCTAACACGCTCTCGCGGGACTCGACTACTTCTTCTTTCCCTTGTTCTTATTCCCCCCGGGCCGCTCAGCCGAAATCGCCCCCTCCGGCCGAACCATCTCCGCCACCGGGCGCTGGTTCGCCTCAATATCTGCCACCTGCGCATCATACGCCGCCTGCAACCGCGCGACCACTTCCGGATGCTCCTCAGCCAGGTTCACTATCTCCCCAACGTCCGCTTCCGTGTCGTAAAGCTGCACAGGCAGCGGAGACGGCTCGCGCCCGTCCGCCGGCTTCTCTTTCTCCCAGCCCCGGCCCGCCCCCACATTCCAAGGAAAAAACTTCCACTTCCCCGATCGCACCGTCCCCGGCCCATGCATCAAGGCATACGCCTCATGCGGACTCTTCGCTCCATCCTCGCCGGACATCAAAGGCCAGATATCCTTCCCATCAATCTCCCGCTCCGGCAACTCGCCCCCGCACAACGCCGCCAAGGTCGGAAGCAAATCAATCGTCGCCGCCACTTCATCGCAAACCGTCCCCGCCGGAATCTGCCCCGGCCACCACATCACCGTCGGTTCGCGAATCCCCCCGTCATACACCGATCCCTTCTTCGCCCGCAACGGCTTCGACGTCCCCACCGCCGCCCCATTGTCACTCGTAAAAATAACCAGCGTCTTCTCATCGATCCCCGCATCCTTCACCGCCTTCAACACTTCCCCCACCGACCAATCCACTTCCTCGATCGCATCCCAAATCAATTCTCCCGTCCGATTCTCAAACGCCTCCGATACCGCCAACGGCAAATGCACCATCGTGTGCGGCAGATACAAAAAGAAATTCCCGTCCTTGTTCGCCTCAATAAATGAGATCGCTTCCTCCGTATACCGCTTCGTCAAGGTCGCCTGGTCCGCCGGATACTCGACTACTTCCTCCCCCCGGAACAACGGCACCATATTCTTCACCTTGTGCCCCGCCTTCACTTCCTCAAGCGTCACGCCCTCACGCAAGACGATGTCTTCCGCCAATGGATTCGCCGGATCAATCCACATGTCGTTGCTGTAAGGCACCCCGTAATACGAATCGAACCCTTGGTAAGTCGGCAGACACGGCGGCAAGTGCCCGAGATGCCACTTGCCCACACACGCCGTCGCATACCCCGCGTCTTTCAACATGTCCGCAATCGTCACTTCCTCCGGATGCAACCCGTTGTCACTGTTCGGAAACAAGACCGCCCGCATCGACAACCGCTGGTAATGACACCCCGTCAACAACGCCGTCCGCGACCCCGAACACACCGCGCAGCCCACATAAAAATCATCAAACACGCGCCCTTCCCGCGCCATCTCATCAAGATTCGGCGTCCGCGGCCCCGTGCGCGCCCCCTCCGGCCCCGCTTTCGCCCCGTTGAACCCCACATCCCCATACCCCATGTCATCAATAAAGATGAGAATCACATTCGGCTTCTCGAGCGCTTGGGCAAACGAGAGCACCAAAGAAAAAAGAAAGACGGCACAAAAAGAAAAACGTTTCATCATGACAAATTAGGGGTTTCACCATAAACGGTCTATTCCCCTCTCCATTTCAACCAGATTCGCCCCTCCAATAGGCAACCCCCGTTTCTCCCGCAATAAGCTCCCGCTCCCGCCTCTCGAACCTCCATGGAAATCATCCTCGCCATCCTCTTCGGCCTCTTCCTCGCCTTCGCCAATGGCGCCAATGACAATTTCAAAGGCGTCGCCACGCTCTTCGGCAGCCACACGACTTCCTACCGCTCCGCTCTCCTCTGGGCCACCGTCACGACCGCGCTCGGCTCCGTCGCCGCCCTCTTCCTCGCCACCGGTCTCCTCGAAGCCTTCAAAGGCAAAGGGCTCGTCCCACCCAATGTCGCGCAAATGACCAGCTTCGGTCTTAGCGTCGGGGTCGCCGCAGCCACCACGGTCATGCTCGCCACGCGCCTCGGCTTCCCCATCTCCACTACCCACGCCCTCATCGGCGCGCTCATCGGCGCCGGTTGGTTTGCCGCCGACGGAAACCTCGCCTTCAACACACTGGGTTCCAAATTCCTCCTCCCCCTCCTCCTCAGTCCCATCCTCGCCATCGCGGGCACGATGCTCGTCTACCCCATCTTCCGCACCCTGCGCCGCCGCTCCGGCATCAAACGCGAAACCTGCCTCTGCGCCGGCACCCAAGTCGTCGAGACCATTCCCGAGGCCCCCTCCCACGCCCACGCCCTCGCCGCAGTCGATACAAAACAATTCCCCACGCTCTCTGTCGGCGACAACCTCACCTGCCGCGACCGATACACCGGCACGGTCGCGGGTATCTCCGCCGAAACCGCCCTCGATCGCTCGCACTTCCTCTCCGCCGGACTCGTGTCCTTTGCACGCGGTCTCAACGACACCCCAAAGATCGCCGCGCTCATGCTCGTCGGCGGCACGCTCTCTCCCGCCTTCGCCATCGCGTCCGTCGCCGTCCTCATCGCCGCCGGCGGACTCATCAGCGCCCGTCGCGTCGCCGAGACCATGTCCCTCCGCGTCACCGGGCTCAACCAGGGCCAAGGCTTCACCGCGAACCTCATCACCGGCGCCCTCGTGATCGGCGCCTCGCGCTTCGGTCTCCCCGTGTCCACCACCCACGTGTCCTGCGGCGCCCTCTTCGGCATCGGCACGGTCACCCGCCAGGCCAAATGGAAAACCATCGCCACGATCCTAGCCGCTTGGCTCATCACTCTCCCCACCGCGGCCGCCCTCGCCGCCCTCGCGTTCCACTTCCTCAATCAGTTCGCCTGATCATCAGGTCGCCGCACCTTCAACCGAATCGCCGGCGTCGCATGCTTGCCCGCTTGCTCGGTCCGCAAATGAAAGGTCCGCGTCGATTCCGGCACCCAATCCGCCGCGGTGATGAAGAAACGCTGCTCCGTTTTCCCCACCGGGATCATCAACCCGTTCAACCCAATGTTGTCCACGATCAATCCGTGCGCCAAATTTCGTCCCGAATCTTCCTTCCCAAACACAATCCGCTCGTCAAACTCACCGCGCTCGGCTTTCACAATGGCCGTAATCGTTTCCCCCGGTTCAATCGTCAATTCCCGCAGTCGCCCGTCTTGCCCCACCACCGCCTCACCCGAATCCCCATCCGCATACAACACCACCCCAAACGGCGCTTCCGGCTTGTCGATCACGGTAATCTTCCCGAGCCCCGCAACCTTGTGCCTTACCTCCCGACCCCCAATCTTCGCCCGCCCCGTTACCGCCGGCAATTCCACCTCACCCATCGCCGCATCGGCATCCGCCCAAATCACACCCATCGCCTGGTGCTGCCCCGCCTCGATCACGACGGGCGACGTCGCACGCAATCCCTGCGGCAATCCCGTAACCTCCACTCGCACCGGACCTTCAAAGCCATCGTACCGGTCCAAATGCACCACAAACTCCTTCGCTTCCCCCCGCGCCAGTTTCAATTCCTTGATGCTTTTTAACTGTGCCGAAAAATCCGGCTTCGGCGCCCGCGCAGTAAGCTCATATCGATAATCCCCACCGCCAAACCCGCGCACATCACTCACCCGCACCAAGTATTCCCCGTCCTCCGGCGCCACAAAGGTCAACTTGGAGTCCTTCCCCAATCGCCGCTTCGGATCATCGTCGTTCTCGTAATAAATCGTAAACACCGGCAGCCCGTTCGGACGCACTTCCTCACCCCGCGCCAGAGGCCGCACGACGTAACAGGGCTCACCCAAGGCATGCGCCATTCCCGTGGTCCCGAAATAGGTATGCCGCGTCCCAAACCCCGGATAAACATTGAACCCTGAGTCCGGCCCCCGCGGATACAACCACAACCGCACGACTTCCCCGTTGCAATACAAATACTCGTTCAACTCCATCTCCCGCCAATTGAAAATACGAAAGTCATTCACCTGCATCGAATTCTTGCCACGAAACTCAAACCACGAATCCCGCAAGGCTTGCAACCGCACCTGCTCCACCGGCTCTCCCTCCGCATCCAACACTTCAATCTTCGAATCCAATGGCGATTCCATCCGCTCCGCCTTCACCTCGAACACCCAGGGCTCACCCGCCATCGCCGCAAACGAATACACATCACCTTCTCCCGATTCCCGAATCACCCCCGAAATCGTCGCCGGAAACGAAACGTCCTCGCCCGCCTCTTCCTCCGTCAGGACAGCCATCTCACCGCGCGTGCCCCTCGTCCCCCCATCTTCCAACGGTGCCCCCTTATTCCCGCCACTCGCCAACACCGGAACCGCCACCCCCGCACTCTCAAATCGCCCCGTCGACCCATCCATCCGCCCGCCAAAAAATACCCCATCGCGCCCCATCGCCAACGAACTCACCACATCCGGCTGCCCCTCCCAGGCCCGCGCCTCCACCAATGACGGCAAGGCCCACAATTTCACCACGCCATCCACACTGGCCGACACCAACCACTTCCCGTCCGCCGACATCGCTAACGCGGTCACCTCACCCTCGTGCGCAAATCGCGAATGACGCACCGGGTTGATCCGCGCTTGGTCTGTCGACACAAAACGCCACATCCGAATCCGTCGGTCCGCCCCGGCCCCCAATACAAACTTCCCATCCGGCGAAAACAAAACCGAATACACTTCGCCCTGCGGCTGGTTCAAGGTATCCAAGCGCCGTCCCGTCGCCACTTCCCACAACTTGATGGTCTCATCCGCCGACGCACTCGCCAACACCCGCCCGTCCGGACTGAAAGCCAAATCAAACACCGCCCCGTTGTGCCCCTCAATCACCCGCACCCGCTCGCCCGTGGCCAGGTCCCACAAAACCACTTTTCCGTCATACCCCCCCGTCGCCAGCAACTCCGCCTTCGGATCAATCACCGCATCATACAACACGTCCCGATGCGTCCCCTCTCCGAACTCAGCCACCCGCTCACCCGTTCTCACATCCCAAACCGTCGCCACCCCGCTCAAACCGGCAATCCCACCCGCCGTCAGCACGCGCTCCTTCCCGCCCCCCACAAAATGCACCGCGTTCACCTTCCTCTCCGCCTCACCAAGCACCCGCTCCTTCCCCATCCGCCCCTTCCCGTCCACCGCCGCCAATGCCACCACCCCGTACCAACCCAAAACCGCGAGCGTCCCGTCCCCCGATACCTCCATCGCCGTGACCGCCCGTTTCCCCGCCGCCGGCGCCATCTCACGCACCTTCAACATCGACAAAATCGACACATCCTCCGCCGGCCCCTTCCCCCCGCCCGCGATCCAAGACCGGAAAACCTCCAACTCCTCCGCGCTCGGCTGCGGTTCATCCGCCGGTGGCATCGGTTCGTCCACGTCCCCCGTCATCAAACGCATCAGGTAACTGCCGTCCACATCCTCCGGATCAATCATCTTCGACCGCGACGATCCTTCCGCCAAATCCACATAACGCTCCACCGAAAATTCACCCTCAAAATCATCATCATTGTGACAGCCCGCACAATACTGCCGCAACAAGGGCGCAATATCTTCATGATAGTCCGGCACCGCACCCGCCATTAGCGGCGCGCCCATCAACAAACAAACGATGACAACAACAATCCTCATCCCTAACGCTGAAATAAAAACTCTCGCGACGTCATCAAGGCCCAATACAAATCCTCCACCACATCCCGCTCCTCGCCCTCCCTCGCGTCGTTCAACGCCGCAACAAACCCCTTCCGCTCCTCCTTCGTCGGATACCGCGATAAGCACATCAAATACGCCTCGTTCACCAGAGCCCCCGCCTTCCGCTCTTGCCCCGTAAACTGCATCGTCGCCCGTTCGGCAATGCTCCCCTTGGCCCGCAACTTCTCGTTCACGGTATCCCCGTTCGACAAATGCAAGACCTGCACCAAGCTCGGCTGATTGCTCCGCTCGCCTTCACACGCAATCTCCCGCTCATTCCGCCCAAAGGTCTTCAAGAAGTAAGACTTCACCGCCGAATCATAAAGTGACATCGCCCGCGTCCCTTCAGGATAAAACTCTGTTTTCTGCGTGCTCCCATCCCGCAACGCCACTTCCGTAAATTCGCTCGAAACACCGGTGATCCCCGCTACCGCATCATGCAAAACCTCCGCCATCATCCGCCGCGGATAATACCGGGAGAAAAATCCCTCCTCGTCCCGGTTCTCCGGCAAGGCCTCACTGCTCCGCTGATAGGTCTCGCTCCGCAAAATCACCCGCATCAAGGCCTTCAAATCGAAATCCTGCGCCACCAGGTATCCCGACAACTCATCCAGCAAGGGCTCGATGCTCGCCGGATTCGATACCCGCAAATCATCGACCGATTCCACCAGCCCACGTCCAAAAAAATTCGCCCACACCCGGTTCGCCACGCTTCGGCTGAACGCGTCGTTCTCCGGCGAGGTCAACCACTCCGCCAATACCTCTCGCCGGTCTCCTTCCAAATCCATCGCCACCGGTTCCGCCCCCAACGGCGCCGGCGCCTGCGGTTGCCCCGTCCGCGGCTGAATCAACTCACCCCGCGGCTCTACGTAAAGTGTCCGCAACCCATCCCCATTCCGCGCATCCCCACCCCACCCCTTCGCCCGCACCCGCGAAAACAAGTTCGCGAACGCATAATATTGATCGTTCGTCCATTTCTCCAACGGATGGTTGTGACACTTGGCACAGTTGATCGATAAACTGAGAAACACTTGGCTCACGTTCTCCGCCATGTTCTCGGGGTCTTGATGCACGGCGAAAAAATTCGTCGCCCCATTCTCCGAACTCACGCCCGTCGCCGTCACCACCTCGCGCGCAAACTCATCCCAGGGCGTGTTCGCCGCGACGTTCTCGCGAATAAACGAGTAATACGCTTTCACCGCCTCCGGCCGCAATCGACGCCCGTTCACCAACATCAAGTCCGACCACCGATACGCCCAATAATCCACAAACTCCGGTCGCTCCAACAACTCATCGATCAACAAATCACGCTTCTCCGGCCGCTCATCCGCCAAAAACGCCCGCACCTCCGCCAACGTCGGCAACACGCCGATCGTGTCCACATAGGCCCGGCGAATAAACTCCGCATCCGTCGTCCGCGGCGACGGTTTCAAATTCAATCGCCGTAACTGCTCAAGCACCCGCTCATCCACAAAGTTCCGCACCGGCGCTTCCGCATACACCGCATCCGGTATCTCGTTCGGGAACGGCGCTGAAAGCCGGCCGATCACCACCTGCGACGAAAACCATGCCGTCACGGCACCTTCCCCGTGACCGATCACCTCCGCGTTGCCGTCGTCATCCACGTTCACCACCGCCTCGTTCGTCGACGTGAACTTCGCCCACTGCGTCACATCTTCCTCGCGCCCGTCGCTGTATCGCGCCCGCACAATAAACCGCGCCTCATCCCCCGGCGCCAACATCGATAACGCCGGAAAAATCTCCAAACCCTCCAAGCGCGCATCACCCTCCACGGGCGCCGCCGCCCCCGAGGCAATCCACTCCGAAACCACGCGGTAATCCAAGGAGTCCGACTCAATCCGCCGCCCCCCCGTGTGCTTCACCGCAGTCGTCCCCTTGATCAATACCAAACTCCGCGCCGGATCCCCCAGTTCCACCCGCCGCCCCCGCGCCTCCCGCGTGATCGTGTGAAAATCGGCCTCCGGATCATACCCCCGCAAACTCAACCGAAACCCGCCCTTCCCCGCGACCGCCCCGTGACAAGCCCCCATGTTGCACCCGTTCTTCGACAACACGGCCTGCACATGATTCCGAAAACTCCACGGCGACTCTTTCCCAAATCCCGTCACTTCCACCACCGTCCGCGCCAGGCGACCGTCCGACGTCTTCGCGATGATCGTCGTCCGCCCATCCCCCCTCGGCACCACCATCCCGTCCTTCACGACCGCCACCTCACGATCCGCCGCACGTAAGGCCACTTTCCCCACTTCCCCGCTCACGTTCCCCGCCCGATCCACTTCCACCACCATCACCCGCTGAAAACTGTTCGGGCCCGACAACTGAATGTCCTTCGGAATAATCGATGGCACCGCGGAAGCCGATACCCCCAACACCCCAAGAATCCCAATGACCAAAACTCCGCGCATCAGACAAACAATTCCTTGATCGGCTCCCGCCCAAAATCCACCAGCGGAAACGGCCGTCCCGCCGGCCCCGGCAAATGCGCCTCGTGATCAAATCCGAGGCTCTTGAAAATCGTCGCCACAATATCCCCCGGTTCCACCGGCCGCTCCGCCGGGAATCCACCCATCGGATCACTCGCGCCGATCACCCGTCCGCCCTGCACACCACCCCCGGCAAACGAAACGGTAAAACACTGCGGCCAATGATCCCGGCCCCCCGCCGGATTCACCTTCGGCGTCCGCCCAAACTCCGCCAATCCCGTCACCAAGGTGTTGTCCAACATCCCCCGCTCATCCAAATCCTCCAACAACGCCGAATACGCCTGGTCATACATCGGCGCCACCTGCTCCTTCATCTGCGCCACGGAAATAAACGGCTTCGACCCATGGATGTCCCAACTCAACTCATTAAACACGGTCAAAAACGTGTTCACGGTGACAAATCTCACCCCGTTCTCCACCAACCGCCGCGCCAACAACATGCACTGCCCCACACGATTCATCCCGTATCGCTCACGCACTTTGTCCGGTTCCTCCGATAAATCAAACGCCCGCCGGGCCTGCTCGCTCGTCATGATCCGAAACGCCGCCTCAAAATTCTCGTTCAACAAACGCGCATCCTCGCTCGCTTCAAATTGCCTCGTCGCGCCGTCCACTAATTCCCGCATCTTCCGCCGACGCTCCAAGCGCGTGGCCCCGATCTGATCCGGCGGCAATAAATCCGGCACGGTGAAATCCGGCTGCGACGGATCCGCCATCAAGGCAAACGGATCATGCGCCTTCCCCAGGAACCCTCCCGCCTGCCCGTTCGGCAAATTCCCCCCGCCCCGCCCCATCAACTCCGGCAATACCACAAAAGGCGGCAAATCAGACTTCCGCCCCCGCAAATACCCTGTCACCGCGCCCGCATGCGGCGTGTGCACGCCCCCGGTAAACCGCCGCCCCGTCTGCATAATCTGCCAACCGGCATCATGCACCGCCGCCCCGCCATGATGACAGGAACGCACCAACGAAAACTTGTCCGCCACTTTCGCGTGCATCGGCAAAATCTCCGATACCTCAATCTCCGGCGACTTCGTCTTGATCGGCTTGAACGGACCGCGAATCTCACTCGCCGCATCCGGTTTCATATCCCATAAATCGATATGACTCGGCGCCCCCAAGTTGAAAATCATGATGCACGCCCGCTCGTCGTGCCCCGCCTTCACCGCCCCCGCCTGCTTCGCCGCCAGATACTGCGGCAACGACAAGCCGATCGCCCCTAACGCGCCCGCCTGCAAAAACTCGCGCCGCGTCTTGAACAGTTCCCCCTTGTTCCGACCATCCCCGTCCCCGGAACAAACGGGCGGCGAATCCTCAGCAAGAAAATCAAACATGGCTTCCGAAGGTTGATCATTCGACCGGAGAAGAAATCGCCTCCCCGGCACGATCACATCCTGCCACCAAAGACCCCCGATCGTCTAGTAAGCGCAGTCTCTATTTTGGTATGTTTTGACCTAATCTTGGCCCAAAATCCCCGAATTTTGGAATAATCTCGCCAAACTAGTCGACGAAGCCAAGCCCCTCCAAAAACCGATACTTGTCCCAAGGCACCCAACTCTCCGCAATCTTCCCGCCCTCGAACCGGTCAATCTGCACCCCCGTCCACGTCGTCCGCTTCCCCGTCGCCCCACGACCCAAAAACTCGCCGCTCTGCGTCGCCGAAATCTCCCAATGCGTCGCCACCAAATCCCCCTCTGCCACTTGACGCAAAATCTGAACCGTCGCCTCGGAAAACGACTCGCGAAAACCACCCACCAATTCCCGCCACTCCTCAAGCGACTTGTCCGAGATTCCTCCCGCAGCATCCGGCTCCTGGTGATTCACATAACCCTCGCCGAATAAATCGTCGCCCGGGTCCGCACAATCACTCCCCCACATCTCAAGCGCCCGACGCGACATCACCTTGCGCTCGTCCACGGACATATCAGCTCCCCCACTCTCTTCAACACTCATCATGCCGCCCATCCTGCCCCGATCGCACCCACGACTCCAGTATTTCTTCACTAAACTCCAAAAAAGCTAAATAAATTAGTTGCACTATTTCATATTTAGCTCATATTTAGCTCATGCAAACCTCAACACGTAGCCCCAGATTCCCCTTCATCCCGCTCCAGCGGGCCCTCAAACACACGCTGACCCTCCAGCAACACTTCAAAACCGCCGCCACCCCCGCGCCCAAGGCCATGAAAGCCCTCGGCTTCGACACCATGAGCGGCAAAGCGAACAAGATCATCGCCGCCCTCCGCGCCTATGGTCTCATCACCGTCGATCATCAACGCAAAGTCCGACGCATCGCCGTCACCCCCGCCGGCGCACGCCTCGCCAAAAATCCCGGCGCCCAAAAATTACTGAACCCCCTACGCCTCGCCGCCCTCGCCCCCACCCCCTTCCGTCGCCTTTGGGAAAATCGCCCCGGCATTACCGAAGAAAAACTGGCCGCCACTCTCAAGAAACGAAACTTCACCGAACAAGGCGCCGACCGCGCCGCCAAGGTCTACATGGCCAACGTCCGCTTCGCCCAACTCGAAGACGCCGACTTCCGCGCTTCCAATAACCTCCCCCCCGCCCCCGCACCCCAAACGGTGACCATTCCCGCACGCCCCCCACGCCTCCGCCAGGGCGCCGCCACGAAACCCGGTCAAAAACTCCAGGTCCCCCTAGGGAAAAACTTCGCCGCCATCCCCACCAACCTCTCCGAAGCCCATTTCAAACTCCTCATGCAAACCCTCCGCATCTGGAAACCAACCCTGACCGGCACATTGAAATAACACGCCTTCCACGATTACTCTTGTGTCTCGGCCCGCCGCGCTCCCCCAAGCGCGGCGGGCCTTTTTCATGCCAAAATCTCCCCCAACCCATGAAGGATTCCCCCACTCCCCCCCGTTTACCCTTCGCCTCCCCCCATACCCATGGCACCTTGTCGCCTGGCTTCCTCCTCCTCACACAATTCAACCATGAACAAAATCCTCTTCATCTGCGCCATCTGCGTGATCGGTGTAATCTGCGGACAAAAAAACTCCCCCGCTTCGTCCCAGCCCAATGTAGTACTCTTCCTCGCCGATGACCTCGGCGTCAACGACCTCACCGTCGAAGGCTCCACCTTCCACGAAACGCCCAACATCGATCGCATCGCCAACGAAGGCGTCCGCTTCACCCGCGGCTACGCCACATGCCAGGTTTGCAGCCCCTCGCGCGCCAGCATCGTCTCCGGCAAATACCCCACGCGCTTCTACATCACCAACTTCATCAACCCGGAAGGAAAACTCCAACCCGATAAGTGGTCCAAAAATACTTCCCACCTCCCGGCCGAACACGCCCTCGAACTCCCCCACGAAGAAGTCACCATCGCCGAAGCTCTCAAGGAAGCCGGCTACAAAACCTTCTTCGCCGGCAAATGGCACCTCGGTAGCGAAGGCCACTACCCCGAAGACCAGGGCTTCGACATCAACAAAGGCGGCCACGAACGAGGCTCCCCTCCCGGAGGCTTCTTCGCCCCCTACAACAATCCCAGGCTCGAAAGCGGGCCCGACGGCGAATCCCTCCCCATCCGACTCGGCGAAGAAACCGCGAAGTTCATCGACGCGTCGAAAGACGAACCCTTCTTCGCCATGCTCAGCTTCTACTCGGTCCACAGCCCCGATCAAACCACCCCCGAACTCTACGAAAAATACCGCGCCAAAGCCCTGAAACTCCCGGAACCCAAAGAACGATTCCTCAACGACGTCCGCATCCCCGTCCGCCAAGTCCAGGACAACCCCATCTACGGCGGGATGATGGAATCCATGGATGACGCGGTCGGGATCGTCCTCGACAAACTCGACGAACTCGACCTCGCCGAAAACACCGTTGTCATCTTCACCTCGGACAACGGCGGCGTCTCAGCCGGCGACGCCTTCTCCACCTCGAACCTCCCCCTCCGCGGCGGCAAAGGCATCGAATACGAAGGCGGCATCCGCGAACCCTATTACATCCGCTGGCCCGCCGGCGCCGAACCCGGCGTCAACGACACCCCCGTCACCGGCACCGACTTCTACCCCACCATCCTCGAAGCCTGCGGCCTCGACCTGCGCCCCGAGCAACACCTGGACGGCATCAGCCTCGTCCCCCTCCTCAAGGGAGAATCCCTCCCCGATCGCCCCCTCTTCTGGCACTACCCCCACTACTCCAACCAAGGCGGCGAACCGGTAAGCATGATCATGGAAGGCGATTGGAAACTGATCGAAGACCTCGAAGACGGTTCCTTCCGCCTCTTCAATGTCACCGACGACATCAGCGAACAAAATGACCTCGCCGACACCCAACCCGAACGCGTCAAATCCATGAGCCAAAAACTCGCCGCCTGGAAAAAAGAGGTCGATGCCCGTCCCCTGACGACCAACCCGAACTTCGATGCCGCGGCCTTCGATAAAGAACAAGCGTTCAACCACGGCGAGAGAAAACAAAAACTCGAAGCCTTCCACCATGCCCTCATCCACCCTGAAAAAGAACCCTCCCCCGACGAACCCGTCACCTACAAATCCGACGCCTTCAAACAACCCAAATGACTCCCCGCATTCTTCCCCTCTTATGCCTTCTGGGCGCTCAAACGATCGCGGCTGCCGAATCAAAGCCAAGCGTCGATCAACCCGCCAACCGATCAACCGATCAACCGGTTAACCGATCAACGGCGCCAAAGGCGCCAAATATACTGTTCTTCTTCGCCGACGACTGGGGCCGCTACGCCTCCATCTACGCCGACCCGGATAACCCGTCCCTCAACGACGTCATCTCGACTCCAAATATCGATCGCATCGGCCGCGAAGGGGTGGTCTTCGACAACGCCTTCGTCCCCGTCGCCTCCTGCGGCCCCTGCCGCGCGTCCCTCGCCACCGGCCGACACTTCTGGAACTGTGGCGCCGGCGCCTTCCTCAAAGGCAAACCCTCAAGCTGGAAAGACGTCGAAAACCCACTGAAAACCCTGCCCAAGTTCGGCGATCTCCTCCGCAAAAACGGATACTTCGCCAGGCGCTCCCAGAAAACATTCCTCTTCGACACCAGCAAGATCACTCAGGCGGAAAAAGACTTCGGACAAGTCGGTTACGAACGATACGGCCTCTACGTCGGCACCGCCGCCGACGAAGAAGAACGCCAAAAAAGACACAACGAAATCGTCGAGAACTCCCGCCGCGAGATCCAAAAACTTCTCGCCGGCACACCCGAAGGCCGCCCCTTCTTCTTTGTCTACGGCAGCATCAACGTGCACCGACCCTACACGCCCGACTCCGGAAAAGAACTCTGGGGAATCGAACCCGATGCTCTCGAAGGCGTCATCCCTAATTTCCTTCCCGACGTCCACGACGTTCGACGCGACTTCTCCGACTACCTCGGCGAAGTCCTCGCCCTCGACCTCAAACTCGGCGCCATGCTCGAAGAACTCGAAAAGGCCGGCGTGCTCGACGATACCTTGATCATCCTCTCCGGTGACCACGGCATTCCCGGCGTCCCCCGGGGCAAAACCAATTGCTACGACCTCGCCACCCGCGTCCCCATGCTCGTGCGCCACCCGCCCAGCATCCCCGCCGGACGCCGCGTCACCGATTTCGTCTCCGTCATGGACGTCGGCCCCACGTTGCTCGAGGTCGCCGGCCTCGAGGTTCCCGAGAGCATGGACGGCCGCAGCTTCCACCCCCAACTCACCAGCAAGAAAAACGGCTGGATCGATAAAAAACGAGACTTCGTAGTCATCGGCCGGGAACGCCACGTCCCCGAAGCCCGCGCCGGACAGCTCCCCTACCCCATGCGCGCGATTCGCTCAAAGGATTATCTCTACATCCGGAACTTCAAAACCGACCGTTGGCCGATGGGCACGCCCCAGAACGCCGCGAATGTGACAAACCCCGACGAACTGTATGCCCTCGGCCTCGAAACCAGGACGGCCTACCCGGACCTCGACGGTTCCCTAACGAAAGCATATATGATGTCGCAACGCGATCAGCCCGGCACCGATGCCGAACTCTTTGCTCTCACGATGACCCAACGTCCCTCCGAAGAACTCTACCACATCAAGAAGGACCCCGAACATCTCGAAAACCTCACCAACGATCCCGAACTCGCGCCCGTCCTCGAAAAGTTCCGCTCACAGGTGGATAAGATCATGCAGGATACCAAAGACCCCCGCCTGAACGACGCCTTCGACCGTGCCCCGTGGATCGATCCACAAAACACAGAGCCAAAATCATGAAGAAACACATCCTCTCCCTACTCGCCTTCGCTGCCTTCCTCCCCCCGTTCGCTTCAGCGGAAAGCACTCGTCCCAACGTTCTGGTCTTCCTCGTCGACGACATGGGGATCATGGACACCTCCGTCCCCTTCCTCACCAACAAGAACGGCAAACCCAAATCCTATCCCCTCAACAAGTTCTTCCGCACCCCCAACATGGAGCGCCTCGCGGCCCAGGGCACCCGCCTCAATCAATTCTACGCCATGAGCGTCTGCTCGCCCACCCGCGTCAGCATCATGACCGGCCAAACTTCCGCCCGCCACCACACTACCCAGTTCATCAAACCCGAATCCAACAACGCCGGCGACCACGGCGCCCAAGAATGGCAGTGGGTCGGGATCACCGAGGAATCCGTGACCCTCCCCGCCGTCCTCGGCGAAGCCGGTTACCAAACCATTCACGCCGGTAAAGCCCACTTCGGCCCCGTCGGCTCCTTCGGCGAAGACCCGTCCAATTGGGGCTTCGATGTCAATATCGCCGGCTGCGCCTTCGGTGCCCCGGGCAGCTACTACGGCACCGAAGACTTCGGCCACTCCCTCGAAAAACGCCGCAACCGCGCCGTCCCCGGTCTCGAGAAATATCACGGCCAGGACATCCACCTCACCGAAGCCCTCACCCTCGAACTCAACGACGCCCTCACCAAGGCCGTGCAGAACGACAAACCCTTCTTCGCCTACATGTCACACTACGCCGTCCACTCCCCTTTCCAGGTCGACGCCCGCTTCGAAAAAAATTACGCCGACCAGGACCTCCAAAAAAATCTTCTCGCCTTCGCCACCATGATCGAAGGCATGGACAAATCCCTCGGCGATATCCTCGATCACCTCGACTCCCTCGGCGTGGCCGAAAATACCCTCGTCTTCTTCCTCGGCGACAACGGAACCGACGCCCCCATCGGCGGCGTCCACGAAGTCGCCTGCGCCGAACCCCTCCGCGGCAAAAAAGGTACCCACTACGAGGGTGGCATGCGCGTCCCCTTCATCGCCGCATGGGCCAAACCCGCCGCGGATAACCCGCTCCAACAAAACATCCCCGTCGCCGAAGACGCCCTCTCCCCTCAAGTCGCCACGGTCTGCGATCTCTTCCCCACCATCCTCGCCGCCACCAACACGGATTCCCCAACCATCCAGATCGACGGCACCGATCTCCTCCCCGTCCTCGCCGATCCCTCAAATCCACCCGCCGACCGCGAGTTCCTCATGCACTTCCCCCACAGCCACCGCAGTTCCTACTTCACCGCCTTCCGCCAAGGCGACTGGAAGCTCATTCACCACTACCGCCCCCAACCTAAAGACCCCTGGGACAAAAACGAACTCTTCAACCTCGCCGACGATCCCTTCGAAGAAAATAATCTCGCCGATTCTCACCCGGAAAAACTTCGCGCTCTCACCGATGCCATGATCAAATCCCTCAACAACGCCGGCGCCCAATTCCCTCTCGCCGACGACAAAGAAACACTCCTCAAACCCGAATAATCAAAATGAAAATCACTCCATTCGCGCTCCTCACAACCCTGGTTCTCGTAGCCGCCACCGCCCTCGCAGCCGACCACGCCATCTTTAACGGCAAGAACCTCGATGGCTGGCACGCCGATCCCGAAGACACCGCCAAAGACTGGTCCGTGCAGGACGGCATGATCGTTGGGGACAACCCCGGCAAGAATAACTCCGTCCTCTGGACCGATACCGATCACGGCGACTTTGAACTCACCCTCGAATACCAGACCGACTCGGAAGATTACGATTCGGGGGTCTTCGTCCGGGGGAAATCCCATCAGGTTCAAATCGGCGTATCCCGCTCCCTGAAACGCGATCTTACCGGATGCATCTACGCCCCGAAGGACGATCGCGGCAAATATCCCGCCGAAACCGACAAAGTCGAATCGGTCCACAAGCTCGGCGAATGGAACAAGCTCCGCATCGTCGCCACCGGAAAACGCATTCAAACCTTCCTCAACGACGAACCCTTCGTCGACTACGAAGCCGTCGTTATCCCCGACACCGGCAAAATCGGCCTCCAACTCCATGCCGGTGTCCACCAAACCATGCGCTTCCGCAATATCGTCTTCAAACCCCTCAACAAATAATAATTCCAAACATGAAACCGTTCCTCTCGTTCCTGCTGTCACTCTCCCTCACCGGCGCCGCCCTCGCGGAACAACCCAAGATCGCGGTCATGGAAACCGCGCTTGGTCTCGCCGCCGATGTCAAAAGCTTCCCCGCCGCCAAGGAAGCCGGCTACAACGCCATCCAAATGCACTCCGGCAAACCCGAAGGCATGAAACGCGGCGCCGTCAATCCCGCCGCCAGCCTCGCCATCGGCGACGACCCCGCCATCCTCGAATCCTGGAAAAAAGCCTCCCAGGAACACGGCGTCGAGATCGTCTCCCTCTGCGCCGGCAGCCTCAACGCTTGCGAAATCTGGGACACCGACCGCGAAGCCGCGATGCGCATCGCCAAACAAACCATCGACGGCTGCCACGCGCTCGGCATCAACGTGATGCTCTTCCCCTTCTTCGGCCCCTCCAATTTCCAGGAAAACGATGACGCCTTCGAAGGCGTCGCCGGTTTCATGAAGGAACTCCTCCCATACGCCGAAGAAAAAGAGGTCGTCATTGGCATCGAAGCCCCCGTCACCACCGTGCGCGTCATGGAACTCATCGAAAAACTCGGCTACCCCGATAACCTCAAAGTCTACTACGACACCGGGAACCTCTTCGAAAAAGAAGACATCTACGAAACCATCACGACATACGGCAAAGACCACTTCTGCGAAGTCCACATCAAAGCCGCCAACAGCGGCGTCGCCGGCGAAGGCGATATCGACCTGCAAAAACTCGCCAACGCCCTCGACGCCGCCGAATACGACCAATGGCTCGTCTACGAAGCCAACCGCCACGGCAAAGACCCCGTCGCCAACCTCAAATCCATCCAAACCCTCACCTCCCTCCGCACCCCTCAATAAGTGGACTGCCTTGAAGGTAGCGCGCCCTCGCCGAGGGCGCACTCCCACAACGCTCCTCTCTCCCTCCATGGAGGGCGGTGCTCCGTCGCCGCCGCTTCCACAAGGCCTCGCCTCCCCCTCCCCGTGAAGCCCACACGTTTGCCCCGATCTACCAGGGACTGCCCACCTCCACAACCCCCTCCCCACCAACGTTTTAAATAAAATCAAAAAAATCTTCACTTTTTACTAGACAGACTTGTCTGTATTGTCTACTGTTCCCCCATGCCCGCGAATCTCCAAGACGAATCCCCCAGGGAACGCATCCTCCAAACCGCCGCCGACCTCTTCTATCGCAACGGTTACCGCGCCACCGGTACCAACGAAATCATCGATAAAGCTAACGTCGCCAAAGCCACCTTCTACGCCCACTTCCCCACCAAAGACGATCTCTGCCTCGCCTACCTCAAAGATCGTAACGCCCGCGAAGCCGAAGAAATCATGACCTTCGTCAATTCAAAGCGCTCCCCCCTCACCCGCTTCTACGCCGTCATGGACTCCATGGAACCCTGGGCCATTAACACCCAATACCGCGGCTGCCAGTTCATCAACATGGTCCCCGAAGTCCCCGACCATACCCACGAACTCCGAAAGGAAGGTCACCGCCACTACGACTGGGCCCGCAATCTCGTCCACCAACTCGCCCAAAAACTCATCGATTCCGACCCCAAAAAATACAAACACCTCAACGCCGACGACCTCACCGAATCTTACATGACCCACCTCGCCGGGGCCATCGCCCTCGCCGGGGTCTACAACAAACTCGGACCCATCAAAAGCGGCATGAAAGCCGTCCGACGACTGGTCTCCGATTAACCCTAACAAACCGGGCATTTTTTTGCCCATGAAATAGACAGACTTGTCTGTCTCTAGAAAGCCAAAACCATGAATACCACAGCCGAAATCGAAACCACTACCCAAGCACCCACCATCACCAACGGCGTCAATGTCACCGCCCTCGGCGATACCATCAACGCCGTCACCAATGACCCACACATCGCCCAATTCCACTTCCGCGCGAAAAATCGCTGGATCAACGGAGGCCACAACCGGACCACCATTAAGGAATTCTACGGCGCCGGGGAAGAAGATACCACCCGTACCAAACCCTTCACCCTCGACAACGGAGAACCCCCCGTCCTCCTCGGCGATGACGAAGGCCCCAACCCCGTCGAATACGTCCTCAACGCCCTCGCCGGTTGCATGACCACCACCATGGTCTACCACGCCGCCGCTCGCGGAATCCAAATCGAATCCGTCGAGTCCGAACTCGAAGGCGACCTCGATCTCCACGGTTTCCTGGGCCTCAATGAAAACGTTCGCCAGGGCTACCAAAACGTTCGCGTGAAATTCAAAGTCAAAACCGATGCCCCCGAGGAACAGCTGAAGGAACTCGCCAAGTCCTCCCCCGTCTTCGACATCGTGTCCAACCCCGTCCCCGTCGACGTGGCCATCCAAACCGCTTAACACATTCACCGAACCCGGACCGGGCCCGCGTTCAGGCGGGCCCGGACCCCATCCGCATCACCGCCATGAACCCGCTTACCCAGGTCAAAACAATCGGCATCATCGGCGCCGGCGAAGCCGGTATCGCCACCGCTAAAATGCTCCTCTCCGCCGGATACGAATGCACGGTCTTCGAACGCAACGACCGCCTCGGCGGCGTCTGGACAGACGGCTACCTAGACTTCGGCGTCCAGGTCCAACGGGAGCTCTACGAAATCCCCGACTTCCCGCTCCCCAAAGACGCTCCCGATTTCACTCCCGGCCCCGTCATTCAAAAATACCTCGAAGACTACGCCGATCACTTCGGCGTCACCCCCCACATCCGCCTGAACACGACGGTGACCGGTCTCCACCAGCTCGCCCCAAACGATCCGTCCTCCGGATGGCGAATCACCGCCCGCACCGCCAACGGCCAGAAGACAGCGGAAGACTTCGACCTCGTGGTCGTCGCCATCGGGGTCTACTCCCATACCCCCCACGTTCCCCATTTCAAAGACCAACAAAAATTCGCCGGCTCCATCCTCCACAATTCCCAACTCAAATCCCGCGACCAACTCAAAGAAAAATCCGTCCTCGTCGTCGGCTACGGAAAAAGCGCCACCGACGCCGCCATCCTCGCCGCCGATCACGCCAAAAACGCCACGATCGCTTTCCGCGAACCCCGCTGGCCCGTCCCCTCAATCCTCCTCGGCGGCATCCCCTTCAAATACGCCCTCTTCACCCGCTTCACCAATGCCATGCTCCCCCTCTCCCTGCATGCCTCCCGCCTCAACAAAATCTGGCACCGCTTGGGCAAACCCGCCATCTGGCTCTTCTGGCGCCTCGTGGAAAAATTCATCACCTTCCAATGCGGCCTCAATCGCCCGCACCAAGGCAAGTCCGCCACCAAGGCCGACCTCATCCCACGTCACCCCATCGAATACGACGGCTTCAGCAATTCCACCATGCTCCCCAAAGCCGAGTTCTTCGATTACCTCCACGACGGTAACCTCGGCGCCCAACGCGCCGCCATCCGCACCTTCACCCGCACTGGCGCCATTCTCACGAACGGGGAGTTCGTCGCCTGCGATACGGTGATCCTCGGCACCGGCTGGCACACCGACTACGGGTTTCTTCCCTCTTCAATCCGGGACCGCATCGGCTTCGAAGACGACGGATTCTATCTCTATCGCCAAATCTTCCATCCCGATATTCCCAATCTTGCCTTCATCGGTTCCAACGCCGCCACCTACATCAATATCCTCACCCACAACCTCCAGGCCCGCTGGCTCACTGAACTCCTCCGCGGCACCCACCAACTCCCCGACGCCACCGCGATGCGCCAAGAAATCGAGGCCATGAAAATCTGGAAGCGCCGCATCATCCCGCCCAGCAAAGCCCGCGCCGCCACTCTCCACCTCCACATGCTCCCCTACCACGATACCCTCCTCAGCGATATGGGCCTCTCCCCGCGACGCAAAACCGGCCCCCTTGGCCCCATCAAAGACTTCGTCGCCCCCTACCAGCCCAGCGACTACGCCGGCGTCAGCTCCGGAGCCGATATCGCCTCCCCGACACGCACCCCCTCAATTCAAGCTTGTTTCCCGCTAAATTGGCGTCGCACCATACGTTCTCACGGATAACCAGCACCAATTATGAAATACCTCCTCTGCCTCTCAACCATTCTCACCCTCGCCGCCCTCCCCCATACCGCTTCCGCCAATGAAATCGCGGAGAGCCAAAAGAAGTGGGTCGCGAACTACGAAAAACAGGACAACCTCATGGCGCCCGAGGACATGCTCCTCAATACCGAGCCCGAACCCGATCTCACCGACGGCTTCACCCAACTCTACAACGGCAAGAATCTCGACGGCTGGACCCCGCGCGGCGGCACCTGCGAGTTCGAAGCAAAAGGCGACACCATCGTCGGCACCTGCGTCCCCAAATCGCCCAGCACTTACCTCTGCACGGATAACGACAATTACGCCGACTTCATCTTCACCGCCGAACTCAAATGGGAAGTCGATGGCAACACCGGCATCATGTTCCGCGCCCGCTCGAAAGAAGAAAAAGGGAAAGAGGTCGTCTACGGACCCCAGGCCGAAATGGAAGCCCTCTCCAAAGAACGCTTCTGGTCCGGCGGCGTCTACGGCCAAAGCTGCGGCGGCTGGTGGTATCCCCTCTGGCTCGACGCCCACGAAGAAGTCCGCAACGCCCGCAAAGTCGGCGACTGGAACCGCATCACCATCCAGGCCAAAGGCGATACCGTCCACACCTGGCTCAACGGCGTCCCCGCTGCCAAATGGAAAACCGACGAATACCTCAAGGGCTTCTTCGGCCTCCAAATCCACTCCGGTAAAGAAGGCACCATCCTCTTTCGCAATCTCAAGGTGAAAGAACTGAACTGAGCACTTCCCCTTCAAAAAATTTTCCCCAACCCCGACTTCCTCGTGAAACCATTCACGCTCCTCTTCCTCCTCTGCCTTCCCTTCTTGTGCCCACAGACAACCATATCCGCCCCCAATGTTCTGTGGGTCTACGTCGACGATATGAGCGACTGGTTGGGCTGCTACGGCTACGACGCCGTGCCAACCCCTCACATTGATCGCCTCGCGAAATCGGGCACCCGCTTCGAACGCGCCTACATGCCGTCCCCCGTGTGTTCGACCACCCGCTCCGCCCTCATCACAGGGACCATGCAAACCAGCCACGGCCTGCACCATCACCGCACGACCCTCAAAGAGCCGCTTCCCGATGGCATTCAAACCATTCCCGAACGGTTCCGTGAAGCCGGTTACCTCACCTTCAACGAATCGAAGGAAGATTACAATTTCACTTACGATCGCGACCACCTCTTCTCGCCGGAATTCGATCGTCCCGGAATCAAAGGTCATCTCGCCGGTCGCAACCTTTCGTGGCTCGAGCAACTCAAAGGCAAACCATTCTTCGGCCAAATCCAGCTGAAAGGCGGCAAGTTCGAAGGGGAAACCGGTTCCAAGTACCCCGCACACAGTCGCGTAAAGGAAGCCGACGTCACCGTCCCCCCCTACTACCCGGACAATCCCGTGATTAGGAACGCGATCGCCCGACACTACGAACAAATCGTGGAGACGGACCAGCAGGTCGGCGCCATCATGGCCGCTCTGGATGAATTTGGCCTGTCCGAAAACACCGTGGTCTTCTTCTTCACGGACCACGGATGCCCCCTGCCTCGATCAAAACAGTTCCTCTACGAGGACGGTACCAAGGTCCCCCTCATTGTCGCCGGGCCCGGCATCCCGGCCGATGCTGTCCGCACTGACCTCGTCAGCGGTATCGACATCCCATCCACCTCCCTCGCGCTCGCCAATATCCCCGCCCCCGGCTACATCGAAGGCCATGATCTGTTCGCCGAAAAATCCCCAAAACGCGACCACGTTATCTCCGCCCGCGACCGCTGCGGCATCGCCACAGACCGCATTCGCGCCGTCCGCACCGATCGCTTCCGCTACATCCGCAACTACCAAACCGACCGCGCCCTCTACCAGCCCCAATACCGGGATAAGTTCGCCACCTTTGTCCTCCTCCATGATTTGTATGAGGAAGGAAAACTCGATGCCCTCCCCGCCTCCTACCACGACCCGGCCCAACGCCCTGCGGAAGAGCTTTATGACCTCAAGAACGATCCCGATCAAACCGTGAACCTCGCCGGCGACCCCGAATACGCCACCCAGATCGAAGAACATCGGAAACTGCTCGAATCTTGGGAACAAGCAAGCGATGACAAAGGGCGATACCCCGAAAGCGAAGCCAAATTAAAGGCGGTGGCCGATCAATACGGAGCAGAAAGGTGCGTTGCACCGGAATTCAGTTTCTTAGTTAAACAAAACAATCAGCCCAAAAGCCGGATCCGTGAAAACTAGATATCGAAAGACCGCTTCAGCCGCCCTGCTCTTCGCCGCTCTGGCCCTGCCCGTGTTCGCCCATGGCGACAATTCGCCGTCCACCACTCCGATCAACGCCCCCTGGTCCGATAAACAAATCGAAACCCTCCGCCCCGCCGCCATCACCCCGCCCGGCTTCACCACCGCCAAGAAACCCGGAGCCCCGCCCTCCGATGCCATCATCTTCTTCGACGGCACCGACCTCTCCAAATGGAAACACGACGGAGGCAAAAAAGGCCTCGATCCCAACGACGACTCCGCCAAATGGCTCGTCAAAAACGGATTCATGGAAGTCGTCCCCGGAACCGGCGGCATCAAAACGATCAAGGAAGTCGAAGGCGATTGCCAATGGCACGTCGAATGGCAAACCCCGGCCGAGGTGAAAGGTAAAAGCCAGGGCCGCGGAAACAGCGGCGTCTTTATCGGCGGATACCCCGAAGTCCAAATCCTCGACTCCTATCAAAACGACACCTACCCCCATGGCCAGGCGTCCGCCCTCTACAAAAAACGGGTCCCTCTCGCGAACGCTTCTCGCCCACCCGGTCAATGGCAAACCTACGACATCATCTGCATCCGTGAGAAAAAGGATAAAGACGGCAAAGTCATCGAGACCGGGTCCATCACCGTCCTCCACAACGGCATCGTCACCCAGTTCGCCGTCGCCGAAGGCGGTATAGCCCCCTCCGGAGGCCTCCGCCTCCAAGACCACAACAACCCCCTCCGTTTCCGCAACATCTGGGCCCGCAAACTCAGCGTCCCCCCCGTCCCCGCTCCCCCCGCCATCGAAGAGAAAAAATAACTCCCTCAGGATCACCAATAAATCGGTCGCACCCGCCATACCAGGTCCCTACAAACCCCCTACCGTAAAGCCACAACTTGAAGGAACTTGAATAAGCCCCGTTCTCGTAGCACTTAGAAACCAATGAAACCCTTCCTCACTAAAGCCCCCTCCGCATCGCTCCTCGCCCTCGCCTTCCTGATCATCGCCTCAATCCCCTCCGCCGAGGCCAAAAGCGATCGCCCCAACCTCATCTTCGTGCTCTCCGACGATATCGCCCAGGGCGACCTCGGCGTCTACGGCCAGGAACTCATCCAAACGCCCAACCTCGACCGCCTCGCCAACGAAGGCACACGCTACCTCTCCGCCTACACCGGCACCAGCGTCTGCGCCCCCGCGCGAACTTCCTTCTTCACCGGCCTCCACATGGGGAATTCCCCCACCCGCGCCAATCGCGAACTCCAACCCGAAGGCCAACTCCCCCTCCCCCCGAATACGGTCACGGTCGCGAAGATTCTCAAGAACGCCGGCTACCACACCGCGACGATGGGCAAGTGGGGCATGGGCATGTTCGACACTTCAGGCAGCCCGCTCAAAAACGGGGTCGATCACTTCTTCGGATACAATTGCCAACGCCACGCCCACTCCTACTTCCCGCCTTACCTCTACGACGACGATCAACGCTTCGAAATTCCCGAGAACCAAAATGGCGAAAAGGCCGTCTACGCCCAAGAACTCATCCAACAGGACGTCCTCAAATGGCTCAACCAAAACGCCGGTGGCGACGATCCCTTCTTTCTCTTCTACGCCATCACGCTCCCCCACGGAAAATTCGAGATCGATGACCAAGGCCTTTACGCCGACAAACCATGGACCGAAACGGAAAAAAACTATGCCGCCATGGTCACCCGCATCGATTCCGATCTCGGCGCCATCGTCGATCTCCTCGAGGAAAAAGGCGTCGCCGACAACACTCTCATCATCTTCTCCGGCGATAACGGTTCTTCCTTCAATCCAACGACGCCCATCGGGAAACGCTTCAACCAATCCATGGACGGCCAACTTCGCGGCTACAAACGGGGCATGTATGAAGGGGCCCTGCGTCAAGCCGCCTTCGCCTGGTGGCCCGGAACCGTCCCCGCCGGTCGTGTCACCGACGAACCCTGGGCCTTCTGGGACCTCCTCCCCACCTTCGCCGAACTCGCCCAAGCCGACATCCCCGAAAACTTCCAGCCCGATGGACACTCTCTCGTCGAATTCCTTAAGGGCGGCCCCGCCCCGGAACGCGACTACTTCTACTGGGAACTCCACGAAAACAAAAACGGCGCCATCCAGGCCATCCGCTGGGAAGATTGGAAAGCCGTGCGGCCCGTATCCAGCGGTCCCGTCGAACTCTATGACCTCGCCGCCGATCTCGGCGAAACCACCAATCTCGCCGAGCAACATCCGGACCTCGTCGCGAAGGCTGTCACGATGATGAACAATGCCCGCACTGCCCATCCCGATTGGCCGGATCCCGCCACCGCGGAGCCCCCCAAACGAAAAACTTCCAGTCAAAAAAAACAGAAATGAAATCACTTCTCCTCACCCTCCTCCTGGTCGCGCTCTGCGTTTTCCCTCTCGCGGCGCAGCCGCAATCGGATGAAACGTCACGTTTCCCAAATATTGTCTTTTTCTTCGCCGACGACCAAACCACAAGCACGCTCGGGTGCTACGGCAACCCCATCGTCCAAACCCCCAATATCGACCGCCTGGCCGCCGAAGGCACCCGCTTCGACAACGCCTTCGTCAGCCACTCGATCTGCTGGGTCAGCCGAACCACCATTCTCTCCGGCCTCACCGGCCGTAGCTTCGGCACGGCCTCAAACCCGGATGTCGCCCGCCCCGATGCCGTCGAAACGCTGTATTCCGATATCCTCCGCGAAAACGGATATCGCACCGGCTACTTCGGGAAATGGCACGCCAAAATGCCCAAGGGCTGGAAGAAAGAAGATCATTTCGACGAATTCGAAGCCATCGGCCGAGGTCCATTCTTTAAAGAACAACCCGACGGATCTCTCCGGCACGAAACCGAACTCATCGTCGACCGCGGCATCGCGTTCATCCGGGAACAGCCCAAAGACCAGCCCTTCGCTCTCAATATGTGGTTCAACGCTTGCCACGCCGAAGACGGCGATCGCCGACCCGGTCCCCACTTCGCATGGCCCCGCGCCGTCGACGGAATGTACGATGACGTCGAGATCGCCCCCGCCCGCCTCAACGACCCCGAAATATTCGATGCCCTCCCCGACTTCCTCCGCACCACGATCAATCGGGAACGCTACTTCTGGCGCTGGAACACGCCCGAAAAATATGAAACCAATATGCGCTCTTACTACCGCATGGTCAGTGGAATCGACGGCGCCATCGGCCGTTTCATGACTGCGCTCGATGAAGCCGGGCTCGCCGACAACACGATTATCGTCTACTCCGCCGACAACGGCTACCACATGGCCAACCGCGGCCTCGCCGGAAAATGGTCGCACTTTGAGGAATCCCTCCGCGTCCCCCTCATCATCATGGACCCGCGCGTCCCGAAATCAAAACAAGGACAGGTAACCGAGGCCATCGCCCTCAATCTCGACCTCCCCGCCACCTTCCTCGATTGGGCCGGCGCAGTGATCCCCGAGCGATACCAGGGACACAGCCTCCAACCCATCGTCACTAAGAAAACTCCAAAGGACTGGCGCACCGAGTCCTATCACGAACACTTCGCCGTCCGCAATCGCATCCCCGCCTTCGAAGGCCTCCGCAATGCCGACTTCAAATACGTCCGCTACTTCGATCACGAAAACCACGAATTCCTCCATGACCTCAGAAAGGACCCGGACGAACTCAATAACCTCGCCGACGATCCAGAGTATGCCCAAACGCTCAAGGACATGCGTGAACGCACCGACGAACGCGTCGCCGAACTCGG
The DNA here is from genome assembly GCA_039028175.1 of Verrucomicrobiota bacterium. Lineage (GTDB taxonomy): Bacteria > Verrucomicrobiota > Verrucomicrobiia > Verrucomicrobiales > DEV007 > JBCDBW01. The sequence goes on from JBCCIR010000005.1 coordinate 32,891, forward strand.
CGGCGCTCTCGACCCCCTCAACCAACCCTTCACGACTTCCACCGCCCCCTACCCAATAGCCTCCGCCGCCAATGCCTACCCCAAGGCAAAGGCCACCGACGCCGTCAAACCGGGCAAGAACGGCTTCGTGGATATCTTCGACGGCAAGTCGCTTCGCGGCTGGGTCGGCGACCCGAAATACTGGTCCGTCAAAGATGGCGCCATCACCGGAGTCACCGATGGCAGCCTGAAAATGAACCGCTTCCTGACCTGGAAAGCGTCCACCATCCAAAACTTCGACCTGCGCCTAAAGGTCAAGGTCAGCCCCGGAGGCAACAGCGGCATCCAATACCGGGGCACCGCCCGCCCCGATATCGATCTCGACGTCGTGACCGGATATCAATGCGACGTCGTCGCCGCAAAACCAGAATACAACGGCATGCTCTACGAGGAAAAAGGACGTCGCATCCTCTCCCACACCGGCGAAAAAGTGATCGTCGATCCCGAAGGCCAACCCTGGATCGTCGACACTTTCCCCGTAAAAGAATTTGCCCCCGACGAATGGCACGAATATCGCGTCCTCGTCCGCGGCAATCACCACAAGCACTGGATCAATGGCCATCCCACCGCAGACCTCATCGACCTCGATGAAAATGGCCGCTCCCTCGAAGGCGTCCTCGCCGTCCAGGTCCACGTCGGCCCCGCCATGGAAATTCAATACAAAGACGTCCGCATCAAACACCTTCCGGACAATCTTCCCCTCATCCAACCCAATGACGCACCCATCCCGCCCGGCTCCAAGGGCGTCCGCCCCCAGGGCAAACTCCCCAAAGACTGGCAACCACCCGTCTCCGGCGAACAATAGCGCCCCTCACTCGTCTCCGCGAACCCCACTCAGGGCACCAAGAGCATCGGCCGCACCCGGTAAAACCGCTTCCGCATCGCCGCCTCTCCCGTCGCCGTCAATACCAACGGCCCGCCCCCGCCCGGCCCCGCCACTCCGTTCGCCGTCAATACCGGCAGCCAACACTCCAGATCATCCGTCCCTTCGAGGAAATACAAACAATGCGCGTCCGCCTCCTCGACCATCACGGAATAGTCCCCGCCCGCCACCATCCCCGCTCCCACCAACGCCGGCGGGAGCACACCCGGCCCGTCCGTTCGATACGTCACAATCAATTCCGGCCAACGTAAAAAGTCGAACGAGTCCTTGCTTACGAACCGCTTGGCCGTCGGAGCAGGCAAAGATTCGTCCGCCTTCAACAACCAACCGAAGTTCCCTCCCGGATTCGCGATCCACCGCCGCACATCCTCCACCATGCCCGGCCCACGCCACGAATAATACCCGAATCCACCCCCCACCACCGTCCCCGCGCTCGCACAACCCTCAAAATCCCCGCCCGCCGCCTCCCAGAACGCCGTCGCATAAGCCCTGTGCAGCCACGTCGCATCCCCCTCCAAGGCATTGACCCCCGTCCCCTCGCCCCCCCCTCCACTCCCGTCCGCCGCGCCTTCCCCCCAGTCCGCCAACAACGCATGCAGATAAATCGGCACATCTCCCGCAATCGTCTGATCCAAATACAATCGCAATTCCACCGACACCACATCCACCCCCTCCGGAATCCCCGCAAAATCAAAGGCCATCACGGTTCGCCGCAAATGCTGTCCCGCCCCCTGGTTCGTCTTCCCCACAAACAGAAAGTCCCCAAACGCATTGCTCAAAGACCCGTCCGCGCTCTCATACAAGGTGTTGTCCTTCGCCGGCTGCAAGGTCATCGACCCATACGTCTGACCAAAAGCCACCCCACCCGGCCCCACCATGGTCAGCAGCAGCAGCGCAAGATACCCCCGGTATTTGAGATGACCTCTTGTCTTCACGGCTCCAATGGCACCACCCGAATAAAGCAATTCCGCGCCCCCGCCGTTTCCATCCCCGCGCGCACGGTCACTTCCTGCATCCCGCTCCCCAGCAAAACCACGTCCACCACGTCGTCCGTGTTCGTCCAGTCCACGAGGTTGTCCGATACCTGCGCCTGATACTGCACCCCCGATCCGTCCATCCGCCGCTCAAACGTGATCGACAACAGATCCGCCATCCCCCCACCCGAGGGGACGCTCACCAAGGCCACCGATGGCGTCTTGCCCGTCGCTGCCCCGTTCATCGGGTCCATCCCAAAGGCAAATTCAAAGAAATTCAAAAGCCCATCGCCGTCAGCGTCCAACAATCGATCCCGCAACGCCGGATTCGGAATATGATCGATCGCCCACTGATCGTAATCCATCAACGACACCGCCGGCAAACTCGCTCGAATCAAACCCGACGACCCATCCCCAAATCCCACCTCCAACAACAACACCCCACCGTCACTCAAGCTCGCCAATCGCACCGATCGCACGGTCCGCGTATCACTAGGCGCTACGTTGATCACATCCCCCTCCCGCAATACCGCCATCAAGCTTCCGTCCACCGCCATCGCCCAACACCCGAAATCATTCCCCGCCGTCACACCGCCCTCACCCCGCATCAAGGTTCCCGCAAACACGACCTGCCCGATCCGGTTCAAGCGCGGCGAACTGAAACTCCGAAAACGCGCCGTCCCCAATCCCGGAGGCGCATCCCCGCTCCGGCACACCTCCCGCAAACTCCCCGCCAAGCCACCCATCCAGATGCCTTTCCGATCACTCTCTCCCACACCCCCCGGCCCGTCTAACAAATACCCCAGGAACGCCGCCACCCCCTCTTCGTTCAAGACCGGATCGTAAAAAGACTCAAACACCGCTCCGCCGCCCCCCGGCGCCAACATCCCCTCCGTCGCCAAAGGCTCCACCACGCCGTTCCGCTCCAACCAGATTCCCTCACGCGACCCCGGCTCCACCGACGCCGATACCCCCGAAACCAACGACGCCCAATACCCCCGCGATCCCGCGCTGTTTAAAGACGGCCGTCCAAATCGATAATACTCGCCCGCCGATACCCCCGGCGCCGCATCACCCCCGCGCGCCGCCGCCACGATCGATCCTCCGGCCATTCGCCACAATCCATCCCGCGTTAAGTCATCCAACCCGCCGGCCCCGTCCTCCACACCCGCACCAAAGAATACCTCCAATCCCAAATCTTCATCCGCCCCCCCAATCTCCTCAAACAGTTCCCCGCCGCCCCCAGGGACCGGCACTCCTTGCACGACCACAAACCGCGGAAAACTCATGTCCGTCGCCGGATCAAACGACCCGCCCGGCGCCGGCCGCTCATAACGCCACATTCCGCGGCGCCAAACATACCCCTCCGGTCGCCAGTCATCGATGATCCCCGGCATCAAGACGGTCCCGTCATGCCCAATCACCGGCGCATCAAACCGTCGATGCCCAAAACCCTCCCCGTCCTCCGTGGTCGTCTGGTTCCCGGAACCATCGAACGTAAAATACGCACCAATCCCCGACCGCGCCGCCATCCAACACTCCACATGCGTCCCCTCCCCCGGCCGCGTGATCGTCCCATCTCCCGTCACCCACACCGCCTCGTCCTGCCACTCGTAAACCGTGTCATTGTTGATCACCAACTCACTCGCAAACGCCACGTTCCCCATCGGCCCCAAAGCCGGCGCTCCCAAACTCCGATACCGCGCCGGCTCCTCACCCGGATCCAACGGCACTTCGTTCCGGTTCCCCCACGTATCAAACGGCGACACCACATCACCAGTCCGCGCGACTTTCTCCATCGCCTGCCCCGCCAGCACCCGCCAAATCCCCTGATCGTTCCCGGTCCCCACTCCCCCCGTCCCGCTCGCCAAGCGCCCCGCAAACACCACGTCCCCCGCCGCATTGATCCGCGCATCACTGAATCCTTCAAACACACCCCCACCCGCCTCCGGCGCGACATCCCCGGACAACACCACGGTCTCAATCGTGACCTGCCCCCGCGCCACGGCCATCGCAATCAATATCGCCCCGCCCGCCACGGCCGCCCGCCAGGCAAAACTCGAAACCTTGAGTTGTATCTTCTTCCTGCTCATCTCACGAAAAGGGGGTCACAAATGAAATCGGAGTGAAATCCGCCGGCGCCGACGGCAAAATGTCCGCAATCTGACCCTGCGGCACCCCTAACCAACTCTCCAAAACCGTCCGGTATACCTTCCGGAAATCGACCGTAGGATCGAGACTGTCGTTCTTGATCCGGTTCGCCGCCGACAACGACGGTAAACTCCCATACAGCCCCCCGTTCACACCACCCCCGGTCGCAAACAACGGCGCCCCCGCCCCGTGATCCGTCCCCGCCGATCCATTCTCAATCACTTTGCGCCCAAATTCACTCACCGTCACCAGCAAAACGCGGTCCCAGTTCCCCTGCGCCTTCATCTCCGCCACGAATGCCCCGATCGCTTCATCCAACATCGTCAGCAAATTCGTGTGCGTTCCCGTCAGAGAACCACCGCCATCCCGTTGGTCCGCATGCGTGTCATATCCCCCCTGGCTGACGTGATACACCTGCGTTTCCATTCCGCCGTATATCAAAGACGCAACGTCCCGCATCTGATCCGCCAGGTAATTGTTCGATGCCACCGACGCCCACTCCGTCGCCAAAGGAAAACTCCCACTCCCCGCATCCAAGGCACACCGAATCGACTCCGAACTGATCATCGCCGACTGCGCCGATTGCTTCACAAACGCCAATGCCTCCGATGACGGATCAATCCCGTCGTCATACGGATGATCCACCCCCGTCATCCGCCGATAGAGGCGCTCCATGCTCGGGTCCTCGACCATGTATCCGTAATACTCGTCCCGCCAACCAAAGTTCCCCGGGTTCGCCGTGGTGATCCCCGCATTCGACGTCGCCGTCCGAAACGCCAGCGTCGGACGGTCGTCTAAAGCCACCCCCAAAGCCGGATCGCATTCACCCCCGCCGGCACAAACATGATCAAAATAACGACCCACCCAGCCATCCCGCACCGGCTCGTTCGGCTGCGCCGTGTTCCAGAAATCCGTGGAGGTAAAGTGCGACAAGTTCGCATTCGGATACCCCACCCCGTTCACGACCGCCAACCGGTTCGGATCCGTCCCGCCGTTCCCCGTCCACAAACCATGCAAATTCGTCAACGCAGGATGCAAGCCGAACCCCGTCGATCCCAGCGGCAAGACGTTCTCCGCCGGAATCGCCAGGGTCGGCCGTTCCGCATAATAAATCTCACTCACCGTCGCCGTCCCCACCGCCGGGTCATCCACCGCGGTCACGTCGTGCGGCACGACGGTATTCAGTCCGTCGTTCCCCCCCTCCATCTGAACAATCACCACGATCGGCCCCCCGCTCCCGCCCGCCGGCGGCGCGCTCGACGCAAACGCATCCAAGGTGCTCATCGTATGCCCCAGAAAACTCGGCACGGTCCACGTCGCCGCCGCCCCATATACCGACCGGCGCATCATCTCGCGACGCCCGATCCCCGATCGCCCTTCACTTCTTCCCTGTGCTCGTTGTGCTTTCATCAATCTCGTCGCCCTCCTCAATGCACCTGACTCTCCGGCAAGGCCATGACCTGCCGGATCATTTCCAAAATCACCGCCTCCTCGTCCGCCCCCGCCCGCACCCGCGTGGCATGATAAAGCAAGGCCCGCCGCTGCACCGCCGAGAGCGTGTGAAACGGCAACAACCGGTCCGTCAACGCTTCCACCAACAAATCAAAGTTCGCCTATCCACGCACTTCCACCGGCGCGACGACATCCAAATCAACCATGTCCGGATACGGATACTCAGGCACCCAGGGCGCCGAATCCCCGCCATCCGGTATGTGCCACGGCTGCGAAAAAATATCCCGCGTCCCATGCGTGATCAGCGCCGGCAAATTCAACCGGAACATCATCCCCCCGGTGCTCAACCAACGATTCCCCGATCGCACCGGCTCCGGCCACCCCGCAATGTTCGGCGGATGATACAGGGTATACCCCAACTCCTCGAGCATCTCCGATACGGTCGCGTTCGGAAGCGGCGCGATCTCCAGCATCTTCTCAAAGCCCACGATCAATTCCACCGGGTCCTTGATCTGATTCCCCATCGCCTCCGAGGCATAAAACTCCTCGCTCAAAAAGATGTCCCGCAACAGCGGCCGCACCTCATACCCAGACCCGATCAAGTTCTGCGCCAAGGCAATCTGCAAGCCCTGCGACGGCTCCGGCTCCACAAAGTATCGCCACAACTTCCAACACATGTGCACCGCACACTGCGGCCGTGCCAAAATCCGCGTGATCACTTCTTCCCCCTGCTCCTGAGGCAATTGCCCCAACTCCAACGCCGGAATCGGAGTCGGATCGCCAAAGAGCACCTTCTCCGTCATATCGATAAAGGTATACTCGTCCGGATACCAAATCTGATTCTCCGCATCCCAATACCCGTCGTCCCGCGTGTTCAAATACCCCTCGTAAGGATGATTCGTATACTCCTCGTCCGGATACCGAAACATCCGCCCCGTAAACGCCGCCGCCACGGTGTTCACATCCAGTTCCGTATACCCCCCGTTCACCCCCAGGGTGAACAGTTCCAACAACTCACGACCAAAGTTCTCGTTGATGTTCCCGCGACGACTCTGATCCAAATTCAACATCGCCATCATCGCCTCCGACCAGGACACCCCACGCACCAAGGTCCCGAAATTCCCCAACGCATGCCCCCGAAGCAGCTGAAGATGCTTGAACATGAAAATGTAATCCACCCCTCCGGGAAAAGTCCCCGTGTCGACCGGAAAATGATCGACGTAAAACTTGAACATCTTCGCCGCCAACGGCGACGCGTTCCGCATCTGGTCCATATACCAGCCCACCAGCTGCGTCTCGCGATAGTGATACGGAAAGTTCTCCTCGTCCCCGTTCGAAAAATTCGCCGCCCACGCCGGTAAGGGAAAACCCGACCAATCCTCCACCGCTTGCACCAACGAATCCACCGCCGCCGCGACCCCGCTATCACGACCCAATACAAATAAGGCTTCACGTTCGGCGGGGGAACCACCGAACCCCGCTCGATTCAGCAAGTGATCGGCGTGCCGACGCGACCACTCCCCGTCTGATAAAGGCGAGAGCATGACGAAAGAAGAAGCGAAGAACAAACAAGCAAAGAAAACCGACCAAACTCATACCACTCATCCTCTAAAGGAACAATCAGAAATTATGATAATTATGGAAATTAATGTTAGGATTTCTTGATCTTTCTTCTCCCCTTTCTATTCCCCGCAGCCCATCTCACCGATAGCTCTGACCCCACGACTCCGTTCTCTCTACCATGAACAAAACCACCCTCCTCGCTCTCCTCCTCACCCCCGCTCTCCTCCAAGCCAACCCCCTCGTCTTCGAAGGCACCAAAGAAGGCCTCGGCTCCGGCAAACACATCGTCTTCATCGCCGACGACCACGAATACCGCTCCGAAGAAGCCCTCCCCGCTCTCGCGCGCATCCTCGCGAAACATCACGGCTTCAAATGCACGGTCCTCTTCGGCATTGACGAGGACGGCTACATCAATCCCGGTCACCCCAACGTCCCCGGCATTGAAGTCCTCGATGACGCCGATCTCATGGTCGTCTACACCCGCTTCCAAAACTGGCCCGACGAGCAAATGCAACACTTCGTCAACTACCTCGACCGCGGCGGTCCCGTCGTCGGGCTCCGCACCGCCACCCACGCCTTCAAAATTCCCGCGGACGGCACCTTCCACAAATACTCCCAGGGAACCAAAGACGAATCCTACGAAGGCGGCTTCGGTCGCCAAGTTCTCGGCGAAGACTGGTCCGGTCACTACGGTAAAAACAACGTGTCCAGCACCCGCCTGGATATCGTCGCGGAAAATAAAGACCACCCCACCCTCATCGGTATCGACAAAATGCACGCGTCCTGCGGCGGCTACTTCACCGAACCGCTTCAGCCCTCCACCATTCTCGCCATGGCCCAGCCCCTCCAAGGGATGAGCCCCGATGACCCCGCCGATCCCGATAAAGAACCCGTCCCGGGCATCTGGGTCCGCTCCTACCCCTCCGCCGATGGCCAAACCGAAGGCCGCGTCTTCACCACCACCTACGGCGCCTCTAACGATCTCCTCGATGAAGGCTTCCGCCGCGCCCTCACCAACGGCTGCATCTGGGCCATCGGTCTCGAAGACGAGATCACCCCCGACCTCGACGTGTCCCTCGTCGGTCCCTACAATCCCTCCTGGGCCAAAGACAATCGCCCCAAACGCAATCCCAAAACCAAACCCGAAGACCTCGCCGGCTGGGATACCCCCATCTTCCCCATCGAAAATTGAAACGCCCCCGCGTCTTGTGCGCCTCAATCGACAGCTCATAGGCCTCGCCCTCCTCCTGTCCGGCATCACCGGACACGGCCAAGCCGACACGGTCTCGTTCTTGGAGGATATCAAACCCATTCTCGAAACCAAATGCCTCGCCTGCCATAATCCCAATCTCACCAAGGGCGACCTCTCCATGGCCACCCATGAGGAAATCCTCGACGCCGATCCGAATTTCCTCATCGCCGGCAATCACCTCGACAGCATCCTTCACCAAGTCACCGTCCCCCTCGACCCGGGCGATGAACCCGAGATGCCGAAGGAGGGCGACCCGCTCACGGATGCCGAAGCCGGAAAGCTCGCCCAATGGATCGACCAAGGCGCCGAGTGGCCCGATAAGATTGTCCTCAAAGAAGCCTCCAAGGCAGACAAATCATGGTGGGCCTACCAACCTCTCAAAAAGTCCCCCCACAAATCCATCGATACCTTCATCGATGCCCGTCTCGCCGAACACAACCTCTCCCGCAACCCGCCCGCCCCTCCCCGCGATCTCGTCCGGCGCATCTACTACGATCTCATTGGCCTCCCCCCCACGCCAAACCAGATTAAAGACTTCCTCGACGCCCACGCCGAGCATCCAGCATCGAGTATCGAGAGTCTAGTCACCGAACTCCTCGCCTCCCCCCACTACGGCGAACGCTGGGGCCGCCACTGGCTCGACGTGGTCCGCTTCGGCGAAAGCCGCGGTTTCGAAAAGAATATCCTGAACGACAACATTTGGCCCTTCCGCGACTACGTCATCCGCTCCCTCAACGAAGACAAACCCTTCGACCAATTCATCATCGAACACCTCGCCGGTGATGTCGTCGGCAAAGACAATCCCGATATCGAAGTCGGCACCGCCTTCCTCGTCGCCGGCACTTGGGACGACGTCAACAATCGCGACCCCGCCCAACAAAAGATCATCCGCGCCAATACGCTCGACGACCCCATCACTGCGACCGGCTCCGCTTTCCTCGGCCTCACCATCAATTGCGCCAAATGCCACGACCACAAGTTCGATCCCATCGAACAGGCCGACTACTTCCGCATTCTCGCCGCCTTCGACGGCCTGAAACAGGAAGCCCGCGTCATCACCACGCCCGCCCGGCGCCGGGAACACGCCGCCAAAACAACGCCGCTCAAAGAAAAAGAAAAAGCCCTCTCCAAAAAACTCGACGATCTCACATCCAAAATCATCGCTCGGGGTAAAGCCGATCCGGAGAAGTTCCTCCCAAAAACTTCCCGCCCGAAAGTCGACCGCACTTTCAACGAAGATACCTTCCCACCGACCCGAGCCCGCTTCGTCCGCCTGGTCCCTCTCACCAACGATGTCGATGCCGCCAAGCGGGGAGGTATCCGCTTCGACGAGTTCGAAATCTGGACCGCCGGTAAAAAACCAAGGAACGTCGCCCTCTCGAAAAACGGCGGCCGCGCCTCCGCCGACTCACGCTTCGTCGAAGATTCCGCCGACAATTCAAAAAACGCCTACGGCCCCGTCCTCGTAAACGACGGCAAGTTCGGCAGGCGATGGATTTCCAGCGGCGATCACATCCTCACGATCGAACTCGCGAAGCCGGAAACGTTCAACCGCATCGTCTACTCCAGCGATCGCCCCGCCGATCTCCCCACACACACAAAGATGACTTCCGTCGGGGAATACCGCCTCGAATCTAGCCTCGACGGAGAAGAGTGGACCCTCCTCACCGAGTCTTGGGATCGCGAACCCCTGAACGCCAAATTCCTCGACCAACGTTTCCTCCGCTTCTGCGCCACCGAAGCCGAAGACGCGAGACTCGAACGTCTCAACCTCGAACTCGGCAAAACCAATCGCGCCCTCGCCGACATCCCGCCCCTCCCCACCGTCTGGGCCGGCAAGTTCTCCCAACCCGAACACCCCACCCACATCGCCATCGGCGGCGATCCCAACAAACCCGGCAACCCCATCGTCCCAGCCAGCCTCACCACGCTCAGCGATAACATCCCCGCATACACCCTCGCACACGACACCCCCGAGTCCGAACGCCGCCTCGCCCTCGCGAAGTGGATCGTCCACCCCGGGAACCCCCTCACCCCGCGCGTCCTCGCTAATCGCATCTGGCACTACCACTTCGGCACCGGCATCGTGAACACCCCCTCAGACTTCGGATACATGGGCGGCAAACCCTCCCACCCCGATCTCCTCGATTACCTCGCAAGCCGCCTCATCGAAAATAAGTGGCAACTGAAAGCTCTCCACAAAGAAATCATCCTCTCCCAAACCTACCAACAAGCCACCACCCACCGAGACGCCGCCGCCGCCGTCGACGCCGATGCCCGCCTGCTCTGGCGCTTCCCCCCGCGCCGCCTCTCCGCGGAAGAAATGCGCGATACCATCCTCAGTATCGCCGGACAACTCGATCCCGCCATGGGTGGCCCCGGGTTCCGCCTCTACAAATTCACCCGCGACAACGTCTGCACCTATCACCCCCTCGACGAACACGGCCACGATACCTACCGGCGCGCCGTCTACCACCAAAACCCCCGCGCCGCCCAAGTCGACCTCCTCACGGAGTTCGATTGCCCGGATCCCGCGGTCGCCACCCCGCGCCGCGCCTCCACGACCACCCCCCTCCAGGCCCTCACCCTCATGAATCACAGCTTCACCATCGATATGGCAAACCGCTTCGCCGATCGCCTCTCAAATCACTCCTCTAAACCCGCCGCCCAGGTCCGCCAAGCCTTCCTCCTCGCCTTCGGACGTCCGCCCGGCCCTGACGAAAAAACGGCCGCGGTCTCGCTCATCAATTCCCACGGCCTCCCCGCCTTCACCCGCGCCCTCCTTAACGCCAACGAACTCATTTACCTCAACTAAACGTGCCTTTCCCCCACCACAACCATCTGCGGCAATCGGCGAAATCTGCGGACCAAAACTTCGCCCTCACCCGGCGCGCCTTTCTCGAAAAAATGCCCACCGCCCTCGCCGGTGTCGGTCTCACTCACCTCCTCAGCCGCGATCTCCTCGCCTCGCCCACCCTCCACCACCCGCCCAAAGCAAAACGCGTCCTCCAAATCTTCTGCCCCGGCGCCGCTTCACACATGGACCTCTGGGAATACAAACCCGAACTCGAAAAATACCACGGCCAACCGCTCCCCGGTGAAGAAGACTTCTCTTCCTTCCAAGGCAAAAACGGCAACCTCATGAAGTCGCCCTGGCCCTTCAAACCCGCCGGTCAGTCCGGCAAAATGATCTCCTCTCTCCTCCCGCACATGGCCGGGCACGTCGACGACATCGCCTTCTGCCATTCCATGTGGTCCAAAACCAATACCCACGGCCCCGGCTGCGTCTTTGTCGCCTCCGGCCACGAAGTCGAAGGCCGACCCGCCGCCGGCGCCTGGGCCAGCTTCGCCCTCGGAAGCGAGTCCGAAGACCTCCCCGCGTATGTCGCCATCACCGATGTCCGCGGCGAACCGCCCAACGGAAAAGCCAATTGGTCCAACGGCTTCCTCCCCGCCCAACACCAGGGCATCATGCTCAGCGCGCAACAACCCATCCGCAATCTCGACCTTCCAAACAACATTACGCCAAAACAGGAGAACGCTTCACGCTCCTTCCTCAAACACCTCAACGAAAAACACCTCGCCAAAAACCCCGGCCTCAGCGAACTCCAGGCCCGCATGAACGCATACGAACTCGCCGCCCGCATGCAACTCAGCGCGCCCGAAGTCTCCGACCTCGCCTCCGAATCCGCGTCCACCCGAAAACTCTACGGCGCCGATGACCCCAATCACCTCAAAGCCGCTTACGCCAAAAACTGCATCCTCGCCCGCCGCCTCCTCGAACGCGGCGTCCGCTATGTAAACCTCTACTGCGCCTCCCGCGCCTCCGGCGTCGACGGCCTCCTCAATTGGGACGCCCACAAAACCATCAAGTCAGACTACGAACGGCACTGCCCCATCTTCGATCAACCCACCGCCGCCCTCCTCACCGACCTCAAACAACGCGGGATGCTCGACGATACCCTCGTCCTCTGGTGCACCGAGTTCGGCCGCATGCCGACACATCAGGAAAATACCGCCGGCCGCGACCACAACCCCGACGCCTTTACCACCTGGATGATGGGCGCAGGCATCAAGGGCGGCACTTCCTACGGCGCCACCGACGACTTCGGACGCCGCGCCGAAGTGAACAAAACTTCCATCTGGGATTTCTACGCCACCGTCCTCCACCTCCTTGGCCTCGATCACGAAAAACTCACCTACTACAACAACGGCCTCGACCGCCGACTCACCGACGTCCACGGTCATGTCATCAATCAAATCCTCGCCTGATCAATTGCCAAAAGACCGCCTACTCGCCCTCTCCACTTTTCTCCGCCGGTACCAACGCCTTCAGTAAGAAAAGAAAACTCACACCAAAAAACAATGCCGGGAGCGCTCCCTCCCACACATCAATCAATTCTTGCGCCCGCCCATCATTCATCTGCATCAATCGAAGCAGCTCCAATACAGCCCAACTCAAGGGAATCAATCCAAAACAAATCCAAGCCAACCGAAATCCATCCCGGTCTTGAATCCATCGCCGATCGATCCCCAAATAAAGGAGCCCCCCTAAATACACAATCTGTATCCACGTCATAACCCCGCGATTTTGCACCATTGAGCCACCAAGACCAACCATGAAACCCATCCTGATACTCCTCACCTTCGGACTCTCCCTCGGCCTCTCTCCGGCCGCCGACCCCTTCCACGTCTACGCCCCCTCCCGCGATACCGGCGAACTCCTCATCATCGAAGGCATCGCCACCGACGACGGCCTCACCCTCGCCCTGGCCGACCAGATCGACCTCGGCTTCCCCGCCACCACCATCGTCGCTCACCCCGAAAAACCACTCCTTTACATCGCCACCAACAATTCCGAAACCGATCCCGCCCCCGGCGCCCTCGTCACCCTCGATCCAGCCGGCTTCTACCAAAACCACGACCCCCTCGACCTCAAGCACGGCTATGCCTACCTCTCCCTCGATCCCGCCAATCGCTTCCTCCTCGGCGCCAACTACCGCGGCGGTCAAGTCGACGTCTACGCCCTCAAAGGCAACGGAGCCCTCGGCCCCCGCGTCGCCGCCCTCGACGAAGGCCGTCCCACCGCCCACTGCGTCCTCCCGTCACCCGACAACAAATTCGTCTACATCCCCTACGTCAAAGACCAGAACGCGCTCTTCCAATACCAATTCGATCCCGCCTCGGGCGCCCTCACCGCGCTCGACCCCTTGAACGCCAATCCCCCCGAAAGAACCGGCCCCCGACACATGGCCTACCACCCCACGCTCCCCTTCGTCTACTTCAGCAACGAACAAGGCATCGGCGTCTCCGTTTACGAAAAACTCGATTCCGGCCAACTCAAATTCCAACAGGTCGTCGAGGTCGTCCCCGACTCCGAACGCCCCGAGAAAGGCGCTTCCGCGTCCGACATCACCATCACCCCCGACGCCGAATTCCTCTTCACCGGCCAACGCAGCGGCGATGAAACCGCTCTCCCAAACGCCATCAACCGCTACCGCATCAAGGAAGACGGCCAGGTCGAACACCTCGGCGCCACCCCCGCCGACGCCATCCCCTGGGGCCTCGCCCTCTCACCCGACGGCCAATACCTCCTCGTCACCGCCTTCAAAGGCGCCACCCTCACCGCCTACGAAATCACGGATGACGGCGATCTCAAAAAGGCCGCCTCGCTTTCCATCCCTGAAAAAATTTCCGATCTGGTAACCCGATAGCGTCCCGATCCCGGGACCCTTCCTCTGGAGGCGCGGGCACCCGACCGCGCAGCCTCCTAAAATGTGGTCCTCCCCCTCGCTCAAGATTTCCGTTCAGACCCGCGGCCACGCACCCTTCTCAACAACGAAGTTCCCCCTGCCTTTACTTCATCATTCAAAATTCCTTGTTCAATATTCAATATTCAAAAAAACCCAAGACCTCCTGCCACCCAACCCCGCCATCGTTCCTCCTCCCAAGACTTTCGTGTCCATTCATGGTTTTCCTCTACACTCACCACCACCGCTTCCCCCTTTGACAAACCCCCTCCAAAACCAAATCATCATCCTCACCCATGTCCGACTCCGCCCCGACCAACGACCCGTTCGAAAAAGCCCGCAAAGAGGGCCCCGTCCTCAAATGTCCCTTCCAAGGCGAGGACATCCCCATGATCCTGCGCAGCAAAGATGTTCGCGCCGCCGCCAAAGACTGGCACACCTACAGCTCCGACGCCCCCTTCCGCGTCCCCATCCCTTCGGAAGAAGAGTTCCGCCGCATGCGCCAACTCCCCATCGAGGTCAATCCACCCGAACACACCGCCTACCGGAAAATCGTCGAACCCTTCTTCAAGCGCGCCAAGGACCCCGAAATGATTGCCAAGGTCGAGACCCTCTTCGATGACCTCATTAGTAAGGCCCTCTCCCAGGATTCGATCGAGGCCGTATACGACTTCTCCCTCCCCGCCCAATCACGCGCCCTCACCTACCTCCTCGATGTCCCCGAGTCCGAAGCCGATACCTACATCGGCTGGGGCATGCACGTCTTCGGCGACAAAAATCCCGAGCACCGCGCCGGCGACGCCCTCGAAAACTATCTCTCCGAACAATTCGATCGCGCCAATGCCAATCCCGGCGACGACTTCTTCTCCGCCCTCACCAAGGCCACCTACGACGACCGTCCTCTCACCCGCGAAGAAATGATGGGCTTCGCCAACCTCACCTTCGCCGGCGGGCGCGACACGGTCATCCACTCCATCTCCGGTGTCCTCCACCACTTCGCCACCACACCCGGCGCCCTCGCCTTCGTCCGCGAAGACCCCAAACGCATCGACCTCGCCTCCGAAGAATACTTCCGATACCTCAGCCCCATCACCCACCTCGGCCGCGTCGTCCCCACTGAAACCGACGTCCACGGCCACACCGTCCCCGCCGACGGCCGCGTCTCCCTCTGCTGGGCCAGCGCCAATCACGACGAGGAAATCTTCGACGACCCGCACGAAATCAAACTCGACCGCAAACCCAATCCCCACATCGCATTCGGCGCCGGCACCCACATCTGCCTCGGCGCCCCCCACGCCCGCCTCATCCTCCGCACCCTCATCCGCAAACTCGTCGACCAAATCGACCAGATCACTTTCATCGACGCCGAACCCCTCATCGAAGACGAAGCCACTTTCTCCCGCTCCAACGGCTTCGTCTCCCTCAACCTCCGCTTCACCGCCCGTTGAGAGGAGATTCCCGGGAAACCCCACCGTTCACCCCCAATTCAGAAAATCGGCCCACGGATACTGAACCCATCCGCCCCGACGATTGTCAAAACTCTCCAACCCCTCACTCGCCGCTCATCATCCTATGAAATCGCACCTCCTTCCCATCCTCGGCGCCTTTGCCGCCGGCATCGCCGCGACAATCGCCTTCCAATCCCTGACCGAACCGTCGGCATCAGAGCCCAATTCATCGCCCGCCGTCCATACCTCCAATACCGGCCCACAATCCACCCCCATTGGCCGCAACGCCCACTCGTCGCAGCCGACCACCATCCTCACCGCAAAAGACCAATCCGATCACACCTCGAAGACCGACCACAAATCAGAGCAAGCAAACGATGATCACCAGGCCCAGGACAACGAGTTTGAGCAGCGGTGGCACGAACAGCTTCGAGATCAGATTCAAGAGAGCACGGGCAATCGGCTCGATTTCCTCGCAGAAGAACTCGACTTGAGCCCCGCTCAACTGGCACAAATCGAAGCGGCCCTTCAAAGCGACCTCGACTCGAGAGTCCAAGCGGCAAAGGCAGGCGATTCTTCGCCCCTCACCCAAGCGCTCTACAGTAACGAGCCCGTCGCTGGCGCCCTTGCCGATACCCTCAACCCGGATCAGCAACTCGCCTACGCAAACCTCAAAGCGAGAGAACAAGCCCACCGCATCGAATCCCGAACCATGCAACGCTTTGCCGCCCTCCCCGAAACCCTGAACCTCTCCGAACAACAACGCGACCAACTCTACAACCTCATCGCCCAGGAAGAAGCAAACGCCGCCCACGAAAACAAACCATCCCCCATCCAAGGAGGCATCAGCATCGCCGTGCCGCACGGCTACGGAGCCAAAAACTCTTTCACCATCAGTCTCGGCGGCGTGATGGCGCCGGTGGCAACCGACGTCGAAGGACAATCGAATAGCGACGATCTCATTTCCCCCACCTTTCTATCCACCAACGAACCCAATCAAGAACACCTCGACGCCGTTCGACCCCTCCTGAATGAACGCCAACAGGAAGCCTATCGCCAACACCTCGAACAATCCGCCGGCATCCTGCGCCCCATCAGCGGCATCACCAACATGTTCGTCGAAATCCTCGATGAACAACCTGTCTCCGAGTAGACCAGCCCAATCCCGCCTCAGTCGCGTACGTTCTTTCTCCCGATCTCCCGATATCGCTCCATCACCGAGATCAACTCCCTCGTCCCATCCACCGTCGCGCGGGCATAATCTTCCGACTCCAGCCCCGACGGCTTCACCAAAACACATGACAACATTGTCTCCGCCACGAACGCCTCCGGTTCCTCCAGGTAAGACTTCTCAACCAACGAATCCAACACCTCGATTTCTTCTCCCGGCATCCGATACGCCGCCACCCAGTGCATGTGCCCGTTCTCACGTCGCCGAATCAACACTGCCGCCATATCCCCACCCCGCAAATGCGCGGCCAACCGCGCCGCCGCTTCCGACTCATTCTCCAAATCCAAAAACTCATACCTGAACCCATCCTGCACCAGCACCCGCAGTATGTCCGGCTGCAGCGTCCCCGTCGACATCTCGTCCGCCGGATTCGACGGCACATCCACCCCCAACCGCGCCCGCAGATTCTCCCCGTCCGGCTCCAACCCATACGCCTTGTAAATCACCCGCAAGGTATGCACCCCGCAGGTATCATCCTCAAACTGCGCCTCCGGCCCCACCTCTGCCAAAAACTTCTGCGAAGCGACATGTGCAGCATGCTCCATGCCTCCCTTGGTATCAACGCGAGGAATCACGAAAAATAAGACAAACGCGACGAGAGAACTCACCGCGGCGAACGATACGGTTCCAGTAGTGATCAATACCGCCGCTAAAGTTTTTGCGACGATCGTCTTCACCGGTTCCGCCCCACCACATTAATCGGCAACGGCAAATAATCCCCTTCCCGAATCATCCAAACATCCAACGCCCCCCGCATCGCCTCCTCCACCTCCCGCACCGCCTTCTCCCCCGCCAGGTTCTCCAACTCAAACGGATCCTCCTCCAAATCATACAACTCAAACACCGGCCGCGGATTCTCAAAATACAGCCGCTCATACTCCTTCCCAAGTTTCCCCGCCTCCCGCGCCGCTTGCATCGCCACCCATCCGATGTTCGACGACATATCCACCGGCGAATACACCTTCTCCGGCGTCGCATTATAGATAAAGTTATACCGCTTCGAGGTCACCGACCGCGACAAATCAAGCCCGTCCGTCCGCCCCAAGGGCCCCGCATGCCACCCCCGCTCCGCATACACATACTCTCGCCCTGCAAACGGTTTCCCCAATAACGCCGGCAAAAAATTCACCCCCGTCATCCCTTCAGCCGGTTCCAGCCCCGCCGCCGCCAAAATCGTCGGCGCCAAATCCACCCCGCTCACAAGAATCTCACTCACCGAACCCGACTCCACCTTGCCCGGCCACCGCACCAGCAACGGCACATGCGTCCCTCGCCCATACAAAGTTCCCTTCCCCCGCAACAACGCCTCCCCGTTGTCCCCCATAAAAATCACCATGGTGTCCTCGGCGATTCCGCGCTCTTCCAAGACCCCCATCACAGACCCAAACCCCCTATCCAAGTCCCGCACCTCCGCCAAATACCGCGCATAATCCAATCTCACCTCCGGCAAGTCCGGCCAGTCCGCCGGCAATACCAAGGCCGCCGGATCAATCCCCTCATGATCCTCCCCCCACTTCCGGTGCGGCTGACTAAACCCAAAATACAAAAAGAACGGCTTCCCCTCCGGCACCTCGTCCAAAACCGCCCCCACCATCTCAGGCACTCGCTCCAACACCTCCCCCTTCGTGCTCGTCCCTCGCACAAAATGATCAAACCGATCCTCAAATACTTCCCCACGCACCCCCAACGCCTCCAACTCAACAATAATATGCTCGGCATCCCGATTCTTCCCGTCCAAATGCTGATGCCGCCCGTCCAACGCCGTCCAATAACCGTTCTTCCGTAACACATCCGTAAAAAACACCACCCCCGGCCGCGCCGGCTGCGCAAACCGCGTCGCCCCAATCCCCACCGGGGAACGCCCCGCAAAAATCGCCGTCCGCGACGGCGCACACTGCGGAGCCGCCGTATACGCCCGCTCAAATCGCATCCCCTCCGCCGCAAACGCATCCAGGTTCGGCGTGATCCCAAGCCGCTCACAGTTCACATCCCCATACGCCCCCACATGCGGCACACTGTGATCATCCGACAAGACCAACAGCACGTTCGGCCGCCCGTCATTCGCGCAAACGACCGATACCGCAACAACCAGATATCCCCATAAACCAACAACTAACTTCATGATGATTCTTACCCTAACACTTCCTTTACATGCGCCGCCACCGCCTCCCCCATCGCGGCATGACCGCTCGGATCAAAGTGTAGCCCGTCCGTATCACTCACCGCATGCACTTCCCCCGCATCAATAAACCCGCACCCATGCCGCTCCGCCACGTCCCGATACAAGCCGGCCAAGGCCTGCGACTTCTCCACCGCCCCGTCAAACCCGTCGCACATCGTATACACCGACTCCCGACAAGGCGACGGACAGATCACCGACAAATGCTCGGGCGGAAACTCCAAGCCTCGCGTCAACTTCACCAACTCCTCCATCCCCGCGGCAATCCCCGCCGCATCCAATCCAAACTGAACCTTCAAATCGTTCGAGCCCAACCCAATGAACATCAGATCCACCGGCATATGCGTCTCCACCGCCACCGGCAAAAAAGTCTTCCCGTTTCGATCCTCCCACTCCGGATCATCAAACACGGTCGTCCGCCCCACCAACCCCTCTTCCACAACCAAATACCCGTCTCCCAACAACCGCTGCGCCACCCGCGGCCACCGCGTCTCCTCATCATACCGCCCATGCGTCACGGGGTTCCGCCCCCAGGTATTCGAATCCCCATAGCAAAGCACCGATCTCATCCACCCACGCTACAAACCCAATCTGAAAAACACCACACACAAACCAGTCCATCCCCTTTCACAAAACCAACGCTCCCAAGTTGGCTCCTCCCCAAAATTTCTTCGCGCCTTCGCGCCTTGGCATCGTTGCGAGACACTCACCTCCCCGGAAACCCCGGCGGCTTCGGCGGCCCCGATCCGCCCGGACCCGGCGGCAACTTCTCCTTAATCTCCTCCAAAAGTCCCAATAACTTCTCCAACTCCTCAAACGACCCCGCCAACGGCAACTCCATCCCTTCAAGTCCCCCCGCCGGCAACCTGGCCCCGCCGCCGCCGCCACCCGACCCACCCGCCACCTTCGGCCCCGTCCACGCCGGATCCAATCGCTCAATCTCCGGATGCAATTCCTTCGCCTCCCCCACGACCGACCCGTCCGATTCATAAACCCGCACCCACGCCCCGCCAAATCGCTCCGACGCCCGCGAGGTATCCGTCCCCGTCGATAACCCACCAATCCGGTCCACACTGAATGTCATCGACGTCGTCTTCGTTCGCACATAAGTCACCCCTTCCGTCTGCAAAGTCTTCCGCTTCCCCGCCTCGATCAAATCGACTTTCTCACTCCCCCCCTGCGATCCCACGTTCCCCTCCGGAGTAATCACATACATCACATATGCCATCGTCAAATTCGACGCGTCCTGCGGACTCTCGTTCGTCAAATCCACATCATAGTGCTTATACTTCGCCTGCTCCTCCGTCTGCTTCAGCAAGGGAATGTTCTTCGGCGGCCCAAGCTCCGGACTCTCCTTCATCGCTCCCTTCTCCCCCATCCCTTCCCGCTCCCAAATCCGCACCGTCACCCGCGACACCGCCGGCGGATTCTTCTGCCACTCCTTCACATACGCCTGGTCCGCCGCCGACAACTTCGCAATCGGCCACTGCGCCGCCCGCCCGCCGCGCGATAACACCACGTTCTCTCCCCGTACTCCCACCAATTCTGCCTCCACCTGCCGCCCCGTGTCATCGGTAAACATCCGCGCCCCGGCTTCCTCACCCAGGAACACCCCCGCCGCCAACAGTGAGACCCAAATCGCTTTCACCCGTCCATTCTCCCTCTCGATCTCCCCCGCATAAAGCCGTTTAATACGCCCTTAACAATTTTAACCCCCAGGCGTACCCAACCGCGCCTCTAAAAATCCCAACACCGCCTCCCGCTCCGCCTCCTTCGGCCCCTTCCACCCATGCCCCGCGCCCTCAACTACATGCAAGGTCACATCCAAGCCCTCATCCTCATACACCGCCGCCAACCGCTCCGACTGCCCAATATCCACGGTCTTGTCCTCATCCCCATGCACAATCAAGAGCGGTGGATCATCCGCCGTCACGTGAAACACCGGGCTCGCCAATTTCGCCCTCTCCTCGTTATCCCGAACCGGCCCACCCAACAATAAATAGACACTCCCGTCCGGCTCCTCGGTCTTCTCCGGCTTGTGTTTCGAACGCAGCACAAAATCCGTCGGCCCAAAATAGTCAATGATCCCCTGCACCCGCGACGACTCGCTTTCATTCCCACCCGTCACCCCTTCCAACTCCTCCACCTCCCCCGAAGTCCCCATCAACGCCGCCAAATGCCCGCCCGCCGAAGTTCCCGCCACCACCACTCGGTCGGCATCCACTCCATACTCCGCCGCATTCGCCCGCAGCCACCGCAAAGCCCCCTTGCAATCATGAATCTGCGCCGGAAACAACCCCTCATGACTCAACCGGTAATCCACACTCGCCACCGCGTACCCATGCTCCGCCAACCACGCCAAGCGACACCGCTTCCGATCCCCGTTTTTCCACCCGCCCCCATGGATAAACAACACGAGCGGCGCCTTCTCCACGCCCTCCGGCAAATAAAAATCCACCATCAAATCCTCACCCCCTTCCGGCCCCACCGCCCACACCACATCCCGCACCTCCCGCACACCCCCCTCCTCTGCTCCCTCACCCACCGCCGACACAACCGAACCCGCCAGAAAGCAAACCAAGACCATCACCGTTTTCATAACACCACCCCTACCCCAGATTTTGCCACCAAGGCCACGAAAAAGAACTCTCATGTATCTGCCCTCCACAACGATACCACTTCTCCTAACCCTTGCCTTCTTGTCCTATCTTAGCATCTTCGCGTTGAAGCCTGCCCTGAGCGCAGCCGAAGGGCGAGAAACATCCCCGCGCGCAAACGTCATCCTCATCATGACCGATGACCAAGGCTACGGCGACCTCGCCTGCCACGGAAACCCCATCATCCAAACCCCCCATCTCGACCGCCTCCACGCCGACTCCGTCCGCCTCACGAACTTCCACGTCGACCCCGCCTGCGCCCCCACTCGCGCCGGGCTCATGACCGGCCGATACGCCCACCGCGTCGGCCTCTGGCACGTCGTCATGGGACGCACCCTCGTCCACCCCGACGAAGTCACCGTTGCCGAACTCTTCCGCGACGCCGGCTATCGCACCGGCATCTTCGGCAAATGGCACCTCGGTGGCAACTTCCCCTTCCGCCCCCAAGATCAGGGCTTCGACGAAGTCTGGACCCACGGCGGCGGCGTGGTCGGTCATACGCCCGATTACTGGATGAACGATTACTTCGACGATCACTACCTCCACAACGGAAAATGGGAACAGGTCGAAGGCTATTGCACCGATGTTTGGATCAACAAAGCCATCGCCTTTCTCACTGACAACCCTTCTAACAAACCCACTTTTATCTACCTCCCCCTCAATGCCCCCCACAGTCCCTTCGAAGTCCCCGAACGCTTTGAAAGCCTCTACCACGACAACCCGGACGTTCCCGACGCTGCCTTCTACGGCATGATCACCGCCATCGACGAAGCCTTCGGCCGCCTCGATCAATCCCTCAAGGACGCAAACCTCTTCGACAACACCATCGTGATCTTCATGACCGACAACGGCACCTCCCGCGGCATCCTACACCCCCGCGGATCACCCCCCGTCGGATTCAACGCCGGCATGCGCGGCAAAAAAGGATCCCCCTACGAAGGCGGCCACCGCGTCCCCGGTTTCATCCGCTGGCCCGCCGGAAATATCCAAGGCGGCCGCGATATCGATACCCTCACCACCCACCTCGACCTCCTCCCCACCCTCTGCGAATGGTGCGAGGTCCCCATCCCCGAGAACCTCAAGCTAGACGGCACCAGCCTCGCCCCCCTCTTCGCCGAAACCCCGCCCGACTTCCCCGATCGCACCATGATCGCCGAGCTCCAGCAAACCGCCACCTTTCCCGAACGCTGGCACAAAACCGCGGTCATGACCGATCGCTGGCGCCTCGTGAACGAAACCGAACTCTACGATATCCGCGCCGATCCCTCCCAGGCACACAACGTCTCCACCGAATACCCCGAAATCGTCCAGCAACTCACCGCAGCGTACGAAAAATTCTGGACCGACTGCTCGGAAAACTACGACCGCACCTGCGAACTCATCCTCGGCTCCGAGCACGAGAACCCCACCCTCCTCACCGCCTACCACTGGAACAACGAAAGCGGCGAACAACGCGACATGCCCTGGGCCCATCGCCATATCGTCGCCGGCCCCCTCCAACACGGATACTGGCGCATCAATGTCGCCCAACCCGGCACCTACGCTTTCCGCCTCCGCCGCTGGCCCGCCGAATCAAATCTCAAAATCAACGAACACGCCGATCACCTCGAACCCCCCGAAATCCCCTGGCACCCCCTCGAACCCGCCAAATTAAAAGCCACCACCGCCCTCCTCCAAATAGGAAAAACGGACGCCCCGATTCACGAGGCGCCCGTCTCCATGGATGATCAATTCGCCGAAATCACCGTCACCAAGGTTTCCGCCGGCAGCTCCACACTGCGCGCTTGGTTCACGGACGATGAGGACCGCTCTCGCGGCGCCTACTACGTCGAAGTCGAACGAATCGAAAAGTAGGGGCTAGACTATTTGAATCTAAGCTGCCTGCGATGCCGTCTTCTCTTCGGCCACCGCCACGGCGCCCGCCTTCCGGCCTCGCCCCTCCTTCTGCGCCAACACCAATCGCATCTTTTTCAAGGCGATCTCCTGGAGCTGACGCACGCGCTCAGGCGTAACACCCAGTCCCTCCGCAATCTGGCTTAACGTCTTAACAGGACGTTCCTCCAAGCCAAAACGATCACGAATAATGTGGCGCTCGCGCTCATCGAGCACGTCGAGCATCCCGCCAATCTGTCCAAGCATCTCCGTCAAGCTCACGCTCTCGTCCGGCGACATCGAACTGTCATCCGGAACGACCTCCGCAATCGAACCCTTCTGACGCTCGCCAATCGGCATATCCAATGAAACCGGCGTCTGCGCACGCTCCTCAAACATACGAATGTTCTTCGCTTTGATGCCCGTCGCTTCCGACAACTCCGCTCCCGTGGGATCACGCCCGAGATCGCCCCAGGCCGCATGACGCGCCTGCTCGATCTGCGAAAGCTTGTCCACCACGTGCACGGGCAATCGCACCGTTCGCGACTGATTCGAAAGCGCGCGACGCATCGACTGCTTGATCCAGTAAGAAGAATAGACGCTGAACTTCGCACCCTTCGTGGGATCGAAGCGCTCCACCGCTTTCATCAAGCCGCGGTTCCCTTCCGCCACGAGGTCTTCCAGGTCCAAGCCATGCCCCGTGTATCCCTGCGCAATCGTCACGACCAGCTTCAAGTTCGAACGGATCATCCGATCCCTCGCATACTCGTCGCCGTTCTGCGCACGGCGCGAAAGCTCAACTTCTTCTTCTCTCGTCAAAAGCGGCGCTTTGCCAATTTCATCGAGGTATTGTGTAAAACAGTGCATGGCTTTATGATGGTTTGTGGTTGGATTGATTCGCCGGTCGCAACCGGCCCTTTCTCTTTACGGGTTAACTGGTATCACCCGCCCCTTACCGCTCCCTTTCCGCCCCATTACCGTTTGGTAAGGTTCCCGCAGGCCTGATTCCTAAAGGCCATCCAAGGGTTGTCACCCCTCCCCGATCCTGCCAAACTGTGCCCATGAAAATACGAATCCTGTCCCTGACCCTCGCCACCGCCGTCGCCGCCGCCTTCGTCTTTCCTTTCCTCGCCTCCCAAAAACTTCAGGCCCAGGAAGAAGAAGCCGCCGCCACTTCCTCAGATCACCAACTCTGGGAATACCGCGCCCTCCGCATCCAGGACCGCCGCCAGTCCGGCGCCCTCAACCGAGATATCGGCGCCCGCGAAGCCCAATCCGAAGACACCCTCAATCTCCTCGGCGCCAAAGGCTGGGAACTCGTCGCCGTCCGCAACGACGGCTCCAGCGAACCGGTCTTCTACTTCAAACGACCCAAGGCAAACTAAGCCGCCCGCGGAACTACTTGAGGTGCTCGTCAAAAAACGCACCCGCCTCTTCAATACAAACATCAAACCACTCCTGCCGCCCGATAAAACCGTGCGGCGCACCGTCGATCGCCTTAAAACCCGACGCCACCCCCAACGCGTCCATCTTCGCCCGAATCTCCTCCCCATGCGTGCTCGGATCATCGTTCTCGCCCGTCAATAATAACATCGGCGCATCCTCCGCATCCAAATGCGCCATCGGCGACGCCAATCGATACCGCTCCGGTTCCTCCGCCTGCGATCCCCCCAAAAATTGCTGCCAGATCTCCGCTTCCGCCGATCGCTCCTTGTTCCGCGCCGACATCAAATGCGTTTGCGCCCCCATCGGCACCGCCGCCTGAATGTCACTCCGCTCTTCGGCATTCCCGCCCCCACCCTCCAGCTCTTCCACCCCGCCCGATGTCGCCAACAACGCCGTCAAATGCCCGCCCGCCGATAACCCGATCGCCCCGATCTTGTCCGGATCAATCCCATACGCCTCCGTGTTCGCACGCAGCCACCGCACCGCCGCCTTGCAGTCCTCAATCGCCGCCGGAAACCTCTTCTCGCCGCTCAACCGGTAAGAGATCGTCACCGCCACATACCCTCGCGCCGCCAATGCCTTCGCCAAATTCCCGTGCGAACGCCGGTCGCCCTTCCACCAGCCGCCGCCATGAATACAAACAATCGCCGGTAACGCTTCCCCCGCCGCATCCTTCGGTCGATACAAATCCAGCTGCATCTCCCGATCCCCATACCGCGCATAGGTCAGCCCCTCATGCGCCTCCAACGACGCCTCCACCTCCGGCGGAATCACGGTCTTCGCCGCGTTTCCACCCGCCCCCTGGCCGTTCGCACCCAAAATCCCCAGTGAAAACACGATCGCCAATAGAAAAACCTGACACTTCATAGTCTCCCTCAACGCCCACGACCCTGCGTTTTCTGTCAAGATTCCACGCCAAACGACGTATATTAGAGAACACAAACCAACCCGACCGATCCTCTCATCATGCGAGCCAAGACCCTCATCACCGCCCTCTCCCTCGCGCTCTTCCTCGCCGGCGCACTCATACCTCTAAGCGCCCGCACCTGGACCGAGGCCAAATCCGGACGCACCCTCGAGGCCGAACTCGTTCAGGTAAATGCCGACAACGTCATCGTCCGCCGCACCGACGGCCAAACCCTCACCCTGCCCTTCAATATCCTCAGCGAAGAAGACCTCGCCTTCATCAAAGAACAAGGCACCACCACCACATCCCCCACGACGACTTCCGGCGGCTGGCCCCGCTGGCGCGGCCCGACCGATCACGGCAGTACCCCCGACGACGATCACAAATATCCCAAGTCCCTCACCGAAGACGATGTCGCCTGGAAAATCGAAACCCCCGGCCACGGCGTCTCCACCCCCATCGTCTACCACGACAAAATTATCCTCACCGCCGTCGACGACGAGGAAGACATCGTCCTCGCCTACTCCCTCGACGGCGAACTCCTCTGGTCCACCGACGTCGGCGACGGGCGTGATGGCCGCCACAAAAACGCCTCCGGCAGCAACCCCTCCCCTTCCACCGACGGCGAAATCATCGCCGTGTCTTTCAAAAGCGGAAACCTCGCCGCCCTCGACTTCGAAGGAAAACGCCTCTGGGACGTCAATCTCATCGATAAATACGGCGACATAAAAATGAATTGGGACTTCGGCACCTCACCCGTCATCGTCGGAGACCTCGTCGTCGCCGCCGTCATGCACGCCGGCGAATCATACGTGGCCGCCTTCGACAAAAACTCGGGTGCCCTCAAATGGAAGATCGATCGCACCTACCCCGACTTCAACGAAAGCGACAACAGCTACGCCACGCCCCTCGTCTTCAAAAACACCGATGGCGCGGACGCCCTCCTCATCTGGGGCGCCAACCACCTCACCGCCTACAACGCCGCCGATGGCGAACTCCTCTGGTCCGCCGCCGACTTCAATCCCGATGAAGAACGCAACCGCAACTGGTGCGCGATCGCTACCCCGGTGATCATCGACGATCTCGCCGTCATCCCCTTCGGCCGCGGCAAACACCTCGCCGGCATGAAACTCCATGGCGAAGGCGATGTCACCGAATCCAATCGCACCTGGACCCGCGACGGCAGCGGCGAAGTTCCTTCCCTCTCCGCATACGACGGCAAAATCTACGTCCTCAAAAATCGCGGCGAAGTCATCTGCGTCGATCCCGCCGATGGCGATACCGTTTGGAACGACGCCTTCCCCCGCGGCAGCGGGAGCTTCTTCGCCTCACCCCTCGTCGCCGACGGAAAACTCTACGCCGCCCGCGAAGACGGCACGGTCTTCGTCGCCGATATCAAAAACGACTTCGAAGTCCTCTCCGAAAACGCCCTCGAGGAAAAAATCATCGCCTCCCCTGTCGCCATCGACGGCCGTCTCCTCATCCGAGGAGAAAACCACCTCTACGCCTACTCCGCCGAAAACTAATCGGCGGATTCGATTTTCACTCTCATTGTAGGGCAGGCAGTTTACCCTTCGTAGCTCGGAGAGCGAAGAACGGTCCCCGCCTGCCGCCCAAAGCCAACAGCGTTGCGTATCCCGGCCCAGGGTTCAAAGACCCCTGGGAAAACTCCCATCACGAACGGTTGAACCCTGAAAGGGTTCCACAATCCCCTAATTCTCTACCGACCACCGATCGCATCCCCAAACGCATCCACCTCCACCTTCGCCGCTTCTGACATCGGCCCCTCCGACATCATCCGATCAATCGCCCCCTGCAACTTCTCCCGCGCCGCCTCCGCCTCCGGACTCAGGTCCCCCGTGTCCAACTCCACTTCCCGCATCGTCTCCCCCGCGATATCAAACATCCGGCCGTCCGAGTAAAGCTTGTACCCGTGATCCAACGCAAAAATCGATCGCGTAAACCGCTCCTTATCCCATCCCGGCCGCGGATCATACCAGAAGAACGCCCACTCCCGCGGAGTCCCCTCCTCCCCAAACAACTGCGGCGCAAAACTCACGCCATCCGTGTGCCAATCCGCCGGCACCGCGCCTCCCCCCAACGCCGCCAAGGTCGGCAGAAAATCCGATGCCTCCACCAAATCCCCGCACACCCCCGGCTCAATCATCACCGGCCAATTCGCAATCAACGGCACCCGTATCCCCGTCTGCAAAGGCGTCGCCTTCCCGCCCGGCACCACTTCCTCCCCCATATGCGAGGTGATCCGGGCATCCGTCCCGTTGTCCGAGTAAAACATCACCAAAGTTTCCTCTCGCAATCCCAATCGATCCAACTCATCCACCAAGCGCCCCACCAATTTGTCCATATACGTCACCATGTCCGGAAAATACTCCGTGCTCTCCTCCAGACGCCGCCCCTCATCCGCCCACGCCTCGGAATCCGGCGTCGGCACCATCGGCCAATGCGGCAACGCCATCGGGAAATACACAAAAGTCCGCTCGTCCCCGTTCTCTTCCCAGAACGAAACAATATAATCCACCGCCTCATCCTCCCCATACGCCCCTTCCACTTCCTCAATCAATTCCCCGTCCCGCAAATAGGTCGGGTTCGCAAAACGAGACCCCTTGTCCTCGGTGTGCAGCGAATGAAACAAGGAATACCCGTCAAACCCCGCGTCCTTCGGATGCATCCCCGTCCCGCGCCGACGCTCCGCATTCGGAAAATCCGGCGGATCATACGACTGCAGTTGCCACTTCCCGGCAATACAAGTCTTGAATCCCAAGTCCCCCATCAAATGCCCAAAGGTTCGCTCCTCCGGCGGCAGTATCCCAAAATACTGCCAGTTCCGGTGATTCTCCTTCCCCGTCATAATCTCAATCCGCGTCGGCGTGCACAATGGCTGCGAATACGCATGCGTAAACCGCACCCCCGTCGCCGCCAATTCATCCAACCGCGGCGTCTCATAGTCCGTCCCCCCATAACAACCCAACCCCTCAATCCCCAAGTCATCCGCCATGATCAACAAAATATGACGCGGCTCGTCAATCACGCCACGGCTCGCCCCCATCGCGAACACACCCAAAACAAAAAACAACAAAATCGATCTCATACGCGTCCCATCAAAAGCCATTCCCTTGTGATTCACAACAACTAGAAACACTTTGGCTGAACAATCCTCGAGTCCCAACCCGTTTTCTCCCTGCCCATGAAAACCGTATTCTCAATCCCATTCTTGCTCCTCGCGTCAAGCTCCTGGCTTCTGGCGGCCCCCAAAGCGCCGCCCAACATCATCTTCTTCCTCGTCGACGACTACGATAAACCCGAGACCAGCACCTACGGCGGCTCCGTCCTCACGCCGAATCTCGACCGCCTCGCCAAGGAAGGCATGACCTTCCACAACGCCCACGTGACCAGCACGGTCTGCACCCCCTCCCGCTACACCTGCCTCACCGGTCGATACGCCGGTTCCTCCACCCACCACGGATACTTCGAGCTCTTCCCAAAGGGCACTCAGGCCCTCCCCGCCTTCAACGTGGCCCTCGAACCCGACAACATGAACGTCGGCGCCGTCCTCGCCGACAACGGATACGCCACCGGTTACGTCGGCAAATACCATCTCAGCGGCGAGGAAAGCGCCACCTCCGGCACCGTTCACCCCATCGAAAAAAATGCGCCCTACTCCGAGGAGATCGACCGGCTCTTCTTCGAAAACGAAAAGACCTACCGCAATCTCATCAAAGAGCGCGGCTTCACCTGGGCCAAAAATATCTACTGGGGCAATCTCAAAGCACCCTTTAAAGGCCATAACCCCGAGTGGACCATCGACGCCGCCATCGAGTTCATCGACAAACACCACGACCAACCCTTCTACCTCCACTACTGCACCACTCTTCTCCACGGTCCCAATGGCGAATGGCATCGCTCCCTCACAGAACGAGAACTCGTCACCGGTGAAGGCATGCTCAAGGAACCGCTCGAGGTCATGCCCCCGCGCAATTCCGTTCTCCGGCGCATCCGCAAAGCCGGCCTCACCGAAAACGAAGTCGGTTACCTCTGGATGGACGACTCGCTCGGACTCATCCTCGATAAGCTCGATGAACTCGGCATCGCCGACAACACAATCGTGCTCTTCCTCGCCGATCACGGCTCCGAAAAGAAAGGCTCGCTCTTCAAATCCCGCGGCACAGAAGTCCCCTGCCTGATGCGTTGGCCCGCCAAGATTCCCGCCGGCGTCGAATGCCACGAACTCATCCAAAACACCGACTTCGCCCCCACCTGGTTCGAAGTCGCCGGCGCCACGGTCCCCGCCGAATACCAAATCGACGGCGTCAGCCTCTCCCCGCTCTTCGAAAATCCCTCAACCCCCGTCCGTGACTTCGTCTACGGCGAAATGGGCGCCGCCCGCTCCATCAAAACCAAGGACTTCAACTACATCGCCCTCCGCTACACCACCGACCAAATCGAAGCCGTCAAAAAGGAAGAACGCCGCATCCTCAAAACCCTCCAAGGCCTCAGCGGAGGAGTCTCCCGCGCCGTGCGCCATCACCCCGATGCCCTTGATCCCGATCAACTCTACCACCTCACGAACGATCCTAACGAACAATCCAATGTCGCCGACAATCCCGAGTTCGAATCCAAACTCGCAGAATTGAAAACCATTCTTGAGAACGAACTGGCGCGCTTCCCTCATCGTCCCTTCGGAGAGTTTATTCCCGGGGGAAATGCCGCTTCCCCATCCGATTCCAAAATTGTCCGAGAAAAATTACGCGAAGCCGCACTCAATCAATAACTTAGCGAAAAGATGCCTAACTTTGTGGCGAAATATCAAACTTGGTGTATATTCCCCGCTTGAAAACGAACAAGCCAGATTACCTAAAGGAGAGTTTGCTCGAGTTCTTGCAGAACGAACCCAAGAATCTCGACCAATGCATTGAAGAAGGTGGAAACATGCTCAAGAAGATGGGCGTGAAGACTTCCCCCACCTCGGATGAATTTCGCCTTCGCGTCTTTGAAAAGCTGCACCAGCTCAAAGCCATGGGCCGCGTCACCAAAGATCGCTCCGTCAAACCGGCCGTCTTCCTGGCCGCGAAAGTGGACTGAGCATCCCACCAGCACCCATCCCGGGTCCTAAGCCCCCCATCCTCCCCTGTATCCGTGATCACCGGCGCGCTTGCGCCGTGGTGATTTCCTTGCCATGATAGTGCCCGCCTGACGACCCCCCTCGGCAATTGCGGCCCGACCTTCCACGTCCCTCCGCATGACCGATATGTCCAATACCTCCGCAAAATCCCTCTGGGTTCTCTTCGCCCTCGGCCTCGCCGCCGCCACCCTCCTCTACGGCTCCTGGCGCGCCACCCAGGACTCTAAGGTCGCCAAACACGGAAAAACCGTCCTCTTCTACTCGGAAGAATCATCAGGCTCATTCTGGCAAACCATCGACGTCGCCACCTTTGAAAAACTAAACGGCTCCCTCAAAGAAAGTCGCCCCGCCCAAATCTTCTGGGCCCTCACCAATCACCGCGCCTTCGATCTCGTCATGGCCGCCCTCGTCGGGCTCGTCTACTTCATCTTCGTCATCACCGCCCCCTCACCCGAAGAAAAACTCGAACGGGTCAAAGGAGGATTCTACATGGCCGTGTGCGTTGTCCTCGGCCTTCAGATTTTTCACTTCACACTCTTCTACATCGACCGCGATTCGCCCACGCTCCTTCCCGTGGACGGCGCCTTCCGCCTTTCTCAACTCGACTACATCACCTGGGAAGTAAAAGACGGCTCCCGCAGATGCTTCCCGGGCGATCACGCCACCGTCCTTCTGACCATCACCGCGTTCATGTTCGCCTACGCCGGCTGGCGCTTCGGGCTTGCGGTCCTCCTCATCGCGATCTTCGGCACCCTCCCCCGCATCGTCGGCGGCGCCCACTGGCTCACCGATGTCGTCGTGGGCGGCGCAACCATCGCCATTGTCACCTCCGCCGTCGCCCTTTGCACCCCCCTCAAAAAATTCGGGCTCGCCCTCGCCCATAAACCTGCCGTATTCCTCATGACGATCGTCGGCAAAGTCATTCCCGCGCTCAATCCCCCCGGCGTCTCCAACTCCTCCAACGAATCCCCAGAAAACCAACCAATGAGCGATTCTCCCGCATCCCCGAAACGCAGCCTCAAAGAATACCTTTACCTCACCTTTACCGGTATCTGCATGGGCGCCGCCGATATCGTCCCCGGCGTCTCCGGCGGCACAATGGCCTTCATCATGGGCATCTACGAGGAACTCCTCAACGCCATCAAGTCCATCAACCTCCGCCTCGTCCAACTCGCCCTCAAATTCAAAATCAAAGACTGCTTCGATCACGTCCCCTGGAAGTTCCTCCTCGTCCTCGGCGCATCCATCCTCGTCACCCTGAAACTCCTCGCCGGCCTCATCGACGGAGTTCTCGCCGATCCCGTCGGAAAAGCCTACCTCTACGCCTTCTTCTTCGGCCTCGTCGTCACGTCCATCTTCACTCTCGGCCGACACGTCAAATGGAACCCCGCGGCAGGCTTGGCTCTCGTCGTTGGCACCGTCGTCGCTTACCTCATCGTCGGTCTCGTCCCCGCCGAAATGCCCCACTCACCCCCCTACATTTTCTTCTCCGGCATGATCGCCATCATGGCCATGATCCTCCCGGGTATCAGCGGCTCCTTCATCCTCCTCATCCTCGGCCAATACGCCTACGTCATCGAAGCCCTTAAAAACCTCGACCTAAAGGTCTTCTTCATCTTCGGAGCCGGTGCCGCCATCGGCCTCCTCGGCTTCGCTCGCGTCCTCAGCTGGCTCCTCAAGAAATTCCACGCCGTCACCATCGCCGCCCTCATCGGCTTCATGACGGGGTCTCTCCGGAAAATCTGGCCCTTCAAAGATGCGGAAAATACCACTTTCATCGAAGATCGCCACGGCGAGCTCATCCCCCTCAAGGAACCGAATCGCCTGCCCGATTTCTCCTCAAATGAATGGTGGATCGCCCTCGCCCTCGCCCTCGTGGGAGTCGCGGTCATCCTCACGATCGAGGTGATCCACCGCCGCATCGCCGGAGACCGGACCGCGGCTTGAGTCGGCATCCCCACAACCGCGGAAGCCTGCGTTCCAGCGACGTTTACAACCCAAACCCCGATGCTAGACTGGGCCGGTGAAAACATCCCTCCTCACACTCGCGTCAATCTTCCTCGTCTCACTTGCTCCTGCGCCAGCACCCGCCGCCCCGGAGAAATACAACGTCCTCTTCATCATCTCCGATGACCTGACCTACACCGCGCTCTCCTGCTACGGGAATACGATCTGCCAGACGCCAAACATCGACCGCATCGCGGCCAAAGGCACCCGCTTCACCCGCGCCTTCTGCCAGGGCACCTACTGCGGCCCCTCGCGCGCCTCATTCATGTCAGGCTATTACCCCCACGCCACCGGTGCCCTCGGATACAAAAGCCCACGCCCGCAAATCGGCGAACGGGCCACGTGGTCCCAGCACTTCAAAAACAACGGATACTACACCGCCCGCGTCAGCAAAATCTACCACATGGGCGTCCCCGGCGGCATTGAGAAAGGTGACGATGGCGCCGATGATCCCGCCTCATGGACTGAAAAATTCAATAGCCCCGGCCCCGAATGGAAAGCCCCGGGTGACGGCGAGACCCTCCAGAATAACCCCGACGGAAAGAAACCGGCCGTCGGCGGAAATACCTTCGTCGTCGTGGAAGCAGATGGTGACGATCTCGTCCACTCCGATGGCAAAACCGCTCGGAAAGCCTGCGAGCTGATTGCAAAACACAAAGACGAAACCTTCTTCCTCGGGGTGGGCTTCGTGCGACCCCACGTGCCCTTTGTCGCCCCTCGCTCCTACTACGAACCCTTCCTCCCCTATGAACGCCTCCCTCTCCCCGAAAAATTCCCCGGAGACTGGGACGACATCCCGAAAGCCGGCATCAACTACTGCACCAGCGTCAATATGAAGATGGACCTCCGCCGTCAGAAAAAAGCCGTCGGCGGATACTATGCCTCCGTCGCATTCATGGACGCCCAGGTCGGAAAAATCCTCGATGCCCTAGACGCCGCCGGAATCGCCGACAAAACGATCGTCATCTTTACCAGCGACCACGGATTTCACCTCGGCGAACACGACTTCTGGGCCAAGGTCAGTCTCCGGGACGAATCCGCCGGCGTCCCGCTCATCATCAGCGTGCCCGGAAAGAAACCGGCCGTTTGCGATTCCTTCACCGAACTCCTCGACCTCTACCCCACCGTCGCCGCTCTCTGCGGCCTCGAAGTCCCCGATCGCCTCCAGGGAAAAGACATTTCCCCCATGCTCGACGATCCCGACTACGAAGTCCGTGATACCGCTTTCTCCGTCGCCCCATCCCGCAAGGGCTTCCTCCTTCGTGACAACGATTGGGCCTATATCCAATACAAAGAAGACGCCTCGGACGGCATCGAGCTCTTCGACATGAAGAACGACCCCAAACAATTCACAAATCTCGCCGGAAAAACCGAATACCAGCCTGTCGTTGAAAGCTTTCAGAAGCGACTCGCCGACAAGCTAACCGAGATTCGAGCCAACGATCTCGATACGGAATAAAATCTTCTTCGCCCTAGAAGAACACACGGCTGAGCAAGGTCAACACCGCGGCAAAGATCACGTTCAAAACCAATCCCACGCGCACCATCTGCCGCTGCGTCACCCGCCCCGTCGCAAAAGCAATCGCGTTCGGAGGCGTGGCAATCGGCAACATAAACGCGCAACTCGACGCAATCGCAATCGGCAACACCAATTGCGACTCTGCCACCCCCATCACCGGCGCCACCGCCGCAAAAATCGGCACAAACAAAGCCGTCGTCGCGGTGTTGCTGGTCAACTCCGTCAAAAAAATCACGAACATGATCAATACCGCCACAAACGCAAAGAGAGGCCACCCCGCCGTGTAATGCCGGATCGTTTCCGCCAAATACAAGCTCGCCCCCGTACTCCCCAGTATCTTGCTCAAGGTAATCCCGCCCCCAAACAAAATCAGCACCCCCCAATCCGTGGTCCGATCAATGTCCTTCCACCCCACCAATCCCGTCGCAGCCAACAACACCACCGCCCCAATTGCGATCACCGAGTCCATCGATTTCTCCACCCCGAAAAACTCCGCCAACGGCCTTGAAAAAAGCCAGCACGTAATCGTCAACCCGAACACCACCAGGGTCGCGACCCCTTCTCCAGTGAGCTTCAGCGGCTCCGTTCGCGCTTCAAACGGCGCAATCCGGCCCGGTCGAAAATAAACCAACAACAGAATACACAACAACGGGAACAGGATCGCGACGCACGGCAACCCCACCTTCATCCAATCCAAAAACGACAAGTCCCCCAATTGCGCCGCCGCAATCCCGTTCGGAGCGGTCCCCGTCAACATCCCCAATCCCCCCACACTCGCGGAATACGCAATCCCCAATAACAAAAACGGCGTCACCCGCGCCGCCGTCGCACCCCCCTCTCGCCGCGCAATCCCATCCAGCAACCCCAACCCGATCGGAATAATTAAGGTCGTCGTCGCGGTGTTCGAGATCCACATCGACAACAGTCCCGTAAACAAAAACAAAACGAGCGCCGTCCGGTAAAAATGCCCCCTCCCAATCCGCAACGCCCCCCGCACAATCCACTCGTCCAACCCATGGCGACTCAACGCCGACGCCAATCCAAACCCACCCAATAACAGGAAAATAATCGGGTGCGCAAAGGAAACGAAACTCTCCTGCACACTGATTCGCCCCCCGAGCGACGACATGACCGCCACCAGCAATCCCGTCACTGCCAGGGGCATCGCCTCGCTGAACCATAGAAACCCCGCAAAGACGAGTATTGCCAAGCCCTCGCGCACAAACGCCGCGTCCGTCCCCTCCGGAACCGGCGAGACCGGGAACCACTGCCGCACCGCAAAATACAAACCAAACGCCACCGCCAACAAAAACATACTCCGCCATCGCCCCACCTGCGGTCGCTGATCCCGCCATTCGTCACTCTCCAACTCCGTCATCTCACCCCCGCTCCTCCACCATCAATCCATAAAAAATCGGCACATGAATCTCCGCCAACTCCTCCAACGACGCCCGCGGAAACTCATACGTAATCACATGCAGCCCGCGCTCGCCCGCCCAGGTCCCAAATGACCCCGGCGTCGCATACCCCACCGACTCGACCAACGGGAGACCCGATTCCTCGGACAATTCCTTCCCCATATCCGATAGCTGAGGATCATCAATGCAGGCGAGCGGCGCGTGCAAGGCAATCACCCGCTTCGGCTGCAACCGTTCCACCAATCCCATAAATGCCCGTGTCTCCGGTTCCGATCCCCCCTCGCTCCCCGTCGACAAGGTCACTTCACTCTCGGCCCCCACCTGCCAACAATAAGTCGTCCCTTCCGCCGTCCAATCCGCCGTCGGATAGTTCCGGTTCAAATCCACCCCGTTCGCGTTCCCCCGCGTCGCCCGCGCCATCCCGTCGGGATTCGAAGCCAACACCACCCCCGCCGCCGAGGGCGCCCCCTCCAAACATCGCAACGCGCGCGACAACACAAACGTCGACTCCGCTTCCTCCCCATGCTGCCCCGCCACCAGTAACGTCGACACTTCCCCGGACGCCGGTAACCACACTTCCAGCGGCGCACCCAATACCGATCGCCCATACTCTTCCGGCTCCGAAGCAAAATCGCCCCGCTCTTCTCGCGCTCGAAAATTCATTCCCTCAATTGCACACCAATCCCCGGTCCCTTGGGCAAATACAAAAGTCCTCCATCACACACGATTCCTTCGTACGGATCGTTCCCGATTAAAAGATGCCCGTCCAGATCAATCCAATCGGCCAACGACGCCAGGTGCAGCGCCGCCCCGATCCCCAGCGAGCTCTCAATCATGCACCCAATCATGATCTTCATCCCCATTCGCCGCGCCTCGCTCGCCATCCGCATCGCCTCCCTCACCCCGCCCGCCTTCATCAACTTGATATTGATCCCGTCATAAGCCTCCGCCAGTCCCGCCACATCCGTCGCCACCCGCACATCCTCATCCGCCACTAGCGGCAATACCGACCGCTCCCGCAACTCCGAAGTCTCTTCCAGTCGCCCCGCCGCCAAGGGCTGCTCCACCAACTCCACCCCCCGCTCCGCCAACCAATCAATCATCGCCGCCGCCTCATCCACTGATCCCCACCCCCCGTTCGCATCCACCCGAATCGGCACGTCCGTCACCGCCCGCACCGCCTCGAATCGCTCCCGATCATCCCCCGCCGCCGAACCCAATTTCACCTTCAATACCCGAAACGCCGCCGCTTCTCGCACCCGCTCCGCCGTCCCCGCCACATCATCAATCCCGATCGAATAACTCGTCACCACCCCGCCCTCCGGCGCCGCCACATCCAAGAACTCCCCCAGACGCTTCCCCGCCTTTCGGGACCCCCAGTCTAACAAAGCCATATCCACCGCCGCACCCGCTGATCCCCTCAACGCTTCCCCCAATACCGGTCCCTCATCTCCATACTCAATCCAGCCGCCCATCGCCTCCAACTCCGCCCGCACCGATTCCGGTTCCTCCCCATACAGGCGATGATACGCCGCTTCCCCCTCACCCACCACCCCCTCATGTTCCAAGCGAAACACAAAGTTCCGCTTCAGATCCGACGCCCCCCGCGCAATCGCCCACCGCCGCCGCAACCGCAGCTCCATCTCGCGCACATCCGTCATCCCTGCCTACCTCGGATTCGCCCCCGGCATCTCCTCCACTTCCTCCGCCAATCTCCCCAACCACCGTCGCCGATCCTCCGCCGGCACCACCAAGGGCTCCTCCCGATACACCGGCTCAATCTCCGGGTACCCGCCCACCTCCTCTTGACTGTCAATGATCCGCGCCTCTCCCGCCAATGCCTCACGTATGATTCGCCCATCAATCGCGTCCCGATCCCGCGGCCGCGCCCCCACCGTCCGCGATACCACCACCAACGCCTGCGACGCCACCATCGCTTCCAATCCCTCCGGCCACACCGGCGGCTCCGCTAAAGTCTCAAACGCCTCCCGTAACTCCGGTATCTCCCCACCCCGGTAATCAAACCCTTCGTTCCCCGCAAAATACCCCTCCGCATACCCCTCAAAAATCGCCGAAGACTTCTTCGTCTCCCGCCCGAACAACACCACGTTCCCCACCACCGCAATCCGCGCCGGTGCCGCCCCCGTGCCCGTCTTGTCCCGAGACGCATGAATCGAACGATCCCCCGGATTCGCAATCACATTGTTCACGATCACCCCCGAGGTCTCCGGCTTGAACAAGGGATTCCGCTCCACGTTGCTCGCATAAAAATTCCGCACCACCGCCACTTCCTTCGTCCCATCCAGGATCAAGGAGCCCTTCGAATGATCATCCTCACGATGCGTCGCATGATTCAATCCCTCCGCTATCAAACAATCCCGCAAAAAAATCCGCCGCGCCCATCGCCCCTGTGGAGCATCGTAACTCGTCACCGACAAGTTCTCGTCCACCGACCACGTCACTGAGCAGTGGTCAATCCACACATCCTCCGCATCCGATCGCGTCGCGATCCCGTCCGGCTCCCACCCGCTCATCTTCGGCTTCCCCGCATCCCCCGGCCGCACCCGTAAATGCTGCACCAACACCCGGCTCCCCCCAATCGAAATCCCCCCCTTAATCACGGTCACCCCCGGCGCCGGCGCAGTCTGCCCCGCCACCACCACCTCCCCGTTCATCATCGATATCCCCTTCTCCTCCAAATCAATCACCCCCGCCACATCAAATACCACGATCCGCGGCCCCTCCATCGCCAAGGCCTCCCGCAAGGTCCCCGCCCCACGCGATTCCAAAGAGCTCACCCGCACCACCGCCGCCTCATCCAAATCAAAGCCCAAATCCGGCACCCGCGCGTCCTGCCACTCCCAGGTCCCTTCCTCGGCGCCCAGCATCGAACCAAGGCATAACAACGAAACCAACACTAAATTGAACCGCATCATTGCTTGAAAGATTGTCCCCTTCAGCCCCGAATGTACAGAACCCCGTCGATCCCGAAAAGCCCCTTTCCCAATATTGCGTTCACCCTTTCCCGCCCTCATTTTGTTCCGCCCCCAGCATCCATGATACCTAGCACTCCACACCCGCTTCTCGCCCTCACGGTCACGCTCGCCCTGGCAACCCTCGCTCACGCCAAGGAACCCCCCAACGCCGTCGATCACGCCGGTATTATCCAGTCCTTCGACGACGAGTCCTTCGCCGCTGGCGAAACCATCTACCAATCTCTCTGCACCAATTGCCATGGCGCCGATGGCGTCACGCCGCCGCTCCCCACGGCGCGCGCCTTCGGCTCCGGCGAACTTAAATTCGGCGCCGATCCCTACGCCATGTTCCAAACCCTCACCAATGGCAACGGCCTCATGGGCGCCCAAACGTGGATGACACCCGAAGAACGCTACAACGTCATCCACTACATCCGGGAAAAATTCATGCGCCCGCTGCGCGACGACTTCGAAGAAATTCACGACGGATACCTAGAAGCCCTCCCCACCGTAAACGTGGTCGTGAAAGAATCCGATACCGTCGCACGCAACTTCGGACCCGCCCTCGCTTCCCAACTCGGACGCGACCTCTCCAGCGCCCTCACCGTCAAACTCAACAATGACACGACGATCTCCTACAACCTCCACACCATGGACACCGCCGGCGTCTGGAGCGGCGGCTTTCTGAATCTCCTCAACACCCAGCACTACCGGGAACGCGGCGGCGGTGTCGCCGAACCCGATGGAACTCCCGTCCCCGGCCTCCAAACCTGGAAGTGGGGCCACGATGGCACACTCGACTACCCAACAGACAAGCTCCTCCCCCGCGGTCCCCTCCCCTCCAACTGGCTCAATTACTTCGGCCACTTCCTCCATAACGATCGCCTCTTCCTCGCCTACGAAATCGACGGCCGCAGCATCTACGAACTCCCTTCCGCACCCCGCGGCTTCAATGCCATTCAACAGACGCTCGAAATCGGCCCCGGCAACAACGACCTCAAACTCTGCGTCGGAGAACTCCCCGTCGACTCCCCATCCGTCTCCGGCTTCCTCAATCTCAATGACCGCACCGCCGAGCTCAAAAAGAAAGGGCCCATCGCTGTCCTCGCCACCAAGGAAAACGACCAATTGAAGGACTTTCTCGCCGCGTCCATCATCGGCGCCATCGACGGACTATCCTTGTCGGTCGACGACAAAAACCGCCTCGTCCTCCATATCCCGGCCGCCGGCAAAACGAAAACCATCCAAGTTATTCGCCACGCCGGAGAAGGGGAAGGCAATCTCCTCTCCTTCGCCGGATACCTCCGCGCCAAACTCAACAAGAACAACGCCGTCCCCCGCCCTTCCGATCTCGTCAAGAACCCCGCCAAGCCCCGCTGGCCCGAAACCCTCACCACCACCGGCACGCTCGGCGACAACGCTCTCGCCTACGCCCTCGATACCCTCACCATTCCTCCAAACGACGCCGAAAACCCATACAACACCTGGTTCCGCACCTCCGACCTCGCCTTCTTCCCCGATGGACGCATGGTGGTGTGCACCCACGGGGGCGACGTCTGGATCGTGTCCGGGATCGATGACTCCCTCGAAAACCTCGAGTGGAAGCGCTTCGCCGCCGGCCTCTACGAACCCTTCGGCCTCCAGGTCATCGACGATCTCATCTACGTGACCTGCAAAGACCGCATCACACGCCTGCACGATTTCAATGGCAACGGCGAAGCCGATTTCTACGAATCCTTCAGCGCCGATGAGGATGTCTCCACCTTCTTCCACGCCTTCAACTTCGATCTCCAGCGCGATGACGAGGGCAATCTCTACTACGCCAAGGCCGGTCAATACACGTCCTACGCCCTCCCCGGCTCCGTCGTCAAAGTATCGCCCGACGGCACCAAGCGTGAGATCTACTGCACCGGATTCCGCACGCCGAACGGTATGGGCATTCTCCCCGATGGCCGCCCCACCGTCAGCGACAACCAAGGCAGCTGGATGCCCGCTTCGAAAATCTCCCTCTGCGCACCCAGCGGCTTCTACGGTTACGTCCAAACCCACGCCACCGAACACTGGGCGCCCGACGGCGGTGCCATCGATCACAGGCAAGTCACCCCACCCGACACTTTCGACCAACCCCTCGTTTGGATGCCCCAGGACTTCGACAATTCCTCCGGCGGCCAACTCTGGATCGACGACCCGCGTTGGGGCCCGCTCTCCGGACGCCTCCTCCACACCAGCTTCGGCAAAGGCTGGCTCTACTACATGATGCTCCAACACGTCGAAGGCGTCGCCCAAGCCGCCATCGTAAAACTCAAACTCGATGCCATCACTGGCATCCACCGCGCCAAGGTGAATCCCGCAGACGGCCAGGTCTACGCCGTCGGCCTGAACGGATGGAACGGCGGCGGGCGCCCCGGTCTCACCCAGGGAGGCATCCATCGCATCCGATACACCGGCACCCCACAAAAACTCCTCACCGATGTCAAAGTAAGACCCAATGGCCTCCGCCTCGATTTTAATTTCAAACTCGATCCCGAAGCCGCCCAAAAGAAGCAAGCTTACAACCTCATCCAATGGAACTACCTCTGGTCCACCAACTACGGGTCCAAGCAGTTCTCTCTCGAAAACGAATGGGAGGAAGGCAAAGACGAGGTCGAAATCGAACGCGTCGTTCTCAACAAAGACGGCAGGTCTGTCTTCCTCAAAATCCCTGGCCTCAAACCGGTCAACCAAGTCGAACTCAACCTTGCGATCCCCTCTGCCGACGGCTCCACCCTCGAAGAACAAGCCTATCTCACCATCAATAAAGTCCCCGGCGACGACGGCCCCGACATGAAAGAGCTCACCGCCGGCCGCACCTTCCTCTGGGATCGCGCGAAAAAGGAAGAGGAAGAACGCAAACGACAAAGAGCCCTCGCGCAAGCCCGCAAAAAAGCGGAGGCCGCCGCCAAGAAAGCGGCGCAAAAGAAAGCACCTCCCAAAGAGATCACCGATTGATCCTCGCACCGCTTCCGGTTACCCTGCGCCATGCTTCGCGCCGGCCCCTCTCTCGTCTTGCTCCTGCTGGCGACAGCTCCCCTCCCCGCCGAAAATACCACTGAGCCGCTCGCGCCGGTCCTCGCCGTCGTCGAACAGATCCAAACCGAGTCCGGCATGACCCACGCCACCATCGGTTTCGCCGCCCTCGCCGTCGGCACCGAGAACACCGCCCCCGCTTCCGGATACCGCCCCGACGCCGCCATGATCCCCGCATCCACAATGAAGCTCGTCACCAGCGCCACCGGCCTCCAAACCCTCGGCCCCGACTTCACCTTCAAAACCGAACTCCAATACACCGGCTCCCTCTCCGACGACGGAACCCTCGAAGGCGATATCGTCATTAAAGGCGGCGGCGACCCCACCCTCGGCGCCTCCCAAATCGCCGACACTTTCTCCCCCTGGAAAAACGCCCTCTCCGAAACCGGCATCAAATCCGTCACCGGCCAGGTCGTCGGCGACGCGTCCATCTTCGGCACCCAACTCCGCGCCGACTCCTGGCAATGGAATGACCTCGGCAATTACTACGCCGCCGGGGCCTGCGGCCTCACCTTCCATCGCAACCTGTTCTACGCCAGCTTCCGCACAACAAAGTCCGGCGCTCTCGCCCCACTCATCGGCACCGACCCCAAACTCCCCGGCGTCGAATTTATCAACGAGATGCGGGTCGGTCCCGCCGGTTCCGGCGATCAAGGTTACGTCTACGGCTCGCCCTATGCCAATTCCCTCTACCTCCGCGGAAGCGTTCCCGCCGGCAGCTCCTCCTACACCATCAAGGGCTCCCTCCCCGATCCCGCCTTCTTCTGCGCCCGCGCTTTCACGAAATACCTCAACGAACACGACCTCCCCGTCTCCAAGGACCCCACCACCGTCCGCCTCCTCGATATCGCCGAAAAATCGCTCCCCAACCGCACCACGATCTTCTCCCAGGAATCCGATTCCCTCGCCACTCTCCTCGTCCTCACCAACCACCAATCGAACAACCTGCGCGCCGAATGCATCCACCGCATGACCGGCCTCAAGGAAACCGGCAAAGGCACCACCAAGGCCGCCTCGGCCGCCACCAAAAAATACTGGGCCGCCAAAGGCATCGACATGTCCGGCTTCGTCATGGAAGACGGCTGCGGACTCTCTCGCGCCAACACCGTCACCGCCCGTCAACTCGTGGAAATGCTCAAACACATGGCCCTCTCCGAAAACTTCGCCCCCTTCTACGCCTCCATCCCCATCGCCGGCCAATCCGGCACCCTCCGCTCCGTCGGCCGCGGCACGGCCTCAGCAGGACGCATCCAAGCCAAGAGCGGCACCCTCGATCGCATCAAATGCTACGCCGGCTATGCCAACGCCCGCTCCGGGACCCGATACGCCTTCGCCCTCTTCATCAATCACCACGACTGCTCAGAATCCCAAGTCCGCGCCAAAATCGTCCGCGTCTGGAATGCCCTCGTGGCGCTCTGATCGCAGGCCTACCGAATCACTTTCATAATCCCCCGCATCGCAATGTGATGCCCCGGGAACGTGCAGACAAACTCGTAATCCCCCGGCTTCTCCGGAGCCGTGAACTCAAGCACTTCTTCTTCCCCATTGTCCAACATGGAGGTCGCCGCGATGATCTCGTCGCTCTCCGGAAGGAAATCCACTTCAAAGCCTTTCTCCCCCAACTCCAAGGCCGCCATCGCCACCTGGTCCGCCTTGTTTGGATTCACAAAAACCACGTTGTGAGGCAGGAAATCCGGATTGTGAAAGTGCAGCTTCACTTTCTTGCCCGTCGGCACTTCAAACTCCTTCAAATCATAGCGCATCTGCTCAACGATCGTGCCAATCCGCACCTCGGTCAGCTCCGGCGTGTTCGCAATAATGCCCGATGGCAAAGTCGACCCATGAAGCAGGTCGTCCGATGTCGGCCCCTCCCCGCCGCTCCGGTGATCGACATTATACAAATGATGCTGCACCGTCTGCGCCGCGATCTGCGCATGCGGTTCCGGCGAGCGCAGAACCGTATTCAAGAGCTTCTGATTCTTGACGTTGTGCTGCTGGTGCACCCACAGCGCCTCAAGAAAATGATGCGCGTCCTCCTTCTTCTTCGGATCAAATGGCTTCAGCCATTTCTCGACCGCCGCAATCACTTCCTTCGTGTCCCGCTCGCTCAATTCCACCCGCGTCCGATGACGAACGCCGTCAACCGGATGCTCAAGATTCTTCATCAATTGCTCCAAAGACGCCCCCTCGATCTCCACGGGCTCCTGCAAAGGCTTGTCCTTATACACCACCCGGTAAATGCGCCCGTGCTTGTGGTCCCGGTTCGGATCGCGAATGTTGTGCTGCATATGGCCGATGATCACATTGTGCCAGTCCGCCACATACAAAGCCCCATCCTCGCCAAAGATCGCGTCCGCCGGTCGGAAATTCTTGTCCGTGCTCACAAACATGTCTTCCGTCGGCTCGCCCCAGACTTCCCCCAACTTCGTGGTCGTCGTG
Source organism: Verrucomicrobiota bacterium (assembly GCA_039028175.1). Lineage (GTDB taxonomy): Bacteria > Verrucomicrobiota > Verrucomicrobiia > Verrucomicrobiales > DEV007 > JBCDBW01. The sequence goes on from JBCCIR010000005.1 coordinate 77,259, forward strand.
GTCGTTTTCTCCTTCTTCCCCTTGCCCGTCGTGACCTTCTGCACGCTCCCCCCGTCGCGATTCAGCTCATACTGCTTCAGCCCCAGGAACCCGATCGCATTGCATATCAGGAAGTTCCCCTGCACCTCATCCGGAAAGTTCCCGCTCGAAACAATCTCATTCGCCGGCACCGGACGCACTTCTTTGGTCGCCAAAAGATGCATCTTGAACCCATCCCCTTCCGGTCGCACTTGGTAAGCATGCCCGCCCGTGCCGTTGTTCGCATACTGATACCCCCAGTAATCAAAGCTCGTCCCGTGCGGATTCGGTCGGTTGTCCGCATGATAACTGATCGTAAACTGACGCGGATCAAAGCGATACATCCCCGACGCCCCCGTGTTCAAAGAAGGCCCCCACGGATGCTCAATGTTGTTGTGCAGGAATATCCCGCTCTGCCAGTAAATCGCCCCGTCCGGTCCGTATATCAGGTTGTTCGCCGCATGGTGCGTGTCCGAGGTCCCCAACCCATGCACCATCACGATCTCCTCGTCCGCCACGTCATCCCCGTCCGTATCTCTCAAAAACAGTAAGTCCGGCCCTCGCGTCACGAGAACCCCCCCGTTCCAAAACTCGAATCCCAGCGGATTGTGCACCTTCGCAAAGGTGATCGCCTTGTCCGCCACGCCGTCCCCATCCTCATCCGGCAAAATCAATAACCGGTCGTCCATCTCCTTCATCGGCTCCCATTTGGGATAGGTCTTCCAGGCCGCCACCCAGAGCCGCCCCTTGCCGTCCACCTGCATCTGCACCGGGTTCACCAACTCCGGAAACTGCGCCTCGTCCGCAAACAGATTCACCTCGTATCCGTCCGGCACGGTAATCTTCTCAAGCCCCTCCTCGCCACTCAAATACTCCAACGACCCCTCCTTCTCCGCATTGGAACTCTTGCTCCCACCCCCCACATTCGATACCACCGGAATCGGCTCCGGCACATTGCTGTCGTCCACCTCGGACTTCTTCCCCCGCGCCGCCGCCCAAATCCGCTTGTCGCGATTCGCCGTCATCACATCGAGCATTTTCAGTTCATTCTGCAGCACCTCAGCGTTCGACTGATCATCCACAAAGGTCAAAGTCGACCGCGTCCCCCACACATCATTCCCGTCCGTCGCGCGATACCGGTTGAACCAATGCCAGTTCTTGTCCACCACCGCCGACCGCAAGGCTTGCAATGGCTCTCCCGCCGAAATCTTCTCACCATAAAGCTGCTTCCCAATCTCCTCCGCCAGCTGCCGATTGCCCTCTTCGGTCAAATGAATCCCATTGATCGTCAAGGGCTCCTTCGACGCCGCATACCGCACCTTGCTCGGCTCAAACAAATCCACATACCCCGTGTCCTTGTCGGCTGCCACTTCTTTGACCGCTTTCGCATAGAAGGCCAACCGCTCGTTGTTTTTCTTCCCGTTCGACAGATTCGGGTCTCGCAAATCCTCGTGCGCAATCGGCGTGAACAGCACGATCCGCGGCTCGCTCTTCCCGTTCGGCTTCAGTTCCCGGTAAGCATCCACCATCCCCGCCAAATCGGTCTTGAACTGCTCCACTCCCGCTTCCCCCATGAACGACTCGTTATACCCAAAGAAAACGAAGATCACATCCGCTTCACTATGCTTGAGATACTCCTCCGCCGTGAGGAACCCCTTGCTCCGTGGCCGATTCATGATCTGATCCCCTGAAAAACCCTGGTTCCGAAATACCAAATTCTTCCCTTTCTCCTGGCTCTGCACCAAGGCTTCCAACCACCCGTGATGCTGCATCCGCTCCGGCAACGCGTTCCCAATCAAGACCACCCGGTCCCCCTTCTGAAATTCAAATTCCGCCCGAGCAATCCCCGCCCCGCATGCCAGGGCCACCGCGATCAAAATAAGTCGATACATCATCTTCATAACTCTTACTAAATGCCTCGAAATTAGGACAAATTCCACCGGGACTCCCCCGTAGCCTTCCTTCAACGGCCCTTCCAAGCCCCGGATTTCATCAATCTTCCCGCGCTGCGACCTGGCCCGCTCCCCCCGTATACTCCACCCAGACCGGCGAGGCCCAGGCCATGTTCCCGTCCAGCTGCTCCACCCGCAGATAATACCGGTTCTCCCCCGCCAAGGGCGCCTCATCCCGATACTCCTTCTCAAACACTTTCCCCCGCGCCCCGAACACTTCGTAATCCTCCTCGTTCCGCACCAGGGTCACCCGCCCGATCGGCGCCGTCCCATCCACCTTGATTGTGAACACCGGCTTGTCCGCCGACTCAAACATCGATCCCAAAATCTCCCCGTTGCAGCTGAACTCGACGTATATCTTGTCCGTCCCCGCCACCGTCCGCCGCGCCTTCAAACCCTCGATGATCCCCTCGCGCGAAAAATCCTTCACATACACCCCGCCATACGACACATGCTCCGATAAATGATCCGAGCTCGTGAACACCCCGAGCCGATGCCCATGCGCCAACGCGTTCTGATACACCCCCGGGTTCTTGTCGCCGAACTCCTGCCGCCCCGCCTCCGTCAACAACGGCGCCTCCGGGTCCAACGGCATCCGCCCGATCGCCACCGGGGGCTGGGGCACATTCACCCCCTCGTAACTCAGCCGCGCCCCTTGATAAATCTCCACGACATTCTCAAACCGATGATCAATTCCAATCTCCTCATACTGCGACCAATCCGTGCCCATGGTCGTCGCCCCCGTATGCGAAATCACCGCCACTTTCTTCCCGGAACGCCCGAGGATATCCCACAATTCATCCGGCGTAATATCATCCAAGCCCGCCTTCACCGGCCACTGGTCCTGCCACGGCGATGATCGATACAGCGCTCGCTTGATATAAACGATCGGTCCCCCACGCTCGGCAAACACGACATTCCGATGCCCCCATGGCCACTTTTGCTCCCGCTCATACACATACATCGAGTGAAACGCGCCAGGATTGTTGAAAACATCCGCCATCCGCTGATTGTGCCACCACTCATACGGATCATACGGCTTCCCGATATCCGTGTGGTCCGAGGTCCCGAGGAAATCCAGCTTCCCCATGTCATACGCATACCGAAAATGCTCCACGATGCACCCGTCAAACCCCGTCCGGCAATTCGACACATCCGTATGCCGATGCACATCCCCCCAATAAAGCCCATACCCTTCACCATCGAAGTCCCATTCATGCCGATCATCCACCGCTCGCTCCGGTGTGATCTCTCCCAAATGCGAGTGATCCACCTCGGGATACTCGGGGAACGGCACTTGATCCGGCGATGCCACCGCCAATTCCGCCCCCGCATCCACCTCCGCCAAATAGACCCCCGCCACTTGCACGGTCTTCGTCGTCCGCTGATCCGATGGCCAAAGCAGCCGCAAACTCCCTTCCTTCCCGCCCACAAAGGTCGCCCGTCGGTCCTGGCCAAACGAACTCTTCGACATCACCGCCGGCACACTCCATTCACCCGTCTCCAAATCATACCGCGTCAGCGCTAAGGACCACAAAACGGTGTCATAGTACCGGTAAGCCACCCACGGATTGCCATCCGCATCCACCCCCACCGTTGGCAGATTCACCGGATTCCCCGGCGCGATCGGTTGCTCCGCTCCACCCAACCCGATCTCTTCAAATTCACCCTCCTCAATATCATAGCGCCCAAACAAAATCCGCTTCTTTGCGTTCAACGCATTCCAATCCTTGTGCTCGCGGTTGTCCAAACCCCATCCCTCACGCCCCCGCTCCGCCGCAATCCAAAACCCCGACCCATCCCCCGTCGGGGTGATCATCCCCCGCGCTTCATACTTCGGCGACGCCGCGATCGCTTGCCGAGTCACCTTCCCTGCCCCATCAATCCGCGCGAGATACAAATTAAACTCGTTCCCCTTCGAGCTGTCATACAAAACCCAAGCTCCGCCCTCATCATCAAAGGCAATGCTCGGCTCCCAACTCCCCCACGACCACTCCTCACCCGCCGCCGGATTCTCCGACACCACAATCTCCGCCGACCACCCGCCAAATCCCGGATCAAAGTAGCGACAAAAAACCTGTCCGCGCCCCGTCCGCATCGACTGCCAGGCCGTCCACACTCGTCCCTCCGAATCCGTTCCCGCCACCGCGAAGGTATCGCTCCCCTCCGTGCGCGCCAGTTCCCTGGTGTCCTGGAGCTTCCCCTTCTTGTTCACGGCTCGCCCCATCAAGTGCATGACATCGTCCTCACCCGTCTGCCCCCAAATCACCCAGGTCGTTCCGTCGCCCGCTGTCGCCACCGCCGGATGATGAATGATCCCCGGCTCACTCACCGCGATCGCCGCTTCCAACCCCTTACCCCCCTCCTTCGCCAACCACAAAACATCACTCTCTCCGTCGTGCTCCACATAAGCCACCCACAACCGGCCTTTCCCATCCACCGTCGCCACTGGAAAATCCCGATGCGACTTCTCATCCCGAAACTCCATCACCTTGCCCACCAACGGCACTTCCTCCAATGCCGCCCGCTCAAAAACCAGTTTCCCGCGCGATAACAAATTTTCCCGCTTCGCCTTCTCCTTCTCCGCCTTCTGCGCCTCGCGCTGCGCCTGCTTGATCGCGGCCTCTTCCTTCTTCGTCAGCCCCTTGCTCCCACCGCTCTTGTCCTCCACCTGACCGAAACAATCCGCCGACCACATCCATCCCACAATCAATCCAACAACAACCAAGGAGCACAACTTCATCTGTCTAAAATAGGGGTTTGCGTGGCCGCAATGCCACCCCTATCCAACGCCCCCCACCCCCCACTTCTTCCGCTCCCACTCACCAAAAATGATCCCCTAAATGCCGGTAGGGACGCTCGTCCCGATCGTCCGCAACGCTCCTCCCAACATTCAACGTCCGCCCCGAGAATGAAGGTGGGGCGAGACGTCTCTGTCGAGCCTCCGCAGCGCAGCCCGCAGGGCGAAGCGAGGACTACCCCTCACGAACTCTCGAAAACTTCCCTTTTTGCCCTCCCCCCCCAAAAAAAAGGCGGCCCCATCCGGGGCTGCCTCTCTTCAGTTGTTGGTATCCTCTCCCCTCACCGCGAACCCAACCGCAACAATATCTCCCGCAGCACATCCTCCCCGCGCACTTCACGCCCACCCCCGGAATTCCAACTCCAGCTCCAAGAAGACCCTCGCGGCCCGACATCCCGATGCCGATACCCGCGGTCATAATGCCCCCCGTGACGCCGCATCTCATCATCAACAAACTCCTCCATCTCACAAACCGTCTCCTTCAAGCAGGCAATCAATTCCTTCGCCTTCCGCGTGTCGCAATCGATACGCCCACCATACCGCCCGCACTCGATCCCCCTCACCACGTCCGACAAGTGATGCGCCCGCTCGTCCACCTCTAGAAGGTTCCGCCGAATATGCCGCAACGAATCATGACAAACGTTGCGCGCCAACCGGTCAACGTGCTCAAGTTCCTCGAGAATCACATCAACGTCACAAATCAAATGCCGATACCCCCCGCTATGCCGATAGTGCCGCTTAAACTCGTATCTCAAATCCTCCGCATGATCCTGCGCCCGGTGCGTCATCTTCACGAGCGGGTTCTCATGCCGCGCCTCACTCGTGGCCACACTCATCATCCCGAGGGCAAACACCCCCGCCGTCATTCGCATAACGATGCTTGTTTTCATTTCTATTGGGATTCGATTTCAAAGAGCCGATCACCCGGCTCATCCCAATAGACGCCCCTCACCTAAATTCTATTCAATCCCCATCACACCCTGCGAAACTGCGCAACTGCGTGACTGAGAAACTTCCCCCAATCACTTCCTAAATTCCCGCATCTCCCCCAACAATCGCTCCACCACCTCCGGCTTCTCACCCCCAACATCCCTCGTCTCACTAACATCCGCCTCCAAATCAAACAACAATGGCGGATCATGCTCTTCCACCGGCTCACGCTGCCGCGTATCCGGATTCGAGGACCGCTCCTTTGTGCTCAAATGAATCTTGTGCTTCCCCGAACGAAACGCACTCGTCCCAAACAACCATTGCGTCCGCGGACTCGCCTCTTCCCGCAATAATACCCCGCTCAAATCCGTCGACTTATACCCCGCCTTGTCGTCCGGCAAATCCGCCCCGCCCGCCAAACTCGCAAACGTCGCATACAAATCCAGATTCGCCCCGATCCCGTCCACTTCCCCCGGCGCAATCGTCCCCGGCCACCAGAAAATACCCGGCACCCGAAACCCGCCCTCCCACGACGTTCCCTTCTCGCCGCGCAACGGCTCCGCCGTCCCCCCGTGCGGCCCAAACATCGTCCACGGCCCGTTGTCACTCGTGAATACCACCAGCGTCTCCTCCGCGATCCCCGCCGTTTCCAGCGCCTCCATCACTTGCCCCACCGACCAGTCAATTTCCTCAATCACATCCCCATATACCCCCGCCCCACTCCGCCCCTGAAATTCCTCCGACGCAAAAACCGGCGCATGCGGCATGTTGTGCGCCAGATACAAAAAGAAGCGTTGGTCTTTATTCTCACCAATCCACTTCACCGCTTCCTCCGTGTATTGCTTCGTTAGCAGTTCCTGGTTCACCGGAAACTCAACCACCTCGCGTCCGCGTATCAAGGGCACCTGGAACGTCGTCGGACCGCACTCGTCAAACAAATCCCGCGTCTGTCTCCGCCCCGGAGGCGCCGGCACATCGTTGCTCCCCGGTGTCCCGAAATGATAATCAAACCCGCACTCCAAAGGATGCATTTCATCCTGCGTGAAATCCTCCGGATACCCGGCGAGATGCCACTTCCCCAAAATCGCCGTCGCATACCCCTGACGCTTCATCATTGCCGGCATCAACGCCTCCCGATCCGCCCTCAGTTTCTCTTTCCCAATCAGATTCGGATGCCGCCCGCTCATCAACCCCGTCCGGCTCGGCACACAGGTCGCCCCCGATGAATAAAAACTCGTCCACCGCTGCCCTTCCGCCGCCATTCGATCCAGGTTCGGCGTCTGGATCACCTCGTTCCCGTAACACCCCAAATCGCCATACCCCAAATCATCTACAAAAATCAAAACCACATTACACCGCCCCCCTTCCTCCCCATAACTCCCCCCGACCCCCAATACCATCGCCACCAAAAACGAAAATACCATTCTCATACCCAAACAAACGCCCCATCCCCCTCCCCCATTTCACCCATTCCACCCACGGTGCCCCCAAACCATCCCCCCCTGTGTACCTGTGAAACTGCGTACCTGCGAAACTTCGTCCCCGCCAAACTCACCCACTTTCCGGCAAAAAAGTCGGCATCACCACCCCACGCGGCACATCCACAGGCCCCAAACTCTGCGCCACATGCATCTCACAATTCCGCCCTCCCCACCCATACAAACACTTCACCAATTCCCCACACCCCACCGGCGCCAATAGAATCGGACTCTTCCCCCGCTGCCCATCCAACTCCGCATACGCCAACGCCGCCGCCTGCCCCTCCGTCCGCGCCACGCCCGGCCCCACCATATTAAAATCCGGCGACCCACAACTCACTAAAAACCCATCCAAACCCTCACCTCGCGCGCTCTCAAAAACCGACACACTCCAATACCCCTCCGCATTCTCTATAAAATACCGATAATCATTCCGCCGCGAAATCCCGCTCACTTCCATCTCCACCGCCACCATCGCCTCAACATCCTCCAAGGTCGCCGCCCGCACACTGCCCATTCCCTCCGGCGCCTCCCCGCCCAACCCATCCTCCGGCACCGCTACTATCATGTCCTGAAAGGTCGCGAACGGCACAAAGCCCGCCCGCGTATACAAGGAATACGATTCCAAATTAAAACAGCTCGACACCAAACGGACCGACTTCCCATCCCCCGCCGCCCGCTCTGTAATCTCCGACAACAACACCCGCGCCACCCCGCGCCCAAACTGCTCCGGATGCACGGTCATAATCCCCAATGAAAAATGCGTTTCCCGCGGATGCACAAAACACGATCCGATAATCACCCCCGAATCATCATCCACCGCCACGATCCCTTCCCCCGGATCGATCTTCTCATACACATCAAAAAAAATCGCCGCCGTCTCTTCGCCTCCCGTCATGATCTCCCCCCGGCCGATCGACACGTAATACGCGTTCAACGAATGATAAATCACTGCCGCGATCGCATCGCGATCGCCGGGCTCCATCCGCCGAATCGCGTATCCTCGACTCACTCCGCGGTGTCCTCCTCCGTCTCGACCGCCGCTTTTTCCTCAGCTTCCACCGCCCCCGGCTGAAGCCGCGCCTTGATCACCAAAGCGGTCTCCCCATCCGGCTGATTTTCATCGGTAAAAA